>JBBIKM010000235.1:0-8796 GCA_037445455.1 bacterium | reverse complement strand
GCAAACATTTTCGACCGTGCGCTTGAGCTTCGGCGATTGGCTGCGCTGCGCCGCGGTGGCAAGCTCGGTGCTGTGGCTGCGCGAATTGGGCAAACTGGTGTCGCGGGCGCTCCGGCAACGCCACGCTTGACTTGAGCTTGTTGTGAGCATTCAGCGTGGCCGCAATCAAATCAGTGCTGCGGCCGCGTGCGTCTACTGGCACTCCGGTCCGTGAGGCAACCTTACGTCTGCGAGGATGGCGGATGAACACAGCCAACGAATCGTCGCGCCTCGTTACCCGTCATATTCCCAGGGATCGGGTGATTCCCAATTCCAAACCGCGCAGTTCCGCCAGCCCCCGCATTCTGCCGAGCAGTGAATAACCGGGATAGAAATCTCCCCGCTGTTGATCGAGCAGCATGAGATGGCCGTGATCCGGCCGCATCGGCATGCGGTGGTCTTTTCTTCCCGATTCAAGACGGCGTTTTTGTTCGAGCAAGAGTGCCTTCATCACGCCGAACATGTCCACGTCGCCTTCCAGATGATTGTCCTCGATGAAGTCGCCTTCTGGACTGCAGGTCACGTTGCGGAGATGAATGAAGTTGATCCTCTCTGCAAAAATCTCCGCCATCTCAACAAGATTGTTGTTGCGGCCGGCGCCCAGCGAACCCGTGCAAAAGGTCAGGCCATGCGCGGGTGAATCGCCGGCCTGCAGAATCCGCTCGATATCTGAGGCGTTGCGCACGACGCGCGGCAGGCCCAACAGCGGCCAGGGCGGATCATCAGGATGGAGCGCCAGGAGCACGCCCGCCTCTTCAGCAACCGGCGCCATCTCTTTGATGAATGCGATCAAATTTGCACGCAACCCGGTTTCGCCGAGGCCATCATACTCACGCAGAGCCGCACGCAGCCCTTCCAAACTGTATGCTTGCAACGAACCGGGAAGACCCAGCAGCACGGTTTGTTTGAGTTTTTCTTTTTGACTCCCGCTCAAACCAGAGAAGTATTGCCGGGCCTGCTGAATTTGACCGGCGCTGTAACTGAGTTCTGCCTGTGGCCGCTGCAGGATGAAAAGATCAAACGCGGCAAACGCCCTGGTTTCAAATTTCGTGGTGAGCGAGCCGTCTTTGAATTCCACTTGCAGATCGGTGCGCGACCAGTCGAGAATCGGCATGAAATTGTAGCACACCGTGTCAATGCCGCATTGCCCCAGGTTGCGCAGCGAAGCGGCATAATTCTCCAGCAAACGCCGATAGCTGCCGGTGCGCTTCTTGATGTCTTCATGCACCGGCAGGCTCTCAGCCACTGACCAGGTCAAACCGGCAGCGGCAATGATCGCTTTTCTTTTCAGGATTTCCTGGACCGGCCAGATCTCACCGGGGGGAATTTGATGCAGCGCCGTCACGATGCCGGTGGCGCCGGTTTGCTTGATCTCTGTGAGAGAAATGGGATCTGACGGGCCAAACCACCGCCAGGTTTGTTCAAGCGCCATGCGTTATAGTCCTGACAAGTCGAGGTTCGCAGCGGAATCGTAGACCGCGCCATCGAACACCACGGACTTGGGTTTTCTCAAATTGGCAATGCCGTCCAGCGGCGAATGGGTGGTGAGAATGAAGCGGCTGCGATATCCCGGTTTGATTTGACCAAACTTTTCCTTGTAACCCAGGCGCTGTGCGCTGCTTCCGGTCGCGGCATTGATGACCGCCATTGCCGGAAGGCCGGCGCGCTCCAGCAATTCCAATTCTTCCAAAAGACCAAGACCGTGAGAGACACCATAGGAACCGGCATCACTACCGGCAACGATCGGCACGCCCATTTCATGCGCTCTCCGCAGGCTTGCCGCATGTTGTTCGAGAATCCTGTGCAAATTGGCAACGACTCTTTCATCCCAACCCAGGCGGCCGGCATGTTCGATTTGCTTTTGCACCGGCGCGATGGTCGGCACCCAGGCGATTTGCCGGTCGCGCATGCGCGCCAGTTGATCGGCGCGAACGAAGAATCCGTGCTCAACCGAGTCCACTTTGCCTGCAATGACGTGTTCGATTCCGTCCTCGCCGGAGGCATGCGCAAACGTTTGTTTGCCGAATTCCTGTGCTGCACGCACCAGCCCGGTGACTTCCTCGGCAGTCAATTGCGGCGCCCTGGTCACCCGGCCTTCCCTGAAGTCGATGATGTCAGTGGCAATCAACTTGATGCGGTCAGCGCCAGCAAGAATTCTTGCTTGCACGCATGCTTTGAGAGTGGGATGATGCTCGATGGGCCCGGCCATAAAAGCGCCGTAGCAGCCCTTGCGGTGGATGGCCGCGCCCGGGCTGTCGACATAAGGCATGCATGGTCTGTCTTCGCTCTCATGAAGTTTGCTGAGCGCCAGCCCAACGCCGTGCCGGTCACCGGCGTCGCGAACCGCGATGACACCGAGGCGAACGAGTCGCTCCAGGCGCCTGTGTGCCGCGCTCAGCAATTCTTGTGGTGCTTGTTTAAGGTGGGCGTTGCGTCCCGCCGGATCCAACTCCGTGCCGGCGAGAAACAAATGCGCGTGCGCTTCGATCAGGCCGGGCAGCAGAGTATAATCGTGCAACTCCGCGTCCGGTTGCGTTTGGCCGGATTGCAACAACGCCGCAGGCGGTGAAGCACCGACGAATCGGATGGAGTGGGCATCATAAACCACATGAACATCGTTGCGGGGTCCCGCGCTCAACCCATCAATCAGCGTCCCGACACGCAGCCAGACACAGCGTTGGCTGGAAGCTGGTGGAATGATCATTTTCTTGTGGCAGAAAAATTCTGCGGCAGGGTGATCATCTCTTTGAACCTGGCGCCAGACGGCTGCCGCCTTAAGAAGCCCTGCCGCAAACATGATCATTCCACCGCTAAATTGTTCCGTCAATCAACCTTCCGCGCGTCAATCATCGGCGGGCGCGGCACTGTTGCAGATTTCCATGATGGCCTCAGCCTGGCGAAAGCCCGCGGTCTCCCGGCTCTCGCCTTCTTCGGCGCGACCCAGCGCCAGGGCATGACGAAGCTGCTGCACGATCGTGTGATCAGCGGGCAAAGGCACGGGCGATTTTTCCGGGTTGGCAATGACAAAATCCAATCCCGCCTCAACCGCCAAAGTCAAATAGGCGCGCTCCAGATTTTCCCGGAGATATTTGGGCGTGCCCCAGGCAAAATTCGACAGCCCCACCGTCAGATGAATACCGCGCAAATCGGGATCCTGCCGGATGAGTCGCATGGCATCCAACCCGATATTCACCAGGCCGTAGGTGTCGGCGCCAACCGGCGCAAGTCCCGGATCAATGATGATCTGATCGCTGCGGCGGTTCGCCCTGGTGACCAGCAGCTCCACGAAATGCCTGGCGGCAGCGTGAACATCGCCGGGATGCAGGCATTGCGCCGTGCCGCCGTCAGCGAATTTTTCCGAAGCCATGACGATGACGAGCGTGTCGTATTCCGCGATCAGTTCGATCATCTCTTCCAGGCGTTCACGCGAGGCCGCGATTGAGTTCAGAATGGGCGCGCCTTTGCTGCGATCATAGTATCGCAGCGCGACTTTGTGATACGCCACCGAGGGATTGTCGATGCAAAGCGGCAGAGCTGTCACTTCTTGAATCGCAGGAATGACCTCCGGCAAGAAACTCAGCATGTCGGCCAGCTTCACCTGCACCTGGCGCGTGGCATCGAGGTTCAAGTCCAAAAAATCCGCGCCCAGACTTGCCTGCAATTGTGCGAGCTGTTGATAGCCTGCCACGTTTCGTTCCGCGAACGCATGGCGCGCCCGGGCATAGGCGTTGTTGATCAAATCGCCGATCAGACGCAACCTGGTTTCAGTCATTTTCCATCCTTTTCAAATGTTGCATCTTACTGCAACGTTCACCCTGCACTCTCCTCGCGATTGGAGGCCAGCTTGAACCCGATGGGACCGCATGCAAAAGCCCACGGGCAGCGCCCTGGGAACTGATTGAATTTGTCGCTTGCAGCCCGGCAGAAGCGGTATTCCTGACGCGGTTCTCTTGCGCCCCGGAGGGGATTGGCAATTTCTCCTGATGGCCGCGTGCCCGGGTCGTTGCCCTTCGCTGCTCCCTTTTGCCCGCTTGGGGCCATTTGTCTGTGCAGTAGAATTCGCCTTCACGTCGTAATCTTGTGCCGGCCAACAGTGGCTTGCGCGCTGCGCCTCGGCGTCATGACGGCAACTGCAGTTCGCGCGTCTCCGCGCTGCCAGCCTTCACGGCGCCGGTCGCGGCGTGGTCGTTCGCCGTCGCAGTATGATCGCGGCCTCGCCAATAGTTCGCCCAGGAGGAAGTTCCGCGGAGCGCTTGGTTTTGCAGCACGGGAACATGCCGCAACAACTCGCGCTCGTTGCCATCCTGCTTGCGGCGTTCATAGGCACGCAGCCAAATGCACTCGCCAAAGCCCTCCACCTCACAAAGGCCGTCCTTCGTGCCGCCGCACGGACCGTTGCGTTGATTCTTGGCGCATTGCGACTCGGGGCACAAGTACGCTATCTCCGGCAGGGAACAATCGCCGCAATCCCGGCAATCATACAGAACCATCTTGCTTACCCACTCAACCGCGCGCAGCAGTTTGGGTCCCTGGCTGGCGTCGGCAGCGTTTTGACAAATGCGCCTGCCCCACCTTGCCAGAGCGCGATCGCGGGTGAACATGACGTGGTGTACGGCCTTGGAGATTTGATAGACGGGTCGAACGTGTTTTGATCGCAGCGGCTGCGCGACCGGCCTGTGCGCGGCAGGATCTGCCAGCCCGGTGGCCGGATTTTCGGCGTAGTAAAAAAATTCGCCCGGTCGCGAGTATCTCATTTCCCGCGCAAACTGTTTCCAATCATCAGGCGAGAACGCGCGCGCAATTTCCAGGATTTTCTCGACGGCTGCAAGATCGTAAACGCCGCCCAAATAGGCGCCGCGATATCCCAAGCCGCGATAGATCGCCATCTGCCGGGCGGCAAATTCATGAAAGAATGCCCTGCCGTGATCAGCAGATTTGCCCTGTTTCAGGCAGAGCTCCAGCAACGGCGGCGTCAACACAATTCCCGGGATTTTTCCGTCGTGAAAGATCCGCGCGACGCGGGGATTCAACACGTAGACATTCCCGATCAAGGGAACATGCTGCATGGCATGCCGGTCCATGTAAACCCGCAGCTCATGAGCCTTGCGGGCATCATAGCCGACTTGATTGATGATGAATTGCGCGCCGCACTCGATCTTTTTTTGCAGCTTGAGATACTGCGGCACCACCTCGCCCTCCCGCAGTTTGAAATTGCTGGTCACCGCGCCAATCAGGAATTGGGTTTGGCCCAGACGTTCGGCGGGGTGGGGCACGCCGTTCCTGCGGAGTTCGAAGCCGCGATTCATCTTGTTTAACAGGGAAATCAGGCCGATGGAATCGAGATCAAACACCGGCTTGGCCATTCCCCCAAGGCCGCTAACCGGATAGTCGCCGGTCATGGCCAGAATATTGTGAAACCCCTCGCTGCTCAACACCCAGGCCTGACTTTCAAGTCCATTGCGGTTGAGATCCTTGCAGGTCATGTGAATGACCACTTCCTTTCCCGCATACAGAATCGGCTTGCCCAGCGCATGCGGCGCCAGCTTGGGATTGCCACCGGCATTGTCGGTAATCGAAATCCAATCGACTGCCGGGCAATTCACCAAGTCATTGGCAAAATCACGCGCTTTCACCGCGCTTTTCTCCGTCATCGAGCCGCGAATCGACAGCAGTTCCACGCCGAGGAGAAAATCACCGGTTTCAAAAAGTTTTTCACGCAGAGTCTGTTGCATGTAAACGCCCATGAATTGCTTGCTGAAGCTGAGGCCGATCAAGCGAACGCCGCCAGTCTCTCAATCCGGCAGAGCTGAAACGGCAAATGCATGCCGGCCGCGCGAATCCAGAGAGGGATCGGCGTTGCGCTACCCCCTGCCGACCAAACGCAAGAACAGATCGACCGCACTGGAGGCATCGGCGCCGTAGCCGTCTGCGCCGATTTCATCGGCAAACATCTGACTGATCGGCGCGCCGCCGACCGCCATCTTGATGTGGCCCAGACCCTTTTCCTTGAAGCCGTCGATGACGGTTTTCATGTACGTCATGGTCGTGGTCAACAGCGCGCTCATGCCGACGATGTCGGGATGGTATTGCTCGGCCGCGGCGAGGAATTTTTCGACGCTTTGATCCACGCCGATGTCGTGAACTTTGAATCCGGCACCCTCGGCCATCATGCACACCAAATTCTTTCCGATGTCGTGCAGGTCACCGCGCACGGTTCCCATCACGATCACGCCCACCGGCTGAACCTGCGAATCGTGCGCCGACAGGAGCGGTTTGAGCACCGCCATGCCGGCCTTCATGGCGCGCGCCGCGATCAGGACTTCGGGCACATAAAGAATGTTGTGCTTGAAATCCTCGCCGACCACGCTCATCCCGGCAATCAATCCCTCGTTCAAAATCTCCTGAACGCTCCGTCCCTCGGCGAGCGCGTCCCTGGTCATTTGCTCGACTTCTTTGGCTTTGCCCTCGTACAGGCATTGGTTCATCAAGGCATAATCAGGCATGTGTCGCGTGCTCCACAGGTTGAATGTGTCAGATCAGGCCGGAATTTCCTGGCGTTTTCCCTGCATTTTCTTTGCGTTTCCCGCCTGCCTGGCGCCAGACGCTTCCCTCTTCTGACTTCACGATTTCCAGCTATCCTCGCCGCTGCCCGGCGAATCCGGGCTGCGACTATCGGCCGGAATTAAACTCTGCCAGGGCCTCCTGCATGGCCAGAATGTTGGCGCGCGGCATGCCCGGGCTGACGCCGCCACCGACGGAGAGAATGATGCCTTCACCGCCGCTCTTCTCCAGGACCTCCAGGGTGGCCTTGCGCACCTCCGCCGGTGTGCCACGCACGCCGATCTCCAGGGGATTGACATTGCCCATCAGACACATACGGTCGCCGACGCGCGCCTTCACTTCGGCAATGTCGGTTTGCTTGCCCCAATTCAGGACATTGAACCCGCAGTCCGGCAAATGATCCAGGCACGCGGCAATTTCGGCGTCATTGTGATAGAGCTTCACCCACTCGCGGGGGAAGGCATCGCAGATGCGCTTCAAATAAGGATGGGCGAATTCCAGGTAATGCTCTTCATTGACAAAACCGACTATATCGTCCAGAATGAAAATGCCTTCCACCGAGTCGCCCATGATTTTCGCCTGCGCCTTCAACCAGTCGATGATGAGATTGGTGCAGCGATCGATGAGTTTGTGCGCCCATTCGGGCTTTTCCACAATGTCAATCATGAACGCCGTGGTGCTGCGCACGAAGCCGGCGGTGCACAGCGGACCGCGCGCGGTGACCATCGGCAGGATCTCGCCCTGTTCCAGAATGCGCTGCTTCTGCATCTTGATGCGGTGCAGCGTTAATGCCATGAAAGCGTCGCACTCCACTTCATATTCCGGGAAGTTGTCGAGATCCTCAATGTGATAAAGTGTGTGATATTCGCTGGGTGTATTGTTCTGCCAGAACTTGATCTTCGCGCCCAGAGCAGAAGGCTCCGCCGCCATGCCGTATTCCATCCACCAGGAAGGAACAAAAATGATATCGGGGTACTCCTGATGGATTTTCAAATTGGCCTGGAACCACAGCTCGGGATCGAGATAATAGTCCATGTGATTCAAGCCCAGATAACCGGGTATCCACGGGCTGTCGATGATCAAGGCCATGGGCACCTGGTCCAGTTTTTCGAGGCGGGCGGCCTTCTTGAAGATCTCCCAATGTGCCGGCTTCATTTCTTGTTTCCCTCTCAAAGAAACGGTTGAGTCAGGGCCATTCTCTGGAGATTCTGAAAAATGATTTTGTCGTTTCTGATCCAAAATCAGTGGCCGGTTGATTTCTGCCCGGCCGGCCGGAATCAAACCCGGTGGCGTTTTTGTCCAGGAGCCTCATGCAAGGAGAAAGCAGCAGAAGCGACAAAGTCGAGATGATTTTGGTCAAGTTGACGAAAAGCTCCTGCATGACCGGGGCCAAAATCATTTCAACAAATGGCTCGCTGCGCTCTCATCCTGCCGCCGGCCATTCGCATTTCCCATCGCTTTGTCCGAAATGATCTTGCCATTCGGCAACCGGCGTTGCGGCTGTTTATCGGTCCCGCTCTCAGGCGGCAATGAATATCCCTACATCGGTGATGCGCAGCTCAACGCCGGCGGTTTTCGCCGCCTCTTGCAACGCCGCCTGCAGCATGACGACGGGGTCTTTGCTGACCTCCAGCCTTCGCATCAGGCCTTCACCCTTCTTCGTGCCGGCAGCCAGCATGATTTTCAAGCCCCTGCGCTTGCAGGAAACGCGGGTGCCGTCCGGAAGCGTCGTGTTCATGGGCTTGATGAAGGCATCGATATAATGCACGCCAATGCCGGACTTGTCGTTGACCTCCGGCAACAGTTTCTCTTTTGCTGCTTGATTGAGGTCACAAAGCTTTATCATGATGGATGCTCCAAAGTTTTGTCATTCTGCCCATGGTTTCCCGGCTTCTGATCTTGCGCTAATGCGAAATGAATCACTTCCAACACCAAGCCCCATTTATGTTCGCGGCTGGAGGCGTCACAATAGCAGCCTGAAGGGCTGAATTGACGTTTCCACGTCAACACCTCATCGAGCAGCCTGCCCAACAGCGGCTTTTCATTCGCCATCGCCTGCTCGAGTTGTTCTGCGTTGCGTTGATATTCGCACATGCAGGTATGGCCGGTATCACCCGGCGCCGGTGCACAACTCATGGCGACGATTTTGTAGCCTTCCCCTGCCGGATCAAGCGTAATATCATAATCATACTCCAG
>JBBIKM010000234.1:0-8849 GCA_037445455.1 bacterium | reverse complement strand
GCCCGCAGCTCGCCCGCACCCAGGCAAAGAATGAGCAGCGCCAGGCTCAGCGCCACGATGTTCACTTTGCGGATCATATTCTCGTGCTCCCTGTTTTCAATCGAGCAGTCTCGAAACTTGTTTTCCCACTCGGCGGCCAGGGGTGGCCGCCGGCGCTACTTGATGATCGCAATCTTGCCCTGCTTCTGGCCGGCATCGGAGTCGACCACGTAGAAATACACGCCCGGCGCGATATCGAGATTCTCAAAGGTCTTGAGGTTCCACGCCACGGCGCCGTTCTGGATGTTGCCGCCGTTTTGCAGCGTCTGCACCAGTTCGCCGCGCGCGGTGAAGATGCGAATCGTGGCGTTGGCCGGAACGTTGGTGAAGGTGATGCGCCGTTCGCCGCGCCCGCTGGTGACGCCCTCCGGCAGCGGCGGCTCGTGCACCGAGGCCACGACGTAGGGATTGGGCACGACGCGAATGTCGGAAAGCATCTGGCTGGCGCGCGCCCGATCGACCGTGGGCAGTTCCGGCGCAAAGGTGAAACGATCACCGCGGCGGAACGGCTTGCTGGTGTTGATGAACAGCGTATCGCCTGCGCCGAATGAGATGGTGGTATCCTTCGAAGAGGAGAACACCATGTCCCAGGTTACGACCGGAAGATTGTTCGCACCGGTTTCGACCAGCACCACTTCGTCAAAGGTCGAAAGGGTCCTGCCGTCGTTGTCCCGGTCGAGCACGAGAAAATCAATATAGCGCTTGTCGGTCACGTTATAGACGCGATAGTTGACCGGCACCGGCTGTGCCCCGAGGAAATCCGAGGAGGTATCAACAATCGAGTTGGCAAACTCGAAGCGATAGCTGGCGGCGTTGCGGAAGCCCTTGATGGTTTCGGTGCCGAGATTCAGCTCCAGCGGCACGAAGCTGAAGAAGAACGGTTGTTTGTCGCGGTTGAAGCGCGACCGGCTTTCGATTTTGGCAATCGCCCTGGCATTGCGGAACGACAGCACCAGGCCGTCGAAATTGTCGGCATCGGAGAGCCGCGGCGCCGTACTGCTGTTCGGCACCTGGCGTTGCGTCGAATCGAGGTTGGCGCTGCGAAAGACCGGATAGTAGCGGTAGCTGATGGCATACTGTCCGGCCGGCAGCGCGCCGCGCCGCGCCCCGCGGAGGCGACCGCGATCCAGCAGCACGATATACTCGGAGGCCGGCACCGTCGCACCGGCGGGATTGCGCACCACCACCGAGCCCGGCACCAAGTTTTGCTTTGACAGATTCACGAAAACCGTGTCCTGGGCCAGAAAAGCCTCGGTCACGCCCGTGCTGTCCATGATCGAGTAGGAGGTGGTGAATTTCTCCAGCAGCTCCTGGTTGTCGCGGTGATCGAGATTGGGCTCGCCGCGATCGGGCACGCCGTTGCCCTCGGTGCCGTCGGGATCATTGGTGCCTGCCACGCCGTCGCTGCCCACGTCATCGGTGAGCAGATTCCAGTTCTTGTTGTTGTCGATCCCGTCGTTCGAGGTGTCGTAGAACTCCAGCACGTAGAGGTGGCCGGTCAGGGCTTCGTGATTGAGCACCTGATAGTTGATGTCGCCGGTCGCAACGGTCTGCACCGGGGTCAGCGGCACGCTGTCCTTGGGATGCTGGTAGCCTGCCACTTTCGTGCGCGGCGTCGCGATCACGGTGTTGACATCGGTCTGATACTCGCCGTTTGGCAGGCGGCGAATCACGCGAGTGTTTTCCTTGGGGAAAATGTCCTTGGCAGCGTCGCCGCGATCGTAGGCCACCACCGCGTAGTAATAGGTGCGGCCGTTCTCGACATTCTCATCGACGAAGGTATGCTGCAAGCCGGTATCATTGCCGAGCAGGAACGACAGCCCGCGCAAATCCTGATACAGCGACCCTTGCGCCTGGAAATAGCCGGTGATGCCGTTGATCAGATCAAACTGGGCAATGGGCTTGAGCTGCTCGATGGTGCCGTCGGCGTTGGTGATCAACCGCGCGTCATTGAAGAGCGGATCCGTCGAGCGATAGACTTTATAGCCTTCGAAGTCTTTCTCGCGCGTCGTCGGATCCACCGACTCCTCCGCGCGGCGATCCCACGTGAGCGTCACTTTGCCGTCGCCGGCATAGGCCTGCACCACCGGCTTGCGCGGCGCCTGCGGGAATTGATAGTTGCTGTTATAGATCTTTTGCACGGTGTCGCGGTTTTTCAGCAAATCATCGAGATCGAGCTGCCGGCCGCCGCCCGCGCCATAAACCAGCGCCAGCGAAAAGCTGCGCGTCTGCCCGGCAGGCAGCGGGAAGTAACCCGAGCCGAAGATGAAATCGCCGTCTTCGCCTTGAATTGGGCGGTTGTTGACGATGGACGGCGGCACGTCGAAGAAGCCAGGCGTCAGGCGCTGCCACAGGCTCTCATCGTCGCGGATCGAGAAATTGCCGGCGGGCGCAAAATATTCGAAACTGGTCAGGCCAATTTGATCAGACTCATCGACGTCGGTCTTGTCGATGTTGGGTTCACCCGGCAGGTTGGTGCCGGCGCCGCTGGTGGCCAGGGCATCGCCTTCGCCGAGGTCGCCGGTGCCGGCCTCGCCATCGAGGCCGACATCATGGAATTCCACGTCCCAGTCATTGTCATTGTCGATCTTGTCATCGCGCTTTTCATCGAGCATGCGGTCGATGGCGCCGCGGCCGGTGAAATAGTCGATGCGGGCGAGCGGATTGAGGCGGTCGAACAGGGTGTTGCCGTTCTGATCCACCCGCACCTGGCGGTAGTGCAATTGCGAATTCTCGTCGATGATGCCGTCGAGATCATTGTCGATGCCGTCATAGGCATTGGGATTGACAATGGTGCGGAACTGACCCGGCAGGCGGTAGGTGTTGCCTTCGACCAGCTTGGTGATGCCCGGACGGACGAAGATTCTTGCGCCCAACGTTGTAAAGGTGGTGTCGCGGTTGGGCACGGTGACCACGGTGCGCTCGAAGCGGCCCTCATTGGAGATCAGCACCACCCGCTGGCCGGCCACAATCCGCACCGAATCAAACTCGGTAGATTGAAACAGGCCAGCCGTGGCAGGCACGCCGCTGGCGACGTAATCATCGAAATCGCCGTCGTTGTCGAGCCCGTCAAAGGGGTTGCCCGGACTTTCCAGAAACGCATAGCCAACCACGCCCACCTCACCGACCCAGTTGGGGTTGCGTCCGGCAACGTTGTCGTCAAAATCGGCGGTATAGGTGAGATCACGCTCGACATCAAAAAAGGAAAAATCGTCGTCATACTCGCGGCGATCCTCCGTGGAGGTGACGCCGACATACGTTCCCACCAGCGAGCCGAACACCACGCGATTGTAGTTGGTGGTGCTGGTGTTGGACACTTCATAAAGCCAGAAAATGTTGTCTTGCGCCAGCACATCGTTCCACTGTAGCGCGCGCACCCGCACCTCCAGCCCCAGGCCGTTGCGGCTGGGATTGTTGGCATCGGGCTTGAAGCTCACACCGAAACGATTGTTGGCGGCGACGTTGAACTCCTCATCGGCGTTGTCATCCATGACGAAGTAGGTTTCCAGGTCGGCGTTGAATTGATTCCGGCCAAAGTAGCCGTTCCAGGCGCCGCGCCAGCCGGGATCAAGCGCGTCATCCAGACGGTCAGGCCAGAAGCTCGGCCACGAACTGGGGTTGTTGCTGATCGCCACCTCTTGCTGGCTGGCGTTCAGGTAACCGGCGACCGGCTCGAAGCCCCAGCGCTTGCCGGTGGGCGATTGCTCCGGGCCACCAGAGGCCGGGCGATCAACCGGACACACCACCACCGAGTGAAAGACGGTATCGGCGGCATTGATTTCGGCGCCCACTAAAATGCTCACGTCGCCCACGTAACCGTTGTTGGGGTTCAACCAGGCGCCCCGGTTGCCGCGCGTCGATGGCTGGCCGATCACGCCCCAGTTGCCGTAGACGGTCTTGACCAGATTGCCGTCCATGATGCCGGAGCGGCGGAACTCCGCACCGCTTTGTGCCTGCAGCGCGAAGGGCAACAGCGCCAACAAAGCAACGATGCTCAAAACTCTATTCATGAGATGACTCTCCCTCATGTCGAACTCACACTTGTGTGCCGCCTTCCGGGCGGTTTGATGGGTTGGAAATGCACCTCCGCAGAGGCTGCGGGAGGTGCGGAGCGACCGCCCGGACGGTCGAGCGCAATAGTTAGAAAGTAATGGTCGTGCCGAACTCGACACGGCGCGGCTCGGAGAAAAATGTCGGATAGGTGAACCACTCGTCGATCGAATTCACCGGCGTGCGCGGGCCCACGGTGCGGATCGCAAGATTGCGGTCGGTGGTGAAATCGGCCTGGCCGGTGTCATTGAAGACGTTGACCTCGTTGAGCGTGTCGAACAGGTTGAACACCCGCGCAAACAGCGAAAGATTCAGACGGGAAAGCCGGAAATCCTTGTACAGGCGCAAATCGACGTTGAGGTTTCCCGGTTTGCGTTCGGAATTGATCGACAGCGCCGAAATGTCGGTGACCTGGCGTGGCGAATAGGGCTGCGCGCTGGCGGCCTGCAGAATCAAGCCGGCGCCCCAGCTCGCGCCATTGTAGGCGGTGGAAATATTGAGCGTGTGGCGCTGGTCCCAATCAACCGGCGTGAGCTGCACTTCCGGCAGCGCACCGGCGTTGGCGGCATTGCGCGCGGCTTCGGGATCCGAATTCGAAGCCTTGGCAATCTGGAACGTGTAGTCGGCATTGGCGGAAAAGCCGCCGGCAAAGCGCCGGCTGTAGGAGATGATGACGCCGCGCACCAGGCCAAAGTCGGCATTGACGAATTTGTTATAGTAGGCGGCGCCACCGAAGACTTCGATATTGTCGGCACGCGTGCTGGTGAGATCACGAATGTCGCGGAAAAAGGCGGTCACATCGATCGTGCTGTTGCCGGTGATCTCCTGCTTCAACCCGATCTCATAGTTCGTGGTTTGTTCGGGCTCGAGGTCAGCATTGCCGATCAGACCCTGGTTGCCGGTGCCGCTGCCGATTTTGAAATCGCTGTTCTGATACAGCCGCTCGAACTTGGGCGCCTGGAAAAACTGGCCGAAGGAAAAATGAAACACGCCGCCGGCCAGCACGGGGAAGGAAACGCCCAGCCGCGGGCTGACCTTGGTCTTGCTGCCGACTTCCTTATACCAGTATTGCCGGCGTTGCTCGACGGTCAGATTCGGCTCATCCGCCTCCTGAATGCCGTTGCCGTTGCGATCGAAGAAACGGTTCTCCGGCCGGATGGGATTGTAGATGTTGGGATCGCTGGGGTCCGCCAGCACACGGCCGTCGGGATCAAAATAATCCAGCCGTACGCCGACATTCACGATGAAGTTTTGCAGCTCGATCTTGTCCTGCAGGTAGGCCGCAAATTCCGTGGGCCGGTGCGTGCTGCGATCATGATCCGGGGTGCTGAGATCCGGCACGCGCGTGCGGATGAAAGGCGAATCGTTGGCCGGATCAAAATCCGATTGCTCGAGCACCGGCTGCAAACTGATGTCTTCGAAGAACACCCGGTTGCGGCGATACTCCACGCCGGTTTTGAATTGATGAATGTTCGTCACCTGGCTGGTAATGTCAAGCTTGACCAGGCCGGTGGAAGTGCGGCGGTTGAAATGACGGTTGCTCACGCCGCCGGTTTTGAAGCTGAACAGCAGTTGATTCGCCAATTGCGGATGAACATAGCGCGGATCGTGGGGATCCTCGTAGGCATATTCCCGGAATTCCTTCTCCGTATAGGAGACGGCCAAATCATAGAAGGTGCGGTTACTGACGGTGTGGGTAAGTTTCAGGATGTTGGTGAGGCCGGTGCGGAAGCGGTTGACGTTGCCGTCGGGGTTGAGCACGAAGTCGCGGTCGAAATCTTGATAATCGACATCATCATAGATCGAGGTCAGGGTAAACTTCATCGTCGGGCGAAATCGGTAGGTCAGCTTGCCCTGGCCATAGACCTTGCGATTCCAGTTCATCGGTACATAGGCGCCATCGCCCAGCCCGGAGGGGTCGCGCGAGGGGATGAAAGTGCCGGTCGAATCCAGGAAGCCGATGTTTTCCGGTTTGTAGACGCGCTGACCGCGCAGCCAGCCGTCAAAGTAGATGTAGCGGCCGGCGATGTTGAAGGAGAGCTTGTCGCCGATCAGCGGGCCGTAGAGGCTGCCCTCGAAATTGCGGATGTCCGTCGGATTGACGTTTTTGATGTCGCGGAAAAGGGGCGCCGGGGTGGCCGCTCGCGTCGAGTAGGGTGCCGGAAAGCCGCCCCAATCCAGCTTGTCGTGGCCGCTGACGTAATCGCCAAAGTAGGTGGTGAGCGCGCCGCCGAATTGTGCGGCTCCCTCCTTGGTCGCGATGTTGACGATGCCCGAGAGCGCCTGGCCGTATTCCGCATTGAAGGCGCCACTGATGACTTGCAGCTCCTGCACCAGGTCTTTGTTGACATCGACGACGGTGCCGCCATCATAGCTGTCGGTGACCGGCACGCCGTCGATCCAGTAGGCCACCTCGCCTTTGCGGCCGCCGCGAATGTGCAGGCCGTCCTTGTCGACCACGCCCGCCTGCAGACTGATGACTTCATTGACTTCGGTCACCGGCAGGCTCTGGATGCTCTTGTCACTGACAATGGCGGTGGTGGCGGTGAGGTCCTTTTGAATCAATTCGCGCTGCGCCACCACTTCGACTTCTTCGCCGAGCTGCAGGGTTTCCTCGGCCAGTTGAAAGTCGGCGCGTGTGGTGAGATCGATGCTGACGCGCACTTCTTTGAGGGTCATCTCCCCATAACCGATGAGAGAGGCCTTCACGCTGTAGACGCCCGGCGGCACGTTCAAAATGATGTACTCGCCGGCGATATTGGTGGCCGCGCCCAGCGTCGTCCCCAAAACCACGACATTGACGCCCGGCAGGCCCTCATTGCTCGCCCGGTCGATGACCTTGCCCGTGAGCTTGCCCGTGGTGCCGGCAAAGCTGGCCGCCGCCAACACCGCCAGGAGGATAAAAGGACAGCAGATCAGCAAAACCCGGAGTCTTGAACAAGTCTGCATTACCGCCCTCCCGTCCTTGAAAATGAACTGTGTGGAGAATTGTTGAGAAGATGAATGATCATTTGCCGTCCCGCCCCTGGCCGGGGATCAGGCGGCAGCCTGGCAACTCGCGCCCCTTGCAGCCGATCGCCGGCGGTTGGAGAGGCCGGCGCGGCAGGGGTTGAAACGAAACGGCGGAAAATCCGGAATCACACGTGATGAGGAAGCGTGCCCGTTCGCGGGGCGGGCATCAAACTGTAGTGGCTGAGGAAGAAACGGCAGTACAGGAAGAGAAAAGACTGGCAAGCGGTTCCGGTTATTCAAATCACTCGCCACAACGCCTACCTTCATTTGCATAATTCAATATGAATCGAATAGAAAGTGGCTGAAACTGCTTGCTGGAAGGCCTTCCAAAAAATCGGGCAAATAATACATACGCTCATTTCATTTGTCAAGCCCTTTTTTCGTGGCCGGCAAAATGATTCATTATGCAGAAAACCCATGGTCTCTGCACGCCCGCTGCCCGACTACTTGCGCAAATCCTCCCCCCAGTGAAATTTCGCGCGCAACTTGTCATAGAAACTCAGCGAGGCTGGACCGGACTTGCGCACCAGGTTGACGCTGTAGTCGGCCTTGCGTATCTCCACGCACATGCCCGAGACGATCCGCCGCGCCGGCTGGCCGTCCGCCGAAAGATGCGCCTGGGTGTCGGCGGTGGCAATCTCGACTGTCACGGTCTTCTCATCGGGGATGACCACCGGGCGGGCATTGAGGGAATGCGGGCAGATCGGCGTAATCACCATGGCTTTCATTTCCGGCGGCATGATCGGCCCGCCGGCCGCAAGTGAATATGCGGTCGAGCCGGTGGGCGTTGCCACGATCAGGCCGTCGGAAATGTAGGTGTTGAGATATTCATCGTCGATCATCACCTTCAAGCGCACCAAGCGCATCTGCCCGGCCTTGTCGATCACGAAATCATTCAGGGCATAAAGCGTGACGGCTTCGGGCGCATTGCGGAGGCGGCCCTGCAAGACCATGCGCTTTTGCACTTCATAGCGGCCGGCCAAAATCGCCTCCAGCGCGCTGTAAAGCTCCTCCGGCCCGATTTCAACCAGAAAACCCAGGCCGCCGAACTTGACGCCGAGAATCGGCACGCCCGACCGTCCCACCACATGCGCCGTCGCGAGGATCGTTCCGTCTCCGCCCAGTGAAATCAGCATGTCGCAATTGAGATGTACGAAGTCGCGCGGCGCCACAATCACGTGCGGCGGGACCACGCCCAGGTGAGCAGCCAGATCATCGGCGATCACCACCTCGGCCCGATCGCTCAGCCACTGCAGCCACCGGGGCGCCACTTCCACAATCGCGGCGTGCGTCAAGTTTCCCAGAACGGCAAAGCGCATGTTCATCCGATCTCGGGATCACTCATGAGTTCGAGCTGAAAACCGGCCTCGGTTTTCACCAGTTTCTGCAGTTTTTTCTCGGCTTCTTGCAACTGGCCGGCGCACAGGCGGTAGAGGCGCACGCCTTCTTCAAAGACCTTGACCGCCTCCTCCAGGGGCACTTGTCCCTGTTCGAGCTGTTGCACAATGGCATCCAGCTTTGCCATTGCCTCTTCGAAGGAAATCTTCTTGCTCATTCGGCCTCCGGCAGTTGCGATTGATCAGCAATCTAACAAACCGATTCACAATGGCAATTTTCGGCCAGAGAATCAAGCAGAATCTCTGCGCCAGCGTGATGGCGCAACCACTGGCGGCAATGCTCCGCTACGGCTGGGCCGTGGCCTCACCTCGCGCCACAACGAGCGAAAAAAACAACGGTGCAACCGTTGC
>JBBIKM010000233.1:0-8949 GCA_037445455.1 bacterium | reverse complement strand
ACATGGTAAGCGATCTGCGAAACACACTTATGAAGATGGCATATTGATACGAGATCAACACCACGACCATGAGTGAAACCAGAAAGCGATGTACGTGAGATAGAAAACCTGAAAAACCCTGGACGCTAAGCAATTCGATGCCGTTTACTGCAAGTACGCCAAATGCAACGCCCTGGATGAGACCAACATGCATAAGATAAATGTTGGTGAAGGAGTCGATAACACGCGCTCTTAGTTCATCTGAATCAAGTGGTTTGTAAAGAAGTCTCATCGGTGCGACGCCTACCTTTTCTGAGGAGATCTGCCCAACACGCGGTGTTGGACATGGTTGTAAAAAACTGCCAGCCGGGCCACTGGCAGAGAACAAGCCCCGGCATGCTTTTTCTGCTGCTGTTCAGCAAAGTATGAGTTCTTCCACGCTTTGTGAAAAAAAAGACACGAATTAGAACAGCGGAACATCATGTTCAGCACAGCGCCGTGCGTAGAGATACGTCCGTTGATTGAGCAGAAGTCAGCAGAGGCCATAGCAGCCAAACACTTGGAGTAACACTCCAAGACACGGTGAAGGGCTGAACTTTGTGGTCAAGTAGTAACACAGCCACGCTCGCTCACCATGACCATGACTTCCGACCGGGGCGAGGTCGTTAAGCGGCGCGCTGGCGACTGCGAATCTTGAGCGGGCAATTTGTCCAGTTGCCCAAATCATTGGCATTCACAATTCATCCCGTGGGATAAGCTATTTGACAATTGCCCAACTCAGACAATAATGTATCCCACGGGGTGAACCACCGGATGCGGACCCGCATGTCCGGTGGTGTGGGAGGCGGGAGAGAAGCCCGCCCCGACCCGCTTGGGTAAGGAAGTTTAGTAAAGCCGATTGCAAAACTGAGTTCATTAGAGAATGATCAGAAAATCCAACTGCTGATTTTCAGTGAATATCCTTTTAATTGTGAAACCGCTTGATTCAGACCAAAACTGTACTTTAAGATCAGGTTCTCCAATCTGCGCCTTAATCAATCTTAATGCGCCACTTTGACGTAACTCTTTATTTCGGTAATAAAGGTATGGGTAGAGAAATTCAGTAGCCCATCCCCCTTTTGCCACGACTTTATAGCCTTTTGCTTGAAGCATATTTGCAAGTGATTTGTCACGATCACTCTTCTTTGAATCCAGCACCCAAAATAAGCTATTGCTTATTGTTAACTGTAATTCGATGTCATTCATTCTTCTTGCAACAATTGTCTTGACGGGTTCCATTTTTCGATTATCGGGCGATAGAATGATTAAGAGGCTGTTTGGCTCTCCTAAATTTGTCAGTTGTTTGTACACAGTTAGGGCTTCATTCACTGCTCCAAGCTTATTGTATGCCTCGGCTCTGTAAATTGCGCATGCTGATCCATATGCAGTTCCGTTTAGTTTCTTAGAGATTGGCGTTTGCGCCAATTGCAGGACTTCATTCCAATTATCCAGGCCAACAGAACAAAGAATTCTGGCATACACAATACGTGAGATCAAGTCAAGATCAGGACCGACACTCTTTGCCTTTTTGAGAAGATCTGAGAGCTCACTCTTGATTCGCCCAATTTGCTCTTTATCAACCTTCGAACTGACTTGAAGAGCGCTCTCTGACTTAAAGATGATTTCCACAGATTGTGAATGCACTTCACTCGAAGCAACAATATCTGCTGTCCCGTAAAAAATAGTCTCAAGCTCACCAAGGTCATTCGCACCAGTAATATTTAGAGTTGTACTCTGATTTGGTTTGCTTTCCTGAGAATCAAGCCCTTTTATTGCAGGAATCAACTGACCAAACAAAACACTCAAAAGTGGTACAACAATACCGACAATACCAATCCAGAGTCCCCATTTGGAAAGTTTGAGACTCGGCTCAGAGCTTCTCTGAATAATCTTATTAACTGGATCTATGATTTGGTTTCGAACCGCGTCGAGGTTCTTATTGATATACTCTATTTCAAAAACTTGCTTCTTAGCTGCCTGCAGTACAGGAATTAATTCTTGCTTAAGCTGGTCTGAACTTATTTTTTTGGTTGCAAAATATTCGATTGCATCAACCTTATTAATCGCATCATCAATTGATGCCAAAAGCTGTTTTATCGCCGTTGGATCAGCTTGATCTTCACTGGATGATCCGTTTATTGAATCTGGTTGATCATCTGTTAAGATGGCCATAAAGCTTCCTCGATTATACACCAAATTCATCTTATAGTGCGTTGTGCCATGAAAGTAATATACAAAATCTCCTGTTGCGATTTACTTCGGAGTCAGCCTGACATGATTTCTCCAGAGTCTTGGAAACCCTGCAATCCTGCCGAAAAGCAGTCTTTTGAGAACTGCACCTAATGGATATCGAAGCCCTGCGGTGGCGCAGGACTTTTGGCAGCATGCTGAAGCGACAAAATGCTCTCGCATCATTATTCTGCCGAGGCCTGCGCGAATTTTTACTGAGTCAGGCTGCCTTCTCCGCGCAGGGCTGGTCAAATCCCGTTTCCCGGCCGGCGGCATGGGCTGCCGCTCGCAGTTTCCTCTGCAAGCCTGCTGTCACGCCGCGCGCCGGCACGCCGATCAGGCTCACCCTTCCCTCTCCCAGCCATTGCACCTGCAGCAGAGGCCGGTCAGGAGATTTCGCCTCCGAGAACACCGCATACTTCTGCGCGCGCTCGCTGAGCAGCAACAGCCGCTGATTGTCCGACCCGCGCCAGATTTTTTCATGGCTGGTGTTGACTTCGAAGCGGCCGTCCATCAGCATGTCAATCCAGCGCAGGACTTCACGCTTGTGCGGATCGCGCCAAATTTCTTCGATGGTGTAGCCGGAGTAAACCAGCACGTCCTTTTGCGGAAACTCACCGGCCAGACCTTGCAGCAAACAGCGCAGCGCCTCGGGCTGCTCGAACGGCTCACCGCCGCTCACGGTCAGGCCGTCACATTCCAGCAGGCCCGGCCGCAGTTTTTCCATCAGTGCGGCCACCGGCAGACGGTGCTCCGGCCGGCGCACGAAAAAATGCGGCGACATGCAGCCCGGGCAGTTCAGCGCGCAGCCGGTGAGCCACAGGCCCACGCGCTCGCCCGGTCCGAGCACGCAGATCGGCCAGGCATAGTAGCCGACATGGATTTCATTTTGCAAGCTGGGCATGGGGACAATCCGGGTTTGGACAACACGCTGCGAGCGCCGGCCCGCACGCTGTGAAGAAAAGCGCGCGTCTCACACGCTGCATTCCAATTCATACTGCCCGTGTTCATTTTTGTGAATTCCGGTGATGGCCAACCGCGCCGGCAACTTTTCCCCATAACCAAAAAGCTTCCGCGCCAGGGGATTGACAATCCGGGTTTCGATGAGATTGCCGGCGCCGCGGCCTCCCATTTCCAAATTTTGCACCGCCGCGTCATGCAGATACTGTTTGACTGCCGGCGTGAAGTCAAGCTCCAGATGCAGCCGTTCGCGCGCGTCTTTGATAATCTGCCCCAAAATCTTCGCGATGATTTGGGCCATCACCTCCGGCTTGATGTAATTGAACACCACGAAGTTGTTGCCAAAGCGGTTGAAGATTTCGGGCCGGCCAAGCTCATACTTGAAATGATTCTCGATGGCGGCCAGGATTTTGCTCTTGACTTCTTCAGGTTTCATCCCAGGATTGGTCAGGGGTTTTCTTACGCCGCCGGGCAGTTCCTCCACGGTGCCGAGGTTGCTGGTGAAAATGATGAGCGTTTCCGAGAAATAGACCGTCTCGCCTTTGCCGTCGGTCATGCGGCCGTCCTCGAGAATCTGCAGGAATTTGTCCAAAATGTTGCGGTCGGCCTTCTCAATCTCGTCGAAGAGCAGCACGCAAAACGGGTTTTCCTTGACCTTGTTGGTGAGCTGGCCGCCCTCTTCGTAACCCACATACCCCGGCGGCGCGCCCAGCAGTTTCTGATCGGAATGCTGCTGCGAATACTCACTCATGTCGAAGCGAATGCACGCCCGTTCATCGTGAAAGAGAAGATCGGCCAGGCCTTTCGCCATCTCGGTTTTGCCCACGCCGGTGGGCCCGGCAAAGAACAGGATGCCCTTGGGCTTGTTGGAGCGCGCCGAATGCTGGATGCCGGAAAGGCCGAGCTTGGCGCGCTTGAGAATGTCGGTCACCGCATTGATGGCCTCCTCCTGTCCCAACACGCGCTCACCGAGGATCTTGGGGGCATCGTTCAGGCGCGCCGGATCGAGCTTGTGCCACTTGCTTTCGATCTTGCCGAATTTGTAGCGCTCGACGATCTCGCGCGGCTTGTGCAGCGGCAGCTTCTCGCGGTGCGACAGGGTGCGCAAGTTCATCAGCTCGAGATTGGACAGGCCCTGAGTAAGATCGACGAAGGCCTGCAGCGTCTCCTGCAAATCGAATGGCACGCCCGGCTCCTGATGAAACATCCTTGCCGTGGCGGCCAGAAAGGCCCGGCGCTCCTGCTCGTCAGGGAAATCGATGTGGACCGAGCGGCCCAGCGGATTGTTGAGATAAAGCCACGCCGGCAGGTCATTGAGTTTGTCACACACGATGATGGTGAGATTGCTCCTGCCGGCCGCGACCGTGGCTTCCAGCGCGCATTTCAACAGGCCGAGAAAATAATGCCTCTCATGCTCCTGAAGTTGCTGTGGCGTGGTGAGCAGGCGCGAAGCATGCTCGAAGATGATGACTGACGCCCTCTGACTGCCCTGCATCAGGGCGCGCGTCGCAGCAATGGCATTGTGAATGTATCCGCTGGTGGGCTGGCGAAAGCGTTGCAGAGGGTCCCTGCCGCCTGTTGCAGGCACCGTCTCCTCCCTGGGAAGCAGGGAGAGAAAAAGACTTTGCATCCCGGCATCATGGCCGCCGTACTCGTCGATGAAGCTGAATCCATCCAAGGCATCGAAGAAACCGATCACCTCGTATCCCCTGCCCTTGAAGAACTGGAGCAGGTATTGCCGCAGCGTCAAAAGGCGCACGGAAGTCTGCGCGGCGGCAGTGCCCGAAACATCAAACAGGCAGTCGTGCACATTGCCGTGCAGGTAGAATTGCGTCTTGATGCCGAGATAGCGGTCGATTTCCCGCACCCAGCGCGGTGCTTGCATGGCCGTCATGTTATTGCCCCAGATATTTCCCTGCCTGAATCACACGCGCGCCGGCACGCCGGTGTTGCACGCGGGCGCTTTGGCGCACCTCTTCGGGATCCAGCTCGTGCAGGCTCTTGAGTTCGCGCGCCTCCACGGTGAGCTGCACGCCCTGCTGCGCCAGACGCTCGGCGATGCGGTCGTAATCGCTGCACCATTTGTCCCGTTGCCGTTCGAAGGCCAGGGCTTCGGCCTGGTCGGGCAGGGTGGGCGGGCCTTCCGGAACCAAATGCACGACGTGGCTCACCATGCTGGCATCCGGACCGATGTTGATCTCCACCATGTCGCCGCCGGGAATGTAGGCTTCGAATCGCCCTGGCTGATCGGGCAGGACGATCACTTCGTAACCCATCTCTGCGAGACTCTGCTGCATCAGGCTCATGATCTGCCGGCGATCGCGCTCGCGGCGCTGCCACTCGCTCACTGTTTGCTCCAGCTTTTCGACCTGCGGCTGCTGTTCCTGCAGTGTTCGTTCTTTGGCGGCCAAGCCAGTCGCGGAGAGTGCCAGACTGACGTCACGGTGGCACTGCTCGGCGCGGCCGCGCAGCGGTGCCGGCGGCTCACTCTCGAGAATCATGTCGAGCCGGGCCCGCAAGCTGATGAGGCGCTCCAGGCATTCCGCTTCGCGTTTTGCCTCCGCCGCAGCCTGTGAGTGACACGCGCGTGTCACTTCGCGCAGGCGCTGCTGCAAACCCTTGAGGGTGGCAAGATTGTAGGCATAGTCTTCGGAACGGTCGCTGACCAGGCTCTGCGCGGCCGCTCTGATTTCGCGGAGAGCTGCAGGCGCGTGACGTTGCAGCAGCACCTCTTGATCGAGCAAATCCGTCTCGAATTTGCGGATGGCTTCCAGCCATTTCTCCTGCGATTCGGCATGGGCAGCGGTGCGCTCCTGCGGCGATTGGCCGAGCGCAGCTTCGATTTCCCGCACTTTGCGGCAGGCCTCGGTGAAATCACCGAAGCCCCCGGTCTGCAGCGCCGCGATCGCGGCTTCGAGACCACGCCGTTGCGACGCGCTCAAAGGTGACTGCGACAACTTGGAACGCAGCCTGACCAGGTCGCTCTGCAACTGCGCGCGTTGCAATTCCAGCCCGATCTGTCGTGCCTGCTGGGAAAGCGCCAGGCGGCGTTGCGCCGCGGCCTCCCGTTCCCTTTGCTCGCGCTCCTGCCGCTCGCGTTCCTGCCTTTCACGCTCCAGCCGTGCGCGCAATTCCGCCTCACGGCGCTCGCGCTCCCGGCGCTCCCGCTCTTCGCGGCGCCGGCGCTGTTCCAGGGATTCGTAGGAACTGGACGAGGAATGGATGTAATAACTCACCGCGCCTCCGCAAGAATGACAAGATCGTTAAACCTGCACCGTTGCCCTGATCCTGCGCGCATTCATGGCAAATGAAGCTGCAATCACGTGGCCGTATAGCGCCTGGTCAGCAGCGTCACCAAAAAGCCGGCGCAGTAACCGGCAAGATTGGCTCCCATCCGCTGGCCCGGCGACCACACGCTGAGCAAGATGGCCAAAACCACAAGAATGGTGATAAAAGAAAGAAAACGGTTGGTGCCCGGAATGACGCCGCGAAACAGGAGGGCGCCGCCAGCCAGCATGACCAACAGCAGCACGAACACGCCTCGATACGTCGCCCATGTCAGGCGCATACCTTCCACGA
The DNA here is from genome assembly GCA_037445455.1 of bacterium. Taxonomy (GTDB): domain Bacteria; phylum Zhuqueibacterota; class Zhuqueibacteria; order Zhuqueibacterales; family Zhuqueibacteraceae; genus Coneutiohabitans. The sequence goes on along the minus strand of JBBIKM010000233.1, from coordinate 2,163 downwards.
TCAACTCGAAGGCCTTGCCAAACATGAATCCGGCGACGAGCAGCATCAAAACCAAAGGCAGGTGCCGCAGCCGCGGCAGGTCCCCGGCGGCAATCAGGTCAGCCAGGATGGCGAAACCCCATCCCCACACTAGAAACAGTGCCGGCAAAACAAACGACGGCCACCTCTGCTCAAAGCCAAGAGTGAGCAGAATGACTGTTGGAATGTCGAAGACAACGCTTGCAAAACCGGCCGCAAAAGTGACGGCTCGATTGGCCATGAGTACCCCACATTGGGCTGCCAGCGCCGGGATATGTCTCAACCTGCCGGCGCCTTAATTCACCTCTCGCCGCTGCCAGCAACGGCTCACGGCAGCGCCGCGCGCACCATCCAGCCCGGCGGGTGGATCAGCGTGGCGCAGAGATGTTGTGTCAGCCTGCCCTGCTTGGAGATGTTGATTGTATCGCAAAGTCGATGGGATGCACTCTTGCGTAACCGCCAAATTCGGTGAGGCATTTGCAGCAGCGGTCATCCCCTTTCCCTTTCCTGACTGTCGCAATGAGTGGAGGCGACAAGCAGAGACGAACGCTTTACGAGCGGCAGTCCTGCGTCACCGTGGCGGGAATATTGCAAAACGGAAAATTCAAGCACAAGAGGAATTTTTGCAGAGTCGAACAACTTCATCCGCCTCACGGGGCGGGGCCAGAAACGAGCCGGCGAGAAGGTTGGCGTCCAAGACAGCGGCAAACCTTGCCCGCACCGCCGCCGTGCCTGGCGAGCTCCCCGAATCGCGGAATCACCGTCGGTCTCGATTCCCCTGCTGGGAAACGCAGAGTTGGCGGCGTGCACTTTTTTCCTCAGGATTTCTACATGATGTGTTGTGGAGCCACCACCCCTGCCATCCGGCGAGGAGCCTGCGAGGATTTGAGCAAGGCGCGAGCTGCCGCGCACGATCTCTGCTGAACAGGCTGAACCGAAGTGATGCCGGTCAAGTCGCTGCCTGGACAATCACGGACGATGCCTCGCCGTTCACGTGTTTTCGCTATTGAAATGAATTCACCAACGCCAGAGCAACAGAATATTCCACAAGCTCTGGCTGGCGATCGCCTGGAGCGAGAAGTCAGCACGATGAACAAAAGCACGGGCCGCGAATAGTCCACGTGCCACTGCCGGGCCAATGCCCTCGCCCATGTCGGTTGTCGCCAGTCCCGCGGCGTCGCCAGCCAGAAACGCGTTGCCCACCTCTCCCCTGTTTCTCCTACAGCCGGCAGTTCGGCTGCCTGGTTCCGGGCTTGGTCATGACGATTTGCCAAAGCTGCGTGCCGCGCGAACGAAAGCCGCCGGCGCTGCTCAGCAAGTAGTAGCGCCACATGCGGCGAAACCGCTCGCCGTATTTTTCCGCCAATCGCGGCCACGCCTTTTCGAAATTGTCATACCAGGCCAGCAAGGTCCGGTCGTAGTCCGGGCCGAAGTTGTGCCAGTCTTCCATCACGAACAGGCCTTCCATGGCCTTGCCGAGCTGCGCTATCGAGGGCAGCATGCTGTTGGGGAAAATGTATTTTGCGGTCCAGGCGTTGGTGCTGGTCGTGCTGACGTTCCCGCCGATGGTGTGAATGAACGCCACGCCCTCGTCCTTAAGCGTGCGGTCGACCACTTCCATGTAGGTGCGGTAATTCTTGTAGCCCACATGCTCCATGATGCCGATGGAAATCACCCGGTCGTATTTGCCGGTCACCTTGCGATAGTCCTCCAGCCGCAGTTCGACCGGCAGCCCGTGGCAGAGTTGTCTGCCCAATTCCACTTGTTCGCGGGAGACCGTGACGCCGATGACTTTTACGCCATACCTGGCGGCGGCATAGCCGGCAAACGCGCCAAAGCCGCAGCCCAGCTCCAGCACGGTCATGCCCGGCTGCAGGCCGATCTTCTGGCAAACCAGCTCGAGCTTGGCCTCCTGCGCCTGGTCGAGAGTCTGGGCGTTCTTCCAATAGCCACAGGTGTAGTTCAGCCGGCGGTCGAGCATTGCCTGATAGAGATCGTTGCCCAGATCATAGTGCTGCTCGCCCACTTGAAACGCCCGGCGGCTTGTTTGGAGATTGAAAATTCTCGCTCGCACCAGCGGCCAGAGCACTTTCCAATTTCCTTTCACCCGATTTTCCAGGCGCGCGCGGATGACCCGGTCGAAAA
>JBBIKM010000232.1:0-9132 GCA_037445455.1 bacterium | reverse complement strand
AGGCTGGAGGCAACGCGCCGGCCAGAGTGTACGAATCGGCTTGACTGCCGGCCGCCGCTTCAGGCTCAAGGTTGTCCGCAATCTGGCCTGGCCTTTACCTCACCGTTTGAAGAGCTGGCAAAATCCGATTGTGACTTTGAACCCGTGCTGCCTGGGCAGAGCACGTCACGGCTTTTCAGGAAGCGCCATGCGAAGATACTTTGCACAACTCTGCGTTTGCTTGCTGCTGGGGCCGTCCCTTTGTTCCGACGCGGATTCTGCCATTCCGCACCTGAGAAAACAGGGCAGTGCGACGCAGTTGTTCGTTCATGGCAGGCCTTTTCTCATGCTCGGCGGCGAACTGGGGAATTCCAGCGCCTCGGACTTGAAATACCTTGCGCCCATCTGGCCCAAACTGCAAGCCATGCGCTTGAATACGATTCTCGCGCCGGTTTACTGGGAACTGGTGGAGCCGCAGGAGGGAAAATTCGATTTCATGCTGGTGGACAGCCTGATTCATGCGGCGCGCCGGAGTGATCTAAAAGTGGTTCTTCTCTGGTTCGGTTCGTGGAAGAACAGCATGTCGTGCTATGCGCCTTACTGGGTGAAGACGAACCAGCAGCGCTTTCCGCGTGCGCGCACCCGGCAGGGACAAGCCCTCGAGATTCTCACCCCTTTCAGTGAAGAAAACCGGAATGCCGATGCCAGGGCCTTTGCCAGCCTGATGAAGCATCTGCGCGCGGTGGACGGCAGCCACAGCACGGTCGTGATGGTGCAAGTCGAAAATGAGATCGGCATGATTCCGGAGGCCAGGGACTATTGCGCCGCGGCGGAGGCCGCTTTCCAGCGCAAGGTGCCGGCGGAACTGATGACCTTCCTGCAGCAGCACAAGGATTCGCTGGCGGCGGAAGTGCGCCAGGCATGGAACACGTCCGGCATGACAACTTCAGGAACCTGGGAGGAAGTGTTCGGCCGGAGTCTGCAGACCGATGAGATCTTCATGGCGTGGCATTTTGCCAGGTACACGGATCACGTCGCGCAGGCGGGGAAACGGGAATACCCGCTGCCCCTGTTTGTCAATGCTGCCTTGATTCGCCCCAACCACCAGCCTGGACAGTACCCCAGCGCCGGGCCGCTTCCGCATCTGATGGAGGTGTGGCGGGCGGCCGCGCCGCACCTCGATTTTTTCGCGCCCGACATCTATTTCAAGAACTTTGCGGAATGGCTCGGCAAATATGACCGCGCGGGCAATGCCGTTTTCATCCCGGAGGTCGATCACCGGCAGAGTGTGACGAATGCTTTCTTCGCTTTTGCCCGGCATGACGCCATGGGCTACAGCCCGTTTGCCCTTGAGTCGGCCGCCGATCCGGAGCGGAATCAATTCAGCCAGGGATATGAAATACTGCATCAGCTTGCACCGTTGATACTCGCACATCAAGGCCGGGGCACGATGACCGGTTTCCTGCTGGACAGCACCAGCCAGTCCGCGCAGATCGAACTGGGCGCCTATGCCTTTACCGTCAAGCATGGATACACCTGGCCGTATGCCGTCCGCCGCACGGGCGAAACGCCGAGAGCGGGAGGCTTGATCATCATGCTGGCAGCGGACGAATTTCTCGTCGCCGGCAGCGGCGTGGTCGTCACTTTTCAAACCTCGATCACTGACGGCAGGATTGCCGGGATCGCCAGCATGGAAGAAGGCCGGTTCGTTCATGGAGAGTGGCTCGCCGGCCGCCGTCTGAATGGCGACCAAACTCACCAGGGCAGGCATATGCATTTGCCCGGTGGCGAATACGGCATGCAGAAGGTGAAACTGTACACATACAAGTAGCGGAATCGTCACAGTCCTGCTGCAACCCGTTTTGTGGAATGAAACCATTGTGATCGGCAAATCATGCCCGCATGCAGAGCGAATCGGCTGAACAGCCTGCCGGTGATTCGCACGGCCGTTTCATCGACCACCCGCGCCGAAACGTGTGGTGCCAGAGCCCCTTCCCCGGTCGCAGCCGCGCGGGTGCGGTGCGTCAGGGTTGCCTTTGGTGACGACAGCGATACCAGCCGGCGAGTCGCTGCGCTGATGGATGCTTCCGGCCGTGATGCAACCAGCGTGATCACTTCGGTGAACCGCCAGCACGGCCTGCTGGCCGATCGCGGGCTGGAGCAGAACTCTCCCAATCTTTTCGTGTCGTGCACCGCAAAGCGAGAGGCCGCACGCCGGACGTGACTTCGCGAATGAAGAATCGCGTTTCAGAGAGTTCTGTCATTGTTGCCAATGGAATTTTCACAGCCACATTGCAGGCCTCGAGCATCACGACGTTTGTCTCGCAGGATTGCGGGAATTTTGCTTCCGCAGCTCTGCCCGCTCGGGAGTGCTTGCCGCGGGCCCGCGTGGCGCCGTGCGCAACGAGGTGACGACGAAGGTTGAAACGAAAGGGAGGTTCCCGTGCGTTTTCTTTCCGGCTGTTTGCTGCTTGGCTTGAGTGCAACCCTGGCAGCGCAACCTTCCGGCGGCCCGTATGGCCCGATCCGGCAAAAGTACAAGCTGCCCACCGGAGCCGGCAAAATCCATTACGTCGCGCCCGACGGACAAGCCGAACAAACCGGCGAGTCCTTGAGCCAGCCGACAACCATTGAAGCTGCCATCGCGCGAGTGCGCACCGGCGATGCGATCATCATGCGCGGCGGAACCTATCGCACCGGCAATTTGATATTGAACCAGGGGATCACGATTCAGCCGTATGCGGAGGAGCAACCCGTCTTAAAAGGAACCCTGGTCGCGAGTGAATGGAAAAAGCAAGACAACGGCGTATGGGTCACGACATGGCCGCGTTTGTTTCCCGCCAGGCCGGCGGAGTGGTGGCGACGGCCCCGGGAAGGCACAAAGACGCCGCTGCATCGCTTCAACAACGACATGGTGTTCATCGACGGCAGAATGCTGCAGTCCGCCGGCTGGGAAGGCGAGGTGGATGAAAACACATTTTTCATCGACTACGAAACGGGCTTGGTTTATCTCGCCGTTGACCCGACCGACAAAGTGGTGGAAATCACCGCTTTTGACGTCGCGCTTCTGAGAACCACGAGGGCGGTTCACGGCAAATCCTCCGACCGCCAAGGATACACGATTCGCGGCATCACGTTCACGCAATATGCCTATCGCGCGCTCGAAATAGAAGGCACGGAGCCGGAAGGCTTGTCTCACGAGTCCCAACATGGCAAGGAAGTCGTGGGCACGACGCTGGAGCATTGCACGATTTCCTTCTGCTCGCGCGTCGCGGGTTATTTGCGCGGCGATCGCATGACCATCCGCCATTGCAGGGTGAGCGACACCAGCACGGAAGGCCTCTACATCATCGCCTCCAACGACGTTCTGCTGGAGAAAAACATTTTCACGCGCAACAACATCGAGAATATCACCGGTTATCCGGCCGCGGTGAAAATTTTCAACCAAAGCCATCGCGTGCGATGCAACGACAATCTTGTGATCGACCACCCCAATTCCAACGGCATCTGGTATGATGTCGGCAATGTCGACGGCGTGTTCACGAACAACTGGATCGAAGGCGTTGGCCGCGTCACCGGCCCCCTCACGACGGAGAATCTCTGGCCGAGCGACAACGGTTTCTTCTTCGAAATTTCCAGGGGCGCGATTTGCGCCGGCAACGTCTTCGTCAATTGTGATCACGGCCTGATGGTGCTCAATGCCTCGAACGTGCAGATCTACCAGAACACATTTGTCAACAGCATGGTGTGCCTCGGCCGCAACGCGCGCAGCGCGCAGGGCGATCACTTCGGCTGGCATCCCAGCACCGGACCGGAGGTTGACGAACGCGACGGCCACGTGTTCGTCAACAACCTGCTGGTTGGCGATGAAAGATTCAACCGGCCCCTGCTGTTCGTCTGGCAGCCGGCCTCGCTGTGCGGGAAGCTGAACCAACCGCAGCTCGCGCAGCTCGATCACAATGTGTATGTGCGCGGCGCGGGCAGGACTTCCCACCCGCTGATGCTGTGGAGTCCGGCAGCGAATGAAAAATGTCAAACAGGATTCGACTCGCCCCAAGAGTTGTGCAAGGCATATCCGGCATTCGCGGCCAACAGCCTCCTTTACGACAACTACACTGGTCCCCTGTTCAAGGGAATGGAGCTAGGCAATTTTCAACTGTCGCCGGCGTTTCCAGGTGCGCAAGCCGCAACCTCGCTTCCGGCAATGATCAAAGAACTGCTGGCCGCAAGCAAGCCGGGTGGCCGGTACGTCGGCGCCTACGCTTCCGTGCCGTGAACCCGGCACGCGCGTGCGCAGCAGCAGAATACGAAGGGCTTGACCAATGCAATTTCAAAAGCGCTTCTCTTGCCCTGGTGGCCGCCCGCTGGTGGCGCGCCACCTTTTGCGACAGCTCGGCGGGATCGTTCTGCCAATACTCCTCGGAATCATCAGCTCCCTGCCGCTTTCTGCGCCTGCCCAGCCGCTGGCTGGAGGCCAGGAAAAGTTTCTGGGCTGTGGCACCAGCAGTTACCTGTATCGCGACCTTGACAAGTATTGGAACCAAATCACGCCGGGCAATGACGGCAAATGGGGATCGGTCGAAGCCGTGCGCGGCCAGTACAACTGGACCAACCTGGACAGGATCTACCATTATGCGGTGAACCGGAATATTCCGTTCAAACACCACACGCTGGTTTGGGGCAATCAGCAACCCGGGTGGATTGCCTCATTGGATTCTGCGGCACAGCGTGCGGCGGTGGAGAATTGGATTCAAGCGGTGGGAGAACGCTATCCCCGGGTGGCATTCGTCGATGTCGTTAATGAGCCCTTCAATGCGCCGCCAGTCTACCGAAAGGCGCTGGGCGGAGACGGTGCAACCGGCTGGGACTGGGTCATCACGGCGTTTCAACTGGCCCGGCAGCATTGCGCGCCCGGCGTGCAGCTCGTCCTCAATGAGTACAATGTCCTGCACAGCAACACCGTCACCAGCAATTATCTCGTGCTCATCAACCTGCTCAAGGAGCGCGGCCTGATCGACGGCATTGGCGTGCAGGGCCATTACTTCGAGTTCAGGAGCGATCTCGCCAGCTCCAACACCTATGTCCACGACCTTGCCACGATCAAGTCCAATCTCATGCGGCTCACCGCCACGGGCCTCCCGGTCTATCTCACCGAATTCGACATTGATGAGCCAATTGACGCGAATCAGCTCGAGCAATACAAGATCTACTTTCCCATTTTCTGGAGCAATCCCGGTGTCAAGGGCATCACGCTGTGGGGCTACATTCAGGGTGACGTTTGGACGGCGCATCCGAACACCTACGTGCTGCGATCCGACGGCAGCGAACGTCCGGCTTTGCAGTGGTTGCGCACTTACCTCCGGAGTCCCCAGCCGCCGGTGCTGCTGTCTCCGCTCTTCACGGTGGGAGTGCCGCGCAATCCCGTCCTGCTTTGGCGGCCGGTGGCGACGGCGACTGCCTACCGCGTGCAGGTTGGGTTGAACAGTGTGTTCACCACGGCGATTGTGGACACGACGGTGGCGGATACCCTCGTGCAAACGCCCGTTCTGGAGGCGGGCAGAAGATTCTACTGGCGGGTCAGCGCGATCAACGCGCACGGCGCGAGTGAGTATTCGGCGGCGGCGAGTTTCACAACCGGCGATCAGATTGTCGGGGTGCAGCAGCAGGGCGAAGCCTGGCCGCCATTTCAATTGGCGCAGAACTATCCCAATCCCTTCAACCCGACAACGCAGATCAAATACACCATTGCACAGCACAGCCGGGTATCGCTGAAAGTGTTCAGCCCGCTTGGCCGGGAAGTCGCCCTGCTGTTTGACGGTTTCCGGCAACCGGGAAGCTACGTGGTGTCGTTTGACGGAAGCGGGCTGACGACCGGCGTTTATATCTGCCGGCTGCAGGCGAATGCATTCACCGCAACGAAAAAATTGACGCTGCTCAAATGAGGCACGGCCATGCGTGATCGAATTTCCCGCCGTTTTGCCGAAGCGCCCGGGAAAACCAGGAGTCTTTCCGGATGGCGCGGCGCGATGCTGCTTGTTTCACTGGGCGGTTTGGTGGGCCTGCTGCCGCTGCCGGCCCAGGCCCAGCTCGCCGCGAACAAGAGCAAATTTGTGGGCAACATCATTCGCAACGGCTTCAGCATCCGGGAGAACAACTTCAAGAAGTATTGGAATCAAGTGACGCCGGAAAATGCCGGCAAATGGGGGAGTCTCAACTGGCAGCAGCTCGACAATATCTACAATTTTGCCAGGGCCAACGGCTTTCCCTATCGCCATCACACTTTGGTTTGGGGCAATCAAGAACCCCCCCATATCGCGGGCCTCGATTCGGCGAGCCAGTATCAGGAAGTGGTCAACTGGTTCATGTCCGTCGGGCAGCGCTATCCGGCCATCGATTTTTGTGACGTGGTCAATGAGCCACTCCATGCCCCGCCCTCCTACAAGCGGGCACTGGGCGGCGATGGCACCACGGGCTGGGACTGGGTCATCACCTCGTTCGAGCTGGCGAGGCAGCATTTGCCGCCGACCACCAAACTGCATTTGAATGAGTACAGCGTCATCAACGACGGTAATGCCAACGCGCGCTACCTTCAACTCATCAATTTGCTGAAGCAGCGCGGTTTGATTGACGGCATCGGCGTGCAGGGCCACAATTTCGAAGTGAACGGCGGCGCCGCGCCGGCCACCCTGCAGCGGAACCTGGACAATCTCGCCGCCACCGGGCTGCCCATTTACATCACCGAGTTTGACATCAATGAGCCGGACGACAACGTGCAGTTGCAGCGATATCAGGCGATCTTCCCCGTGCTTTATGAACATCCCGGGGTTCGCGGGATAACCTTGTGGGGATACGTCCAATATGAGATTTGGCAGCCGAATGCATATCTGCTCACCGAGCGCCTGGCCGAACGTCCGGCGATGCAGTGGTTGCGCACGTATCTCGCCAGCCCGCTGCGGGCGGTGCTTCTTTCACCCCTCGGCACCACCAACGAGCGGCGCAATCCGCTGCTGACCTGGCATGCCGCCGAATCCGCAACTTCCTACCACGTTCAGGTGGCTGCCGATAACGGTTTCCTCGCGATCGTCGTGGATTCCACCGTCGCTGACACGATGCTGCAGGTCAGTCCGCTGGCCGCGAATACGCAATACTTTTGGCGCGTACGCGGCCTGAACCAGTACGGGGCGGGTGCCTTTTCCGCGCCGGCCAGCTTCACGACGGGCGAGGTGATTTCCTCCGTCACACAACGCGGGGAGGTGCCGCCCGGCTTTGTGTTGTTGCAAAACTATCCCAATCCATTCAATCCCACGACGCACATTCTGTACTCGGTTGCGCGGGGCGGCCCGGTGTCGCTGAGAGTCTTCAACCTGCTCGGCGAGGAAGTCGCCACGCTCTGGGAGGGGCCGCTGCCGGCGGGCACGTACCGCGCTTTGTTCAATGCCGCCGATCTTGCCAGCGGTGTGTATGTGTGCCAGTTGCAGGCAGACGGTTTGGTGGCAAGGAGGAAGCTTGTTTTGCTCCGATGAGTATGCGAGGCTGGAATGAATCCCATTGCTCGACCAGTGACACAGAAACGATTGACCGCCATTCTCAAACACAGGTTTGATTCTCATGACGACCGAACATCCCTCACCTTCCAAACGTGCAGAGCCCCGCGGCCTGCCAGCCTACAAGAATCCCAAGCTTGCGATAGCGGATCGAGTTTCGGATCTGGTGCAGCGCATGACGCTCGAGGAGAAAGTGGCTCAGATGCTGTGCCTCTGGGGAGAGAAGAAAAAGCTCTTGTTTGATGACAACGGAAATCTAAGCCTTCACAATCTGGGAAGCCGCCTGCCGCACGGCATCGGACAAATCGCGCGCTTGAGCGATACCGGCGGCGGTCAGGATCCGAAAAGCATGGCCACTTTGGCCAACCGGCTGCAAAAGTTTCTTGTGGAAAGAACCCGCCTGGGAATTCCGGCGATTTTTCACGAAGAGTGCCTGCACGGCCTGGCCGCCCCGGACGCGACCAGTTATCCGCAACCCATCGGCCTGGCATCCACCTTCAACCCGCAACTCGTGGAGGAGATCTATGCGGCGATCGCCGCCGATGCGCGCAGCCGGGGTGCGCAACAAGCCTTGACCCCGGTGTTGGATGTCGCACGCGATCCGCGCTGGGGCCGGGTGGAAGAGACATTTGGCGAGGATCCCTATCTCGTCGCTCAAATGGGCCTGGCTGCGGTCAGGGGTTTTCAGGGCGACGGCACGTTTGGGGACAAGAAGAAACTCGTTGCAACGCTGAAGCATTTCGCCGCCCACGGCGAGCCGGAATCCGGGTGCAATTGCGGGCCGGTTAATGTCTCCGAACGAGTGCTGCGCGACACCTTCCTGTATCCTTTCAGGGAGGCCATCCAGAAAGGCAAAGCCCTGTGTGTCATGGCCTCCTACAATGAGATTGACGGCGTTCCGTCTCATGCCAACAAATGGCTGTTGCGCGACGTCCTGCGCCAGGAGTGGGGATTCGATGGCCTGGTGGTCTCTGACTACTATGCGATTACCGAGCTGAACCGGCGCGACGAGGCGCTCAGCCACGCCGTCGCAAAAGACAAGCGGGAAGCGGCGTTGCTGGCCGTGCGTGCCGGTGTTGGTGTCGAACTGCCGGACATCGATTGCTTTCCCGAGCTGGTTGCACTCGTGCGCAACGGGCAACTTGACGAGTCGCTCATCGACGAACTGGTGGCCCAGCATCTGCGGCTCAAGTTTGCGCTGGGATTGTTTGAAGATCCCTATGTTGATCCGGAGGCGATCAACACTGAGCAGAGACTCCTGGAGGAGCGCAAGCTTGCGCTGCGCGCCGCCTGTGAATCCATGGTTCTGCTGAAGAATGCCAATGGGGTGCTGCCTCTGCGTCTGGAACCGGGCAGCACGCTGGCGGTGATTGGCCCCAATGCCGATCGCAAGCTGCTGGGCGGCTACAGCGGCACGCCGAGGTACTATGCGACCGTGTTACAGGGCATCCGCGAGAAGGTGGGTGATCGCCTCAATGTGCTTTACAGCGAAGGCTGCCAGATCACTGTCGCCGGCTCGTGGAATGAAGATGTGGTGGTGCTGCCCAAACCGGAGGATGACTGGAAGGCCATTGCGCAGGCGGTTGCAACCGCCCGGCAGGCGGATGCC
>JBBIKM010000231.1:0-9224 GCA_037445455.1 bacterium | reverse complement strand
AGGCGAAATTGCTCACGCCGTTTCAGGAGAAAGTGGCAGAAAAGCCCAAGGCTGCCGCGGCAGCGGTGTGGCGCAAGGTTTATCCGTATGGCGGATTTGGCCGCAGCGCGCCGCCCGCGCAGCCGCCCGTTTTGTTGGTGCGCGGGGCAACGATTTGGACCAGCGGTCCGGCCGGAAAGCTGGAGAATGCCGACCTGTTGATCCAAGCCGGCAAAATCGCGCAGATCGGCAGAGACTTGGCAGTGCCTGCGGGCGCCATGACGATTGATGCAAGAGGCAAACACGTCACGCCGGGCTTGATCGACGCGCATTCGCATGCCGCGGCCTCTTCGATCAATGAGTCCGGACAGGCCGTGACCGCGGAGGTCAGCATCGGCGAAGTCATCGATCCCACCGACATCAACATTTATCAACAGCTTGCCGGCGGCTTGACCACCGCGCATGTGATGCACGGCTCGGCCAATCCCATCGGCGGCAGGAATCAGGTGATGAAATGGCGCTGGGGCGCGGACGCCGAGGGCTTGAAATTCGTTGAAGCGCCGCCCACCATCAAGTTTGCACTCGGCGAAAACGTCAAGCAAAGCAACTGGGGCGACCGCTATACCACGCGCTACCCGCAAACGCGCATGGGTGTGGAACAAATCATCCGCGATCGATTCAAAGCCGCGCGCGATTACGAGCAGGCCTGGCGCGAGTTCTCCGCCGCCGGCAAGAAGAACGCGGCCACCCTCCCGCCCCGCCGCGACTTGGAATTGGAGACGCTGGTCGAAATCCTGCAGGGCAAGCGTTTCATTCACTGCCATTCCTACCGCCAGGATGAGATTCTGATGCTGCTTCGGCTGGCGGAAGAGTTCGGCTTCCGGGTCGGCACGCTGCAGCACGTGCTGGAAGGCTACAAGGTTGCGGAAGCGATCAGCACGCATGGCGCGGCGGCCTCGTGTTTCAGCGATTGGTGGGCCTACAAGTTCGAGGTGTACGACGCGATTCCTTACAATGGCGCGCTCATGCACCAACAGGGGGTTGTGGTGTCCTTCAATTCCGACAGCGGCGAGCTGGCGCGGCGGATGAATTATGAGGCGGCGAAGGCAGTGAAGTACGGCGCTCTGTCCGAAACAGAGGCGCTCAAGTTCGTCACGCTCAATCCCGCCAAACAGCTCAAGGTCGATCACCTCATCGGTTCGCTGGAGGCCGGCAAGCAGGCGGATTTCGTCATTTGGAACGGCCCGCCGCTGTCGACGTATTCGATCTGCGAGCAAACCTGGATCGAGGGCCGCAAGTATTTCGACCGCGCCGAGGATTTCGAGCTGCGCGCCGCGGTTGAAAAGGAACGGGCTGCGTTGATTCAAAAGGTGCTGGCGGACACGGAGGAGAGCGTCAAAGACAGTCCGGCAGAGGCGAAAAAGGCAACCGATTGAGGCAAAAGAATCGCACACTCAGGAGTTTCTGCAAATGAAGATCAAACTTATTGCGTTGCTCGGCCTGTTGCTCGCGGCGCGGGTTCCGGCGCAAAATTACGGGCAGATACCGGCGCCGCCGCAAACCAAAGCCATTGCGCTGGTGGGTGCAACGGTTCATCCCGTGAGCGCGCCGGAGATCCCGAATGCGACGATTGTCTTTGAACACGGCAGGATTACCGCCCTGGGCCAAAGCGTGAACATTCCCGCGCATGCCGAACGCATCGAAGTGGCCGGCAAACACATTTACCCCGCGCTGATCGATGCGCACACCACGCTGGGCCTGGTTGAAATCGGCGCGGTGCGCGCGACGCGGGATTACTCGGAAACCGGCCAACTCAATCCCAATGTGCGCGCGGAAGTGGCGGTGAATCCCGATGGGGAAATGATTCCGGTGACGCGTGCCAATGGCGTGGCGTTGGCGCTGAGCGTGCCGCAGGGCGGCTTGATTGCCGGCACTTCCGCATTGCTGATGCTGGACGGCTGGACGTGGGAGCAGATGACGCTCAAAGCGCCGGTGGGTCTGCATGTGAACTGGCCCAACATGACGGTGCGGCGGGCATGGTGGATGACGCAAAGCGAGGAGGAACAGCGCAAGCAAATGCAGGAGAACTTGCAGAAGCTGAAAGAGGCGTTTGCCCAAGCCCGCGCCTACCGGACCGCCAAAGCCGCGGAAGGGAAAATCAGCGGCGTGCGTCACGAATCCGATTCCCGCTGGGAGGCGATGATTCCGGTGTTCGAAGGCAGGCTGCCGGTGTTTGTCACCGCCAATGAGATCAAACAAATTCAAGCAGCGGTGCAATGGGCGCAGGAGGAAAATTTGAAGCTCGTCATCGTGGGCGGGCAGGATGCCTGGCGGGCGGTGGATTTATTGAAGGCGAAGAACGTGCCGGTGATCTTCGGGCCGGTGCACGAACTGCCCGCGCGCGAATGGGAGGCCTACGACACGCCGTTCACCACACCCGCGAAGTTGCACGCTGCGGGCGTGAAATTCTGCCTCGCCGATTTCGAGAATGCCAATGCGCGCAATCTGCCCTATCAAGCGGCGATGGCGGCGGCTTATGGCCTGCCGCGCGAGCAGGCGCTGAAAGCCATCACCCTCTACCCTGCTGAAATCCTGGGCGTCGCCGATCGCGTTGGCTCACTCGCGGTGGGCAAGGACGCCACGCTGATCGTGACCACCGGTGATCCGCTGGAAATTCCCACGCAGGTCGAGCAGGAGTTCATTCAGGGCCGGCGCATCGACCTGGGCAGCAAGCACCAGGCGCTTTATCAGAAATACACCGAGAAGTACCGTCAGCTCCGCAGCACGGCCGGCAAAGGAGCCGAAGGAACCAACTAGTGATCTGTCGCCTGGATCATGGCTTGACCCAGTCACCTCGCAAAGATTACCGCAGAGATCACCGGGCGGGATTGTTCGAAATCTCAGCGAACTTTGCGTGGCCGCGGTGAATCTGACCAGGTCAGGTTAGGAATAGTCTCCCGGAATGTCATTCAGGTGAATCTCGTGAAGCCCCCGGCAACCAGGCAGGAACGTCACAGGATCATTGCAGGATGGCCTGCGCGGTGGACACATTGCTCAAGGCTGGAAAGCAGCATGCGCCCCGGGAATGCGAGACTTCATGCCAGCAGGGTGCGATCGTCCATCAGTTTGCCGGCGAGGATCGGTTTGAGGCGGGTGACGAGTGTGGGCGGCAGATCGTTGGTGAGGCAGTAGCGTTGCAGGGCCGGCAGATCATCGACATCATACCAGCGCGGCAGCAGGTGAATGTGCAACCCGAGACGCTGCGCTGCTGCCAGCGTCTGCTGCAGCACGCTGGTGGAGCTCCACGCGATGCCCTCAAACAACGCCGCGTGATCTGCTTTCAGGCCGATCAGATAATAGCCGCCGTCTTCCGCCGGTCCCAAAACCAAATCATGCGTGCGCAGGGCTTCGGCCGCTTCGTTGAGATGGGCCGCAGGCAAGTCGGGACTGTCGGAGCCGATGATCAAAACGCGGCCAAAGCCGCGTTGCAGCATGGTTTGAACCGCAGTGCGCATGCGTGTGCCCAAATCCGGGGCCGGCACTTGCGCCAGCCACTGCCGCTCACCGGGAAACAGGCGTTGGAAGGCAGGCGCTTTTTCCGCCGGCGTGAAAGCCGCGAACTGCGCCGCGTTCTGGAGTTGCGCGGCGCAGACGAAGGTGGTGTCGATGAAATGGTGATACAACTCTGCCGCCAGCTCCGGCCCGATGGCAGCCGCGAGCCGGGTTTTGACTTTGCCAGGCTCGGGGAATTTCACGAACGTCAAAAGTGCCAGATCAGTGAGCATGATGAGGAGCAGGGCTGGGCGTCCCGGTGAGCGTCATGACGTGCAGGGCGCGGGGTTTGATCGAAATTTTCAACGGGCCTTCGCAGGTGGTGGCTTCGCCATCGACGTGAAAAAGAATGGGGCCGTCCTTTTCGATGGCGATTTCCTGGACGCGTTGATAACTGATGATGGGCGTGCGGTCGATGGTGCCGTTGAACAGCCGGGGCGCATATTTGAGCACGTCGAGCCAGCCCATTGGCTCGACGACGCACATGTCCAGCAGGCCGTCGTCGGGCTGTGCGTGCGGGGCAATGATGGCGCCGTTGCCGTACTGTTGGGTGTTGGCGATGGTAATGAGGAACGGCGCTTTCTCCCACCGCTGATCCTGGACATTGAGGCGCAAAGGCTCGGGTTGATAGCCGACGAATTCCTGCGCGGCAATCAGGAAATAAGGCAACGGGCCGCGCCAGTTGGCGGCATTGAATTTTTGCCCGACGTTGGCATCGAAGCCGACGCCGCAGACGGCAAAGAAATGGCGATGGGCGGCGCAGCCCACGTCGATGGTGCGCGCTGCGCCGGCATTCAACACGTGCAGTGATTCTGCCGGTGAAATCGGAATGCCCAGGCCGCGCGCCAGGCCGTTGCCGGAGCCGCGCGGAATAATGCCAAGCGCGGTGTCCGTGCCCACGAGTCCCGAGGCCACTTCATTGACCGTGCCGTCACCGCCGACCGCCGCCACAATGCCATAGCCGAGCCTGGCGGCTTCGGCAGACAGGCGCGTGGCCTCTCCCGGAGCGGCGGTCAGTTCAATGTCGGCGGCTGGAAATTGCGCGTGAATGAGGTTGATGAGGTCGCTCTTGTCGCGGCGAAATCCGGAAATGGGGTTGACAACAAAAAGAATTTTGCGCATCTGCATGGCGGTTGATTCAGCAGCGAGTCAAATGTGTTTTGATGGCTGTTCCCTTGCCTGCCCGAGAGTGTTGCCGGGCGTTTCCCTGCCGGCGGGCCGCGCCGATTTTCCTCCGAGCGGTCGAGTATAGGCAATTTGGACGAGAGATACAAGCCCCGGCCGGCGATTCCGGCCCGGTTGAGCATCAGTCGGAGGTGACCCTCGCCATGCGGCGAGCGAACTCCTTGCCATCCACGAAACCGATGACGCGCAGGTCGGGCCTCTCACGGCCGGCGGCATCGAGAAACACCACGGTGGGCAGACCTTTGATTTGATATTGCTGCCGGATGGCCTGCACCTCGGGCGAGCCGTATTGTGTGAGATCGCCGCGCAGCAACACGAAGCTGCCGGCACGCGCCCTCACTTCCGCATGTGGAAAGGTGAAGCGCTCCAGTTCCTTGCAGGCCAGGCACCAATCCGCCGTGAAGTCGATGATGACCGGCTTGTTCTCCTGGCGCGCCTGCGCCAGCGCGGTATCGCTCAATGCCAGCCAGGTGCCGGCATGAGCTTCTTGCTCCGGCCACGCCAGCCAGAGCGCCACGGCCACGAACACGGCGGCCACGCCGCGCTTGAGCCAGGGAAAGCCAGCCGAGCTGAATTTGCTCGATTCGATCAATCCGACATAAACGCCGCCGGCCAGCAGAATCGCAGGCAGCAAATACGTTCCCAACCAAGCCGGCAACACCGGCGCGACGAAATAGGCGGCCATCGCCAGCAGAATCACGCCGAAGATCTTTTTCACCCACACCATCCACATGCCGGAACGCGGCAGACTCTGCAGCAATCCCGAGAAAGTGCCGAGCAGCAGAAACGGCGCACCCAGGCCGAGCGCGAGTACGAAGAACATCCAAAAGCCGAGCAGCGGATTGCCGGTCGTGCCGACGTAAGTCAACAAACCCAGCACGAACGGACCGATGCAGGGCGCGGCAACAAAGCCCACGGTGAGACCCATGAAAAATGCGCCGAAAAGGCCCGGTTTCGAGCCGCCCGCGAGTTGCGTCAAAGCCATCGGCACTTTGAATTCATACAAGCCGAACATCGACAGCGCAAGCGCCACCATCACCAGCGCGATAAAAATGAGCACCGGTGGACTTTGCAGCGCCGCGCCGAACAGCGAGCCGCTCAGCGCCGCCAACACGCCGAGCGCCGAGTAGGTCACCGCCATGCCGAGAAGGTAGAGCACTGCCAAACCGAAGACTTTGGCCGGCCGGCCGCCGGTTTGACCGCCGAAATAGCTGATGGTGATTGGAATCAACGGATAGACACAGGGTGTGAGATTGAGCGCCAGGCCCCCGAGAAAGATGAAAATCAAGGCCACGCCCAGACCATGCTGCGCAATCAGCGCGCTGATTTCATTGCTGCCCGCGGCCGTACCCGCGCTCCCGCGCACCGCCAGCGCGCTGCCGAAATCGATCTTTTGAAAGACCTCCTCGTTGATGAGATTGGCGGGTTGCTCAAGGCCGACCAGCGGAATGGCAGCGCGAAAAGCCTCGGACTCCGGCGCCAGACAGGAGTAATCATTGCAGGCTTGATAGTTGAGCTTGCCGGAGAGCTGCAATTCCCCGCCGCTGAAGCTGTCCGCGATTTTAAGTTGAATGCCGATGACGAAATCGTGCTCATAAACCGACATCGGCGTTTCCGAGAAGGCAAACGTGCGCGTCAAGCCGGGCGGATAGACAATCGCCTCGACGGTTACACCCGGGATCTCGTCCAACTCGACAGTGGTGGGGATCAAAAACTCTTCATTCGGTTGATGGGAGTTGACGTGCCAGCCCGCAGTGATGGTGCCGATCAGGGCGGCGCGCAACGTGCCGCCGCGATAGGCCTGGTCAAACGAGAACAGCGTCTGCACCTGCATGATTTTTTCGGGCGTGGGCGCGCCGAGCGAAAGCGTCTCCTGGGCAGCGGCCGGCCGCGCGGACATCATGCAAAGTATCGCAATGAAGACAAGCCGAAACGTGTTGTTCATGTGCCTTCTCATTGGGTGGGAGTTCATCAGGATTCAAATTCATGGCTGCTGGTCAAAGTCCGCTCGCGCGGACTGCGAACCATGCGCTCGCCCGCCGGGTTCAGCCGGCGGGCGTTACCAGGCGCGCAATTGATTGCGACGGTTTTGCAGCAATCGCTTTGTCACGTTCTCACAAGTCCGATTGATCGACCCAGCGAACGATACGCCACTTGCGGTCGCGGGGGTTGCGGCGAAACGTAAAGATGGCAAAGCCCGACACACTGAAGCTGATGTCAGCGCTGGCCAGATCAAGGCGAAAACTCTTGGCGAGCGTTTCATCCTGGCCCTCGCTCACGGCGTAGATTGTGTTGAGCCATTCCAGGCTGATCACATCGAACGTACGCAGCAGCCGGCCGGTGGTTTTCAGGTCGGTTTCCCGCGTCCACGAGACAAACAATCCGGAAGGTCCTTGATCCGGATCGAAGTATTGAAATACAAACGCACTGTCCAAAACGTCGGAATAGAGCAGTGAATCTCTGAACGTGTAGGCATAGCGAAAGTTGGTCAATACCTCCTCGGGCGTGCGCTGTTCGGTGACCAGCTCGCTGCCCAGGCTGCCGTCATCGAGCTTGGGCGCAAAGGGATTGAGGCAAGCGAGCGGCAGGCACGCCAGCACCAACAATACCGCGGCGCGCAGCCAGCGGCAAATCAGTATTGAGCCGGGGCCCGCCTTGTGATCGAGCATCACGCTCATCTATTCCGCTCAGATATTCAATGAGATTGTCTCGCTCAGGGTACGCGCAACCCAGGCACGCACCGCGAACAACCGGAGTTTCTTTCTTGTGCCTCACTCTGCGCTGTGCGCCACGTACTCCGCAAAGGCCTTCTGCAACCGCCGCGTGAGCGGGCCGGGCCGGCCAGCACCGATCACTTTGCCGTCAAGACGAATGACAGGCACCACTTCTCCGGAAGTGCGCGAGAGGAAAAGCTCATCGGCGCGCGGCAGCATCGCCGCAGCCGGCGGCGTTTCCTCAACCGGCAGGTTCATTTGCCGGCACAGCTCGAGCACCACCGCGCGCGTGATGCCCGGCAGGATTCTGGGCGTGCAGGGATGCGTCAAGATTCTGCCTTGAGTGACGGCGAAGAAATTGCTGTGACTTGCTTCAGTGGCCACGCCGTCATGAATGAAAATGGCTTCATCGGCACCTGCCGCATGCGCCTGTTGATTCGCCAGCACATTCGGCAGCAGATTGATGGTCTTCAGGTCGCAGCGGTGCCAGCGAATATCCGGCAGTGTTATCGCGTCAACACCGGATTCCAGCAATGCCATCGCCGGCGTGAAGGCAGTGGCGGCAAGGTAAACCGTCGGCGGGGTATCCGGCGGCGGGAAATAATGCCGCCGTGGCACCGCCGCGCCGCGCGTCACCTGAAAATAAAGCATGGCATCGGCTTGTTGCAAGCCATTCCGCCGCAGCAGGCTCGCGGCAATGGCCGGCAGTTCCTCGAATTGTGGCAGGGCAATTTGCAATGCGGCCAGGCCATTTTCCAGCCGCCGCAGATGTGCCGGGCCGGCGAAAAGGCGGCCGCCATAGCTGCGGATGACCTCATACACGCCGTCGCCAAACAAGAAGCCGCGATCATGAACCGGGATCGTGGCCGCATCGGCGGGAACGAAATTGCCGTTGAGATAGACGTGCATGGCTGCCGGCTATTGATGCCCCTCCCACCCTTCCAGCCGTGCGATGCTGCTGCGCACCGCTGCCGGCAGCGGCGCTTTTCTGCCGTTGCGGTAATCGAAGGCGACGAGTTCGGCCGTGCCCTCGGCGGCAATTCGCTGCAGTTTCTCACTCACAAGACACAGCTCCATGGCAAAACGGTCGGCTTGCATCTCGGTGACGCGGCAGCCGATGGCGAGCGTGTCAGGATAGGTGAGCGCCTTGCGATAGCGGCATTGCGTGTGAGCGAGAATCGGACCGACGCCGCCGTGCTGGTTGGGGTCGGCGAAATTGATGCGTTCGAAATAGGCCATGCGTGCGCTTTCGAAATAACGAAAATAGACGATGTTGTTGACGTGTTGAAAGGCATCCATCTCACCCCAGGCCACATTTGCGGGGATGACGACGGGATACGCCGCGAGAAAATCGGTCGGCATTCACACTCCATAAGAGCGGGTTGAGAAGCAGATGAGTGGGTGAAGTCGAATTGGAATCAGCATGGGTTCTAAACAGCATGGATTCAAGTCAGCATGGATTCAAATCCATGCCTGCTAGCCAAAGTCCGCTGAAGCGGACTGCGAAGCTCCCATATCTACAGTCGGCTTCAGCCGACTTGTGCTAACAGGCTCGCAGTTGACTGCGAGATTGCTCCTGAAGGCGGCTTCGACAACAGCATGGATTCAAATCCATGCCTGCTAGCCAAAGTCCGCTGAAGCGGACTGCGAAGCTCCCATATCTACAGTCGGCTTCAGCCGACTTGTGCTAACAGGCTCGCAGTTGACTGCGAGATTGCTCCTGAAGGCGGCTTCGACAACAGCATGGATTCAAATCCATGCCTGCTAGCCAAAGTCCGCTGAAGCGGACTGCGA
>JBBIKM010000230.1:0-9257 GCA_037445455.1 bacterium | reverse complement strand
CAACATGAGCCGCCGCATCGCCGAACACATGGTGATGAGCAAACAAACCTCGCCCCACGTGTACTCGGTTTCGGTGTGCGACCTGACCAGGATTGTGAAATACCGCGAGCGCGTCAAGAACGAATTCGAGCAGCGGGAAGGCACCAAGCTCACCTACACGCCCTTCTTTCTGGAGGCCTGCGTGCGCGCCATTCGCGAGTTTCCGTTGATCAACGCCAGCATCGACGGCAGCAATATCATCATGAAGAAGGCAATCAACCTGGGCGTGGCGGTGGCCCTGGACAACGGCCTGATCGTGCCGGTGATCAAGAATGCCGACGCGCTCAACCTGGTGGGCCTGGCGCGCGCCACCAACGATCTCGCCTATCGCGCCCGCAACAAGCAGTTGAAGCCCGATGAAGTGCAGGGCGGCACCTTCAGCATCACCAACATGGGCAGCTTCGGCAACCTGTTCGGCATCCCGGTGATCAACCAGCCGCAAGTCGCGATTCTCGGCATCGGCGCGATTCGCAAGACGCCGGTGGTGATCGGCGAGGGCATCGCGATTCGCGACCTTGTCTATTTGTCGCTCTCGTATGACCACCGCCTGATTGACGGCGCCTATGGCGGGCAATTCCTGCAGCGCATCGTGGAACATCTGGAATCGTTCGATCTGCCCCAATGAGCACAGTTCTTCCCATCATCCATTCCGGCCAGCCCTCGCCGTTGCGGGTGGCGCCGCGGCCGTCATGGCTCAAGGTCAAAATCCCGGGCGGCGAAGGCTACCACGACATCAAGCAGCTCGTCGATCAGCATCGCCTGCACACGGTATGTGAGGAGGCGCGCTGCCCGAACATTGCGGAATGCTGGAGCCGGCGCAGCGCGACCTTCATGATTCTCGGCGACATCTGCACGCGCAGTTGCGGCTTTTGTGCGGTGAAAACCGGCCGCCCGACCGGTTTGGACTGGGATGAGCCGCGCCGTGTGGCGGAAGCCGTGCAGCGGTTGCAGCTCCGGCATGCCGTCATTACGTCGGTCAATCGCGATGAATTGCCCGACGGCGGGGCGGCCATCTTCGCGGCCACCATTCGCGCGGTGCGCGCCCGCGTCCCGACCTGCAGCATCGAGGTGTTGATTCCCGATTTCAAAGGCAACGAAGCGGCGCTGCACACGGTGCTGGAGGCGCAGCCCGAGATTCTCAATCACAACGTCGAGACCATTGCGCGCTTGTATCGTCGCGTGCGGCCGCAGGCGAATTACCGCCAGTCGCTGGAGCTGTTGCGGCGCGCGAAACAGGCAGGCGCGCTGACGAAATCAGGTTTCATGCTGGGGTTGGGGGAGACCCTCGCGGAGGCCAGGGAACTGCTGGCTGATCTGCACGCCACCGGGCTGGACATTGCGACCATCGGCCAGTACCTGCAGCCGACGCCCGCGCATCTGCCGGTGGAGCGTTTCGTGCCGCCGGCAGAGTTTCAGGAGTTGAAGGCGTATGGCCTGGCGCTCGGCCTGCGCCACGTGGAATCCGGGCCGCTGGTGCGCAGCTCTTATCATGCCGATGAACAAGCGGAGCCGGTGATGACGCATCCCGCCACAGAACAACAGGTCAAATTCGGCGAACTGTAGAACGCATCAAGCTTGCTCGCAAGAGTCTCGCCAAGCAGGGGCCGCTTGATGTCACTGCTTCTGTTTTGCAAAACACTGGGCCAATTGTCAGCTTCGCTGACAATTGCAGCCCTTCAGGCAGCACAAGAATTTTCCAACCGATAGAAAAACCCAACTGATGGCGCATGCTCATCAGTTGGGTTTTTTTATCAGTTGGAAAAAGGCAGGAATTTTTTTCTAAGTTTCAAAAGCCAGCCGCCGATCGTGGATTTTCAGAAAAGCTGAAACCCGCAGCCCGGCCGAAGCGGGTAGCCTTGCAGAAGCTCGCTTCATCCAACAGGCGGCGCAGCGTCGGTGTGGGCAGCGCGGAAACGTGACGGCCGACTTCGGCAGCTCTGCCGTGCGGCCGCCACGCCGCGCACCGGCGGGCTACTCGAACGCATAATTGCTCACCGTCCAGCGGCCGCCGGCAAGGGTGGTGTTGATGAGAATTTCGCGCTGCATTTTCGCACCGCCCTGGCGCGGCTCGATGGTAAGGTGATAGACGAACGAAACGTGTTCGGCATCATTGTCAGTGCGCGCTTTCAGCTCATAGTCCAGAAACGGCTTCAGTTGGTGAAATTCCCGCTCGCCCTCTTCGAATCGCCGCGCCCCGCCTTTGAGTGACTCGATTTCCCGGCGCAGCTTGTCCGCCGCCAGACCGCTGGCAATTTCCAAAGCGTGCGTTTGATCGAGTTCAATCAGATAGCGGTAGCAGAACGCCTCGGCGATTTCGCGTGGATCGTTGCCCGGCCCGCACGCGGCGAGCAGCACCGCGAGGCCGGCCCACACCGTTCGCATTTTTCCCTGCACGTTTTTCCCTCCGCGTTTTGCGCTGCACCAGGGCATTGCCCAAACTCCGGTTGCCATGCCAGTCGAACTGCGGCTGCCGCCGGCAACCGCTGCCCCTGAGATTTCAGCAAGTCAAGCGCGCGGCAGCGCCGGCCAAAATAGGCCGGCATGCCGCGAATGTCAAGCGAAAACATCCTTGACATTCCACCAGGCAGAACTTATATTGCCCGGTCTTTTGAATCTCTCAAGAACGTAATGGAGGCTCAAGTGAAAAAAGTCGTGCTCGGCGGTGCTGCCATGATCGCCATGGTGTTGGTGGGTTTTCTGCTGTTGCCGGAACACGGCACGGTGCAGAGTGCGGTGATTCCGGTGTCGGGAATGACGTGTGATGGTTGCGCCGCGCGCATCACGCAAGCGCTTGAAGAATTGGACGGCGTTACCGCCGCGGAAGTGAGCTTTGCCAGGCGCGCCGCGAGTGTGCAGTTCAATCCCGCGGTGATTTCAGAAACCGCAATCGCGGGCGCCATCACGAAACTGGGATATCAGGCCGGCGCGTCCAACACCAGCCCGCCGCCCGCCGCCTGCGAGCCTGGCGACCAGGCCGCCACCGGCGGTTGCTGCACCTCCAAGGCCAAGCCTTCCAACACTTGATTCTTGCCTCAACCTGTTTTGCGCATTGGAGCCCCGCCTCGAAAAAACGCTGTGCTGTCGGCAGCGGCGATGAAGTGGCGGGGCTTCGTTTTGAATGACTCTTGCGGTTACCGCCGTGACCATGCGACTCAAGCTGATTACCAGCCTGCTGATCAGCGTGATCTTCACGTATCTCGCTTTTCGCGGGATCGATTTCAAGCTGATGTGGCGGACCCTGCAACAAGCCAACTACTGGCTGCTGGCGCCGACCCTGCTGTTCATGTACGCCAGCTTGTGGTTGCGCGCCGTGCGTTGGGGCTACTTCATGAAGCCGATCAAGCCGGTGGCTGTGAAGCAACTGTTTTCGGCCATGATGATCGGCTACTACGGCAACAACGTCTTTCCCTTCCGGTTGGGGGAAGTGTTGCGCGCCTATGCGGTCGGCAAGTCCGCGGGCGTGTCGCGCATGGCTTCCTTCGCGACGATCTTCGTCGAGCGCATCATCGATGTCATTTCCCTGCTGCTGCTGCTCGGCGTGTCGTTGTTGTTTCACGACTATCCCGCCTGGATCGAACGCGGCGGCGCGCTGCTGCTCAGCGTCACGGTGGCCTGCACCGTGTTCATCGTCTTCCTGATGGAACGCACCGAAAAGACACTCGCCTTCGTCACCCGGCTCATGCGCTTTTTCCCGGCGAAGGTGCAGGCCTCGGTGCGCAAACTGCTCGGCTCATTCCTGGAAGGCTTTGGCGTTTTCAAGAAGACGGAGCATTACTGGTCGGTGGTCTGGCAATCGTTCGCCATCTGGCTCTGCTATGCCGCGATTGTGTTCGTGACGCTCGAGGCCTTCGATCTCAACCGCCAGTATCAAATGCCGCCGGGCGCCAGCCTGGTCATCCTGGTGATGACCAGCATCGCGATCATGGTGCCGGCCGCGCCCGGTTACGTCGGCTCGTTTCACTGGGTTTGCCAGCAGGCGCTGGTGCTCTTCGGTGTCTCCGCCAGTGAATCCCTGGGCTTCGCCGTGGTTTCCCACGTGGTGAATTTCATTCCGATCACGATCCTGGGTTTTTATTACTACTATCACCAGCATCTGCATCTGCGTGAGGCCGTCGCTGTTGCCTCGGCCGGCGATTCGGCTTCCAACGGGTCGGCGCCGCCCCTCCCGACCGGGGTGCAAACCGTCGACCGCCAACCACAATCCCAAGAGAATTCAACCCGCATCTGACATGCCTCTCGCCAATCAATCCCGCGCGGTTCTGCTGGTCACCCTTGCCATCTTTCTGCAGGTCTTGCTGGCGGCGCTGGACACCACCATTGTCAGCACTGCCATGCCCACGGTCGCCGCGGCGCTCGGCGGCATGCACTTGTACAGCGGCGTGTTTTCGGCTTACATGATCGCCAGCACCATCGCCACTCCCATTGCCGGCAAGCTCTCCGATCAATTCAACCGCAAGAAGATGTACCTGGCAAGCATCACCGCTTTCCTGGCAACTTCGATGCTGTGCGGCGTGGCGCCCAGCATGATCTGGCTCATTGTCTGCCGCGCGCTGCAGGGCCTGGCCGGCGGCACCATGTTCGCGATTTCACTGAGCCTGGTCGCGGTGCTGTATGCCCCGCACGAACGCGGCAAGATTCAGGGCATCATCAGCTCCTTGTGGGCGATTGCCAGCATGATCGGCCCGCCGCTCGGCGGCTACGTCGTGCAGCATCTTTCCTGGCGCTGGGCGTTTTATCTCAACCTGCCGGTCGGCATTCTGGCGATGGCTTTCATTCATCGTTTTTTGCATGATCCGGGCACCGCCGGCAGGCATACCACCGTTGATTATGCCGGCGCCGGCGTGCTCACCACGCTGGTGGCGGGCGTGATGGTTTTGTCGAACAATCTGCAAGCCTTCTCCCGCCTGGCGTTGTTGCTGTCCGGCGTGGCGTTGGTGGCGCTGCTGCTGGTCTTGGTGCGCATCGAGCGGCGCGCGGCAGCGCCCATTATCCCGCTGGCCCTGTTGCGCCAGGACGATATCGCCGCCGCGAATCTGACCACGTTTGTCACTGGCATCTGCACGTTCGGCTTCATCGTTTTTGCGCCGCTGTATGTGCAGGGCGTGTTGTCCGGCACCGCCACCGCGGCGGGATTGGTGCTGATACCGCTCAGTATCGGCTGGGGGGCAGGCAGCTTTTTTTCGGCGCACTTTTTAAATCGTGTGGGCTACCGGCCGGTGGCCATGCTGGGCGCGTTGTTCATGATCATCGGATTCGGCTACCTGAGTCTTGCCATGCATTCGCCCACGTTCGCCGGCATTGCCACGGTGGGTTTCGTGATCGGAACCGGCATGGGTTTGGCCACCAATGTGATTACCGTGGCCGTGCAGAACAGCGCCGCGCCGCAACACATCGGCACGGCGACCTCGTCGACGATTTTCTCCCGCGCGCTCGGCGGCGCGGTGGGCGTCAGCATTCTTGGCGCAATTTTGGCCGGTCGCGTGGCGGCGCTGGTCGGCGGCCCGGCGGCCGGTGGCACCAATGGCGGGTTGGCGGAAATTCGCGCCCTACTGTTGCCGGAGACACGCGCGCAGATTCCGCCGGAAGCGTTCGTGCATTTGCAGCGTGGCCTGGCCGAAGGCCTGCACACGGTGTTTGCCGTTTGTGGGGTGCTGTCACTCGCCGCATTCCTGGTAACCTTGCGGGTTTCGGCGCAGCGGCCGCACGAGCAGAGCAAGACCCTTCCTGCAACCGTTCATTAGTCTGTGCCATGCGCATTCTTCTCCTTTTCATCGACGGCCTTGGTATTGGCGAGCGCGACCCGCAAAAGAATCCGCTGGCGCGCTATCATTCCCGCTGGCTGCAGATTTTCAAGGATGAGCCGGCGCCACGCGTGCCCGCCGGCGGCATTGTCGTGCCCACCCATGTCGATATGGGCATTGCCGGGTTGCCGCAAAGCGCCACCGGGCAAACCGCGTTGTTTACCGGCCGCAATGCCGCTGCCGAAGTCGGCCATCACGTTTCCGCGCTGCCCACACCGACGCTGCGCCGCCTGTTGGATGAAGCGAGTCTCTTCAAGGCCGTGGCGGCGCAGGGCAAACGCGGCGTGTTTGCCAACGCCCTTTCGCAGGAATACTTCGAGCGCCGGCGGGAGCACATCTCCGCCAGCACGCGGGCGTTGCTCGCCGGCGGATTCCCCTGGCTGAGCCTTGATGATCTGCGCGCCGGGCGCGCGGTATCGCATGATCTCACCAATCAATTCCTGCGCGACCTGGGCGATCACGTTCCGCTGCGCACACCCGTTGAAAGCGGCCGCATCCTCACTGCCATCGCGCAACAAGCAGACTTCACCCTCTTTGAATTCTTTTTGACGGATATGGTGGGCCACAGCCGCGATTTCGAGGAAGCCCGGCTGGTGGTCGAGCGGCTGGACCTGCTGCTGGATACGGTGCTGGCCGGCATCAATCCCGCTGAAACCGTCGTGGTGCTCACCAGCGATCACGGCAATTTCGAAGATCTCTCCGTGAAAACGCACACCACCAATCTTGTGCCCTGCATTTTTTGGGGTGTGCCGCCGGCCTTTCCACTGCCCGCCACCCTGCGCATCGAAGCCGTTGCCCCGCTGCTGCTCCAACTGCTCGCGTTTTGATTTCGGGTGCGCGCCTCCCCGCCTTCATTCCATTGCTAACCCAATCGTTAGAAGAGATGCAAGAGATTTCCACCCCAGAAGAAACAGTGCAACCAGAGAGGGGAAGCGGTTGGAGTCTTCTTGCGCCTGATAAACTCCGTTTTCTGTGCTTTCTCCTGCTGAATCCCTTGGGATTGTGGCGTGATCGAGTTGGCGAGAACCAGGCTGATTGCTTCAGATGATTCCGCGCTTGACTTCGCGCATGCGGTTCCATATATTGCGCGTCCATTTTTGCGTGATACTACCCATCGGGCCACGCCGTTCTTCCTCTTCGCGATGAGCATGGGTGCCGGCGTGGCCGGCGTCGGGCGATTTCTTGCGAAAAGGGTGGGTAATCAGGAGGGGAGAGCGTCAGACCCAATATGGCGCAGTCCTTGTTGAGGAACAAAGAAACACCGTCGCCATGCCGTGATGTTTTTCTCCGGCGAAATCGAAAATGCTTTCTCGCAGGCTGCAGCGATTGCCGGTATAGAAGACGCTGTGCTGGTTTGTTGTGCAACCATGATGAGGAGTATCATGACTATGCTTCCCGTAAAGATTTGTGGGATCACCCGGATGGAAGATGCGCTGCTTGTGGTGGAACTGGGAGCCGCCGCTGTCGGGTTCGTCTTCTATCCCAAAAGCTCGCGCTGCATGGATGCCGAAACGGCGCATCGCATCGGCCAGCAATTGCCCGCCGGCGTTGCGCGCGTGGGTGTGTTCGTCAATCCGGATCCCGAGACGCTGCACTTCACCGCGGAAGTCGCCGGGCTGACCCACATTCAACTGCACGGTGACGAAAGCCCGTATTTGTGCCGGCACTCGCCCTTGCCGGTGATCAAAAACATGCGCGCGGCCGCGGTCACGTCCGCCGGCGAATTGCGCAACTTTCCAGCGGCAGCTTTTCTGGTGGATGGCAGCAAGCCCGGCGAATTGGGAAGTGTGAGCGGCAGGAGCGATTGGGAGTTTTGCGCCAAACTGCGCGAGAGCAAATTTACCGTGCTGGCGGGCGGCCTCTCGGCAGACAACATTGCGGCCGCGGTTCGCCTGGCGCAGCCCGATGCCATCGACCTTTCCAGTTCGGTGGAAAGCCGTTCGGGCGTCAAGGATCCGGCCAAGCTGCGGCAGTTTTTCGCTGCGGTCCGCAAACTCGAATACTCGGACAGTCGCCTGCCCAAGGGATTCCTCTCGCTTACCTGATTCAAGTTGCGATTCAACTATGAAGCTCACCACTGCCAGTGGCCTGCTGCTCATTTTGGCGATCGCCTTGCCGGCCGGTGCAGCACAAGCCCAGACCCGCTTCGGCTTGCGCGGGGGATTCTATCTCGATCATGACGCGTTGTTTGTCGGCGCACAACTCACCCACCCGGTGGCGCCGCGCTGGCGCGCCGTTCCCAATTTCGAACTGGTCCTGGTGGAACGCGGCTCGCTGTTTTCGATCAATGGTGATTTCTGCCATCGCTTTCCCGCGCGCCACAGCCCGCACTGGTATGCCGGCGGCGGCCTCGGCCTCAGCCACCGTTCGTATCGCGATTTCAACGACACTGACATCGGTTTGAACGGCATCTTTGGCGCCGAGTTCGGCCGGGGCAAAACGCTGCCGTTTGCATTCATCAAGCTGTTGCTGTTCGCCGACAGCGAGTTGGTGATCGGCGGCGGCGTCACCTTTTAAGCAGGCCGCAGTGCCGCTGCGCCGGCTTTCTCGCCTCCGCAAATTCGAGGCCGGGCGGCTCCGCCTCGCAGCAAACCGGGAGGAAGATCGATGAGACTCGCCTTTCGCGAGTATGGCCGGGGCGAAAAGACCCTGGTCATTCTGCATGGCCTGCTGGGCTCCGCGCAGAATTGGCAGCGCGTGGCCAAAGAGCTGGCTGAAAAATACCGCGTGCTGGCGGTGGATCAGCGCAATCACGGCGAATCACCGCACCATTCCGATCACAGCCTCGCGGCGCTGCGGGAAGACATCAAGGATTTTTTCGATCAGCGGGGATTGCAGCAGGCATATCTCTTGGGGCATTCGATGGGAGGGCTGGCGGCGATGGAGTTCGCCTTTCACTATCCCGAACGCCTGCGGGGGTTGCTCATCGAGGATATTGCGCCGCGGCCGTATCACAGCTCTGCGGCCGGCGTTTTGGAGGCGCTGGCAGCACTGCGCCTGGAGGGCGTTACTGCCCGCCAGGAAATCGATGCCGCGCTCGCGCCGCGCATTCCCAATCCGATCATCCGCCAATTTGTGCTCACCAATCTCGTGCGCACCGACGACCACACGCTGGCGTGGCGCGTCAATCTCCCCACCCTGCAGGCCTTTCAGCGGGAGATGGCTTCCTATGCCGCTTCGCCGCATGCACGTTTCTCCGGCGAAACCCTGTTTCTCGGCGGCGCCACTTCCGAGTATCATCTCGATCACGAACACGCCCTCCTGCTTGCGCACTTTCCCAACAGCCACTTGCTCATGATTCCCGGCGCCGGCCATTGGATTCACTTTGAGGCGCGCGCGGCATTCACCGCAGCGGTGCGGCAATTTCTGGAATCCGGCCTGGCGGCTTTTTCGCACACCACGGTTTGAGGCGTGATG
>JBBIKM010000229.1:2463-9260 GCA_037445455.1 bacterium | reverse complement strand
GCTCTTCCGATCTAGTGTTCGCGCTGACGTTTTCGGTGGCCGAGCCGCTGACGCTCTTTCTCTACGGCGAGCGCTACCAGCAATCCGGCATCATTTTGGCGCTGCTGTCGCTGGGCTATTATTTCAGCGCCGCCCTCGGCTTCAACGGCCTGACGCTCAAGGTGATCGGCAAGCTGGGTTACATCGTGCGCATCAATCTCGCCGCCGGCCTGATCAATGTCATCGTCAACCTGCTGCTCATTCCGCGCTATGGCGCGCTGGGCGCGGCGATCGGCACCGCCGGCACCATGATTGTGCACAACATTTTCAAGCAAACCGGGCTGCGCCTGGCCTCGGGCGTGAGCCTGTTCGAGAAGAGTTACTTCTCCTTCTACCTGCTGCTCGCGCTCAGCGCCTGCGGACTGTTTGTGCTGCAATTCGCGGTTGCAACCAATTTTTACGTGGCCGTGACGCTTGCCGCCATGATTTCCCTGTTCGTGATCATGGTGAGCAAGAAGCGGTTGCACGTCGCCGAGAATTTCCCCGAGTTGCTCAAGCTCCCGCTGATTGGAAAGTTTTTGCAGTGACACGCATGCTCGATCTCACGTTACAAACTGAATTCATCCCGGGAACGAATCTCACCGGCGGACTGGCCTGCGCGCCCTGGCGATTTCTGCTGCCGAGCTTGCAGCTCCGGCGCGTGCTGACCCTGGGTCTGCCCGGCCTGCCCACGGTGCAGGCGTTGACCGCGCTGTGTCCGGAGATCATCGTGATCGCTGCGGCGGTGCCCGCGCGAATGGCGCGCAGCGCGGAGTGGGAAACTCTCTTCAGTCGCGGCCTGCGGCTGGTGACTCCTGCCGAGTTTGCGGGATTGGCGCTGCCCGAAGCCGGCGTGGATTTGATTCTGCTCGCCGGCCGGCAGGGCGTGCCGCACGCGCTGCAGCACCCCGCCCTGCTGGAGAGCTTCGGCCGCCTCCTGGCGCCACACGGCACGATCTATTTCGAGAGCCACGGTTACGGCAAGCGTCTGATCGCCGCGCGACTGCTGGCGAAACTGCGGCACCTGGGTCTGCCGGCCACGCGCCACTTTTGGCTCACGCCGTTCGGCGGCGACTGGCGCACGGCCTTTCCGCTGGGCGACGTGGCAATGGCGCGCTTTGCGTTTGCCAACCTGCTCTACGGCCAGTCAATGTCCAAGCGGTTGATCAGCCGCCTCGGCCTCGCGCTCAGCCGCTCCGGCCAGTTTTCCCGTCTGATGCCGCGGCATGCTGTGCTGGTGAATCGCGCCAGCGCGGCTGCGGGAGTCCATGCCCCGCCGCGTTTCTTGCGCGAACTCGCCGGCCAGCAGGGCGTGGATCTGTCACACTACCGCTGCGGCGTCTCCGCCCGCGGGAAATACAATTCCAACAAGACCATCTTCTTCTTGTTCGATCGCCAGAGCCGCCGGCCGGAGCTGGTCATCAAAATGACCCGCGCACCGGAGTTCAATTACCGCCTGGAGAACGAGCAGCGCATGCTGGTGCGTTTGCAGGCACAGGGCTGCGCGCCGCCCGGCAGTTTTCCCGAACCGGTATTTTTCGGCCACCATGCCGGCCTGGCGATTTGCGGCCAGCGCGCGGTGCACGGCGTGCCCTTTCGCAGCCGCACCACCGGCACCGTTGCCTGCCCCATCGCCGCCCAGGCGATTGACTGGCTGACGCAGGTTGCCGCCGGTTCATCAGCAGAAAATCGACTGCCGGCGGCAACGGTGGCCGACACCATGAGGGTTCTGTTGGCGCGTTTCGCCGGCCTTTATGATTTGGCGACCGCGGAGCATGAGTTTCTGCAGGAACAAATCGGGCTGGTAGCCGCCAGCCGCCAGCCGTTTCCGGCGGTGTTGCAGCACGGCGATCCCGGCACCTGGAACATGCTGGTGTCCGAACAGGGCCGCGTGATCGTGATCGATTGGGAGGCCGGCGAGGCGAAGGGCATGCCGCTGTGGGATTTGTTCTATTTCATGCGCTCCTACGGCAACTGGATGGCCCGCCGGCAGGGCCTGCACGATTCGCTGCAAGGCTTTGCCAGGATGTTCCTCGCGGCTTCGCCGGCAAGCGCGTTTCTCTCCCAAACCGTGGCGCGCTATTGCAGCGCCCTCGGCCTGGCGCACGAGCTGGTCGCGCCACTCTTCTTCACGTGCTGGCTGCATCGCGCCTTGAAGGAGGCCAGCCGGCTGACGCCGGCAACCCTGGGCGAGGGACACTACTACCGGCTGCTCAAGCTGTGCCTCACACAACGCCATGCGCCCGGCCTGGCGGCATTGCTGACACCGGCGGCAGCGGGTCGCCGGACCGCCTCCCGATCTTCACAGCATTTGATACGGGTGTAACCATGCGTGCTCACCTCCCTTCCGTCAAAGCCCTGTTGGCGATCGCCGCCTTTCTGACCGGCCTCGGCCTGGTGGCCTATTTGGCCTCGCATGAGCTGCTCATCTTTCTCGTCCTCGGCAGCTTCGCATTGCTCGCCGGACTCTACCTGTTTCGTTCGCCGGAAACGGCCACCCTGCTTTTCACTTTTGTCTTCTACAGCAACATGGCGGTGCTGGCCTATCAATTCCACGGCGTGCCGCAACCGGTTGCCGCCGCCGTGCCGCTGCTGCTGACTTTGCCGCTGGCCCGCTTTCTTTTCGTGCAGCGCGAAGGCTTCATTGTCGACGGCGTGTTGGGGCTGATGGTGCTTTACCTGTTGACGCTCATTCTCGCTTCCTTTACCTGCAAGGACGTTTTTCTGGCGCTGAGTGAGATCGGCAACTACGCGCTCGAGGGCATCGTGCTCTATTTTCTCGTGCTCAACGCCGTGCGGCGCCTGGCGGACTTGCAGAGAGTCTTGTGGACACTGCTGCTGGTCGGCAGTTTTCTCGGCGTGCTGAGCATCGTGCAGGAAGTCACGCACACCTATGACAACAACTATCTCGGCCTGGCGCAGCGCAAGAAGACCATCGACTTCGAGAATCTCGATTACGACGTCTATTCCGGCGCCAAACGCGCGGAAGGCCCGGTGGGCGAGCAAAACCGCTATGCGCAAATCATGGTGGTGCTGCTGCCGCTGGCGCTTTATCTCTTTTATGTCGAACGCGCGCGCCGGCGCTGGCTGGCACTTGCGGCCGCCGGCCTGATTTTGAGCGGCATTTTGCTGACCTATTCGCGCGCCACGTTTCTCACCTTGCTGATTCTCTTTCTGCTGCTGGTGGCCTTCAAATACATCCGCCCCCGCCACGCGGTGGCCGCGGGGCTGGCAATGGCTGCCATCGTGGCGATTGCCCTGCCCGATTACGTCAACCGCATCAGCGGTCTGATTAACATTACCAATCTGCAAGCGCGCGACGCCAAAACCCGCGCGCTGGACGGCTCGTTGCGCGGGCGCTATGCCCAGAACATTGCCGCACTGCACGTGTTCGTGGACTATCCGCTCACCGGCGTGGGGCCGGGCCACTTCTCGAAATTCTACGTGCGCAAATACGGCAACGAAGTCGGCACCAAACTGCTGCGCGGCAACCGGCGCGCGCACAACATGTATCTGGAAATGGCGGCGGAAAACGGCGTCATCGGCTTGACCGCGTTCCTGGCAATCGTGCTGTTCCTGCAAGTGCAATTGTGGCGCGCCCGCCAGCGCTGGCTGCTGCACCGGCCGGAGCTGGCGCATTTGGCGACCGCCTTTTTCTTGAGCATCATTGCCTATCTCGGCACCGCGGTCTTTCTTCATCTTTCCTATCAGCGTTACTATTGGTTCCTGTTGGCGCTCGCCGGCATCGTCCTGCAGATTCTCAAACGTGAGGCCCGCGCGCCGCAGCCGCCTCAGGCAACACGCGCAGCCGAGCTGGCAGCAGCATGAAAGGCAAACTCTGACGGCCATGAATCAAGTTTCCGAACCGTGCGTGCGCCGGCTGCGGCAGCATCTCGCGGCGGCCGCGCCGCGCTACTACCCTGAGCTTGCCTCTGATGAGCTGAAGATCGAACTGGCCGGCACGGTGCCGCACCATGCCTCGACCATTTACCATTTCCGGTTGAAGACCGGAAGCCACGAGCACGGCGTGCTGGTGAAGACGCCGCCGCTTGCGGTACCCCACCCGCCTTCGGCTCAGCTCACTGCGCCGGAAATCAAGTTTCGCTCGGAATATGAAGCGCTCGCCGATATTCATGCGCATTTCAACCGCCTGGGTGATGCGCGCTTCGCCGCGGTGCGGCCGCTGGATTTTGTTGCCGAGGTGCTGGGAATCGTGATGGAGGAAGTCAACTATCCCACCCTGCGTTCGAAGTTCTCCAAGACCAGCCGGCTGCAACCCTGGGAACGCAGCGAAGAGTTCTTCCTGCCGTTTCGCCACGCGGGAAGCTGGCTGCGCGCCTTTCATGCGTTGAATCGCGGGGCGCACGCCACGCCGCGGGAGGTTGACCGTGAAGCTTTTCTCACCGTGCTCCACGGCCTGGCCGAGATCCTGTCGTCGGCAATCGGCAATCAATCCTTTTTTCAAAGACTCACGATGCGCCTGCAGCAAGAGGCGTTGCAGATTCTCCCGGCACAAATGCCGCTGGGATTGACGCACGGCGACTACGCGCTGCGCAATCTGCTGGTGGCGCCCGGCAATCGCGTGCTGGCGCTCGACACCCAGGCGCGCTGGCTGATGCCAATCTATGAAGACGTCGCCTATTTTCTCACGGGACTGATCACCACCTGGCCGCAGGTGCTCAGCCAGGGCTTGATTTTCGAGGCCGGCCATCTCGAGCGGTGCGAACAGGAATTTTTGCAGGGGTATTTTGAGCATGAGGCCGTTCCGCGGGAAATCATCCGGCTGTTTCGTCTCAAGCTCATGCTGCAAAAATGGTCGGCCAAGACGTTGAGCGTGCAGCGCCAACCCGGCAGCCGCTATGCTTCCACGGTGCGGCAAAGACTGCTGCATCGCTTCTTCTTCAAAACCGTGACCGCGATGCTGGACGGTCGCCCGGCGCCGGCGAGTTCATCCCGAGGCCAGATGCGACGCACGCCGCAGCCCACGGCCGCAGTTTCGGCCACCCGGCCGCAGCGTTCCGATGAGCTGCTGCAATTATCCCGGCGGTTGGACTGGCGTTTCCTGCTGCCGGAGCCGCGCTTGCAGCAGGTGGCTTACTTCGGGCCGGCGGAGAGTACGCTGGTCACGGCACTCAAAACATTCAGCGTGTCCCTCACAATCTATCCAGTAGCGTCCGCGGCTGCACGAAGCGCATCACCACCGCGATTTGCCGTAGTGGTCGCGGTCTCGCCTTCGCCGGCAGCATTGGCCGGCATCTCGGAGGTGCTGCAGCCGGGCGGCTGTTTGTATGTGGAACTCGGCAGTGTTTTCGGCGGCCGCAATCGCGGGGCCGGTCCAGGCTGGCGGCAGGCTTTCTCCGGGCCGCAAGAATATGTCGCGGTATTACAGCGGCTGGGCTTTGAACAAGTGGTGGCCTACTGGCATCGCCCGAGTTGCGCGGCTGCCGCGCAAATCACTCCCCTGCATGATCCGCTGGCGCTGCAATTCGTGCTGGGCCGGCGCTCGCATGATTGGAAAAATCGGCTCATCTCCGCCCTCGAACGAGCCGCCTTGCGTTCCGGCGCGCTGGCGCGCTGGCTTGGCGGCGTCAGTCTGGTGGCGCGCAAAGCATCTTTCGCATGAACACGATCATCTCATTTCTCAAACAAAACTGGCCCCGGCTGGGGCTGCAACACCTCGGTGAACCGCAACGCTTGTCGTGCGTGTTTGCCACGCCGCGCTTTCGCGCCTCCAGCCACGTGATTGCATTCCTGCTGGCCGAGGGCCACGATCAGCCCGTGCTGGTGGCCAAGCTGCCGCGCCTGCCGGGCGACAACGGCCGTCTCGAGCGCGAGGCCGCGAATCTGCAGACGGCGCAGGACGCGCGGCCCGGCGGCTTTGCTTCCATTCCGCGCCTCATCGCCTTCGAAGAATTCGGCGGCCACAAACTGCTGCTCGAAACCGCCGTCGCCGGCCAGCCGATGAAACCGGCGACCGTCCGGCAACAGCCGGAACATTGCCTGCACGTCACGCTGGAGTGGCTGCTCGACTTTCACAGTGCCACCCGCACACCAGCCGCGTCCACGCCGGCGCAGCTCAACAAACTGGTCACCCAGCCGCTGGCGCAACTCCAGGCCGGGCTTGCCGGTTTTGGTGAAGACGCGGTGTTGATCGAACAGACGCGGCGGCTGTGCGAGCCACTGCTGCGCCCCGGCCTGCCGCTGGTTCTCTCGCATGAAGATTTCAGCCATCCCAACATCTTGATGACCACCACCGGCCGGGTCGGTGTGGTGGATTGGGAGCTGGCGGAGCCGCAGGGCCTGCCGGCGGGCGATCTTTTCTTCTTTTTGACCTACGTGGCCTTTGCACGGCACAATGCGCGGCGCACGGCCGGCTATCTCGCCGCCTTTCAAGAGGCCTTCTTCGGCCCGCGTGCCTGGGCGTTGCCGCCCATTCGAACCTATGCCGCCCGCCTCGCTGTGCCCGGCGAAAGCCTCACACCGCTCTTTGTTTTATGCTGGGCGCGCTACCTCGCAGGATTGGTGCAGCGGCTGCAGGGCGAACACGCCTCGCGGCAACCGCTCAGCAACGAAACCGCGCACTGGCTGCGCCAAAACCGCTACTATCAACTCTGGCGGCGCGCGATCGAGCAGGCCGGGCAATTGCGACTGGCGGATTGATCATGCTGCGTGTGCTCACATACCATCGCGTCGCGGACCCCGCCACCACGCCGCATTTGAATCCCCGCATGATCAGCGCCACGCCCGCAGTCTTCGCACAGCACATGCGCCACCTCAGC
>JBBIKM010000229.1:0-2435 GCA_037445455.1 bacterium | reverse complement strand
CGAGGTGCTGCAGGCGCTGGACCACGGCACCCGGTTGCCGGAGCGCGCCGTGCTGCTGACTTTTGACGATGCCTACACCGACTTCGGCGAGATCGCCTGGCCCATCCTGCGCCAATACCGGCTGCCCGCCACGCTGTTTGTGCCCACCGGATTTCCGGATCACCCCGAACGCGCGTTTTGGTGGGATCGTTTGTATCAAGCGTTTCGTGCCGCTGCCGGCACCGAGCTGCAGCTTGACCCGCTGGGCGTTCTCTCTCTCAAAGACACGCCAGCGATGCGGCAGGCGCTGAAACGAACGCAGGAACATGTCAAAACGCTGCCGCACGACG
This sequence comes from bacterium, assembly GCA_037445455.1. GTDB lineage: Bacteria > Zhuqueibacterota > Zhuqueibacteria > Zhuqueibacterales > Zhuqueibacteraceae > Coneutiohabitans. The sequence continues at coordinate 2,106 of JBBIKM010000229.1, read as the reverse complement.
AGGCCATGACCTGGGTGGAGCAGCTCTGCGCGCGCCTGCTGCCACAAGCGGCGGCGCCGGTGAGTGTGTTGAGCTGGCAGCAACTGCGGCAGCTTGCGGCCGAGGGCGTGACGCTGGGCGCGCACACGGTGAATCATCCGGTCATGACGCAGATTTCGCCGGAGCAGGCTCGCCGCGAAATCGTTCAGTCGCAAGCGGATCTGCAGCGCGAAATCGGCAAAACCCTGCCGATCTTTTGCTATCCCAGCGGCGGCCACGATACGCCGGTGGTGGCTCTCCTGCAGGAGCAGGGTTTTCGGCTGGCCTTCACCACCGCGGATGGCCACAACGATCTGCGCACTGCTGATCCGTTGCGGCTGCGGCGCACCAATCTCACCCCGCGCACCACGCCTGCGCTCTTTCGCGTCCGCCTGCTGCCGTGGGCGGCGAGGATCGATGCCTGGCGCCATCGCGAAAAGGTTGCGAAAAAAACCGGGCGCAGGTCGAGGCCGGCACAGAGCCCGCCGCCCAACGCCGCGCCATCGCCGCAGAGCGGGATGAAACTGGCCTACATGATGTCGCGCTTTCCGAAAATCTCCGAAACCTTCATTCTCTATGAGATTCTTGAACAGGAACGCCTCGGCAATCCGGTGGAAATCTATCCGCTGCTGCGCGAACATCAGCCGGTGGTGCATCCTGAGGCCGCGGTGCTGACCCGGCGCGCGCATTTTCATCCTTTTCTCTCCGCCGCGATCGTGCAGGCCAATCTGCATTTCTTGCGCCGCCAGCCGGGCATCTACCTGCGCACGCTCGCGGAGGCCCTGCGCGGCACCTGGGGCAGTCTGAACTTTTTCTTCGGCGCGCTCGGCATTCTGCCCAAGGCCGTGCGTTTTGCTTATGCCATGCAGCAGCAGGGCGTCACGCATGTGCACGCCCATTTCGCCAATCATCCGGCGCTGGCCGCGATGATCATTCACCGCCTCACCGGCATTCCGTTCAGCTTCACGGCGCACGGCTCGGACTTGCACAAAGACCGCCGCATGCTCGATCAAAAAGTGGCCGCCGCCGCCTTTGCTGTCACCATTTCCTCATTCAACAAAGAAGTGATGGTCAAGGCCTGCGGCGAGGCTGCCCGGCGCAAGATTCATATCATTCCCTGCGGCATCGATCCCGCCGTGTTCAACCCGCCGGCGGCAAAGCCTGAAGAAGGCAAGCTGCGCATTTTGTGCGTCGCCTCGCTGGAGGAAGTCAAGGGCCATCGTTTTTTGATCGAAGCCTGCCGGCGGCTGAGCGCCGCCGGCTGTGACCTGGTGTGTGATTTGGTGGGAGAAGGGCCGCAGCGCAGGGCAATCGAACAACAGATCGCGGCCAGCGGATTGGCCGATCGCATCATTTTGCATGGCAGCCGCACGCGCGGCGAAGTCGCCCGCATGCTGCAAGCCGCCGAGGTGAAAGTATTGGCCAGCGCGCCGACCAAAAGTGGCAAGCGCGAAGGCGTGCCGGTGGTGTTGATGGAGGCCATGGCCAGTGGCTTGCCGGTGGTTTCCAGCCGGCTGTCAGGCATTCCCGAGCTGGTGGAGCACGGCCGCACCGGCCTGCTGGTTGCACCCGGCGACGTTGACGGCCTGGTGCAGGCACTGCAACAACTGCACGCTGATCCGGAACTGCGGCGGCGCATGGGACAAGCCGGCCGCGAGAAAGTGCTGACGCAGTATAACCTGCAGCGCAACACCGCCAGACTGGCGCAATTGATTGCCCATCCCGACTTTTGGCAGCAGGCGGAATGAGCAGATCCGGTGACTTTTTAGGTGCCGCGCCAACGGGAACCTGTCCGCGAATCCCGACGCCTGTGCGCTTCGTCAAGAAACAGAGAACGGTATATTCTCGTGCGCGGCATGGGGCGAAGGGCCTGGGCGGTTTCTTCATCTCGCGAGCCGACACGAAGCAGATCCCCGCACGACTGAGGCGTAGCCTCTCCTCGCCCGCCGACAACCGCAAAATGCAACAGTCCAACCGTTGCTGAGCGATACGCCACTTGCCGAGCATGATCCGCCACGGCTGGGCCGTGGCCTCACCTCGCCCGCAACCGCAAGAAGCAACGAGCCAACCGTTGCTGAGCAATACGCC
>JBBIKM010000228.1:3786-9273 GCA_037445455.1 bacterium | reverse complement strand
CGGTTTCCGCCGCAAAAATTCCCCGCACGGTGCGATTATCGAGATACACGACGCCGAAAATTTTGTCTTCATAACGCAGGGGAAGGCAGATGACCGAGAGCAGCTTCAAGCGCGCCGCGCTGCTGCTCTGGCGCAGTGCTGGATCTTCTAAGGCATTGCGCAGGCAAATTGGCGTTCCTTCTGCTTTTGCTTTGTTGATGATGGTGCGGCTCACCTCGAACTCGGGGTGATCAATCTCTTCCCTTTTGAGATTCCGCGCGGTTTCAAAAAGTGTATCACCGTTTTTGTCGAAAAGGATGATCATACCGCGCTCGGCACCGGAGGCTTCAATGGCGCGATCCATCGCCAGCGACAGCAGGCGGTGCAGATCGGCTTCGAGCAGAAGCTCTTTGGCGAGTATGAGCAGTTTCTGCGAGCGTATGTCAGTCGTATCCATATTCATTTGCCCATGATTTGAGTTTTGCGTAGTCCCCGCCCCTTGTCCCGCCCCGTCTCCTTGGCTTTTTAGGGAAGCGGGACGGGGTGGGCGGCTGTCGAAGCCAATAAATTCGCGGTTGCAACAGTGCCCCACAAGGGGGCAGGACTACAAGTCTGCGTCCATCAGTTTCGCAAAACGAGGATCGCGGCGGACGTTTTCCAGTCCGATATAGCGCCGAAAATACTCGGGTGCATACATGCGCAAAGACAAAAGCTGTTGCAAGGTTGCCAGGGCTTCATCGTTTTTGCCGAGCAGAGAGAACACCATCGCTTCGCGGAGAAGGACGCGGTTTTTGCGAATGAAGTTGGCTTGAAAGTCGCGCGTTTGCTTGGCTTGTGCGATGTATTCCAGAGCCAAGGCGGCGTCACCCTTCGCCGCATAAGCAATGGCCAGATCCGACAACCAGCGGTGATCTCTGGGGTTCTTTTGCAAAAATCGCTGCGAGACGGCGAGAGCCGAATCTCTGCAAACATTGGCCGCGGCAAAGTCATCCTTTGACAAATAAATTTGACCAAGATTGAAATAGTCTATGCCATCGGCACCCATCGACAAGAGTTGTTTATATAGCGAAATGGATTTGTCGACTTGTCCTTCGCCGAAGGCAATTCTCGCCAATGCGCCGAGAGCTTGTGAACTGCGCGGATCGAGTTCCAGATTGCGCTGGTAAAGTGCTTTGGCCTGATCCCATTGACCGTTGCAAAAGGCGAAGAAGGCTTTCTGGCCATAACTGATGGGATGATCCGGCTCCATTTCGATGGCGCGATCAAAGTAACGCGTGGCTTCTTCGCGAAATCCTTCAAACCAACTTACCAAAGCCATCTCGATGCAAACCTCGGCGTTCATCGGTTGGATTTGCAGACACTTTTTGCCCCATATTACGGCTTCCTCAAAATTGCCTGCTTCACGATGCAAGCGCGTCAGATGAAAGAGCGCCTCGGCTTGGTTGGGATTGAGCCGAATGGCGACAAGATATTCTGCGATGGCTTGCGGTATTTTATCCGCGCCTTGGAGACGATGGAGATCGCCATACGCGGCGTGTGCTTCCGGCAGATTTGGATCAATGGCCAGCGCTTTTTCAATGCAGATTCTCGCCGTGTCAACCAGGCTCGCTTCCCGCCTCATGTACCAGTCATACAGCGCCAGATAGGCTTCTCCCAGTCCGGCATAAGCCAAAGCGTAAGTGGGATCAATCTGCAAGGCCTTCTTGTACAATGCAATCGCAAAGTTGTAATTTGCTTCGTAGTGACGGGCGAAATAATCGCGGCCGCGGAGGTAATATGCATACGCGGCGGGGCTCGAAGTGGGGCGTGCAATGAGCTTGTCACGATCACGCTGTGAAAGCGTGATCTTCATGGCGAGTGCAGCGCTTTCCGCAAGCTCTTGCTGCAGCCCGAAAATGTCTTCCGCTTTTCTTTCAAAGGCCTGCGACCAGGTCACGTTTTTTGCAGCGAGATCGAACAGGTCCAAGACCACACGCAGGCTGTCATGGCGATGTTCTACCCGGCCGCGCAGCACATAGTCTGCTTTGTATTCGGCACCCACTTTATGCTCGTCGAGTGTGCTCGCGCCGGGCATTTTCCCCGCCGCTGGCATCGCGAGGAAATTGGCTACTCGCGACAATCTCAACAGAAGATCTTCCCAAAGGCCGCGTGCCAAATACTGATCCTCCGTTTTTCCAGTGACGTTGACGAATTCCAACACGGCCACGGCAGTCAATCGCGGGCCGGAAAAAGTGCTGGGTTCCGGCGGTCGCAACAGAAACTGATAACCAAGAAAAAGCGCGACGAGCAGCAAAGCTGCGATGCCGATTCTCACTTGCCATGCTCTGTTCGGCTTGAGGCGACTTCCCTTGTCTTTTGTGTATTTCCTCGGTTGGAAGGGAGAATGAATTTCATGCTTTTGCAGAGCCTCCAGATTAGCCAATAATTCTTGCGCAGATTGATATCTCGCTTCTGGCGATTTGGCGAGTGTGCGCTTGACGATACTCGCCATGGCCGGAGAGCAATTCGGGTTGACCTCACACAAATCCTTGGGCGTATCATCGAGGATGGACTTCATTATATCGGTGAGGGCAAGTCCCACAAATGGCAGCGCTCCGGCAAGCAGTTCATAGAATACGACGCCGAGCGAGAAGATATCCGTCCTGCCATCAATTACACTGTTATCGATTTGCTCCGGCGCCATATATGCAGCAGTGCCTTGCAGCGTGTTGGCCGATGATTTTAGCGAAACAACGATGTGGGGCCTATTCGAAGCCTGAATGCCAAATACAGTTTCACGTTCCTGCAACTTCGCCAAGCCAAAATCCATCACCTTGACATAACCCGCGCGGGAGATCATGATGTTCTCCGGCTTGAGGTCACGATGGATGATGCCTTTCGCGTGCGCGGCTTGCAAGGCATCCGCGACTTTCATGCCGATGGCGATGACCTCCGGTTCGGGCAATGGCCCGCGGCGCTCCAATGTCTGGCGCAGGGTCTCGCCTTCCACCAATTCCATGACGATGAAGTGAATGCCATCCTGTTCGTCAATGTCGTGAATGGTGCAAATATTGGGATGATTCAAGGCCGAGGCGGCTTGCGCCTCCTGGGTGAAGCGGAGAAGGCTTCTCTCATCGGCAACGAGGTGGGACGGCAGGATTTTGAGGGCAACCGGACGCAAGAGGCGGGTGTCAAAGGCCTTGTAGACGATCCCCATCCCGCCTTCGCCAAGTTTGCTTTCAATCCGATAGTGCGTTATCGACTCGCCCAGCATAGGGTGCCCCACTAGAGAAAATCCCAAACCGTTGTAGGAACATCACTCAACCACTTCACCGTTAGTGCTCTCCAATTCACTTCCACCGCAGTGACTCTCCTGCTGCCGCAGCGGGGAATTTCAGGTGAATACGCATCCGCCGGTATTTCACTTGAAGACGGAATTGGCATGCCGGCAGTTTGCCAGCAGACTCGCCCGGCCGGTGGTCCGTGCCTTCCATGCAGGTCAAAGTGCTCTAAAACTGTTGCAGGAGAATCGCGCTTGCAGGCAGGCGTCACGTTGAGGCAGTCGTCAGCGAGGCGGGGATGAAGCGGGCCTTCGCCACTGCCAGCGTACTGGTTATGGCAGGAGTGTTCGACTCGGCAGGCCACGAATTGGGTGAGCCGATTCAAAATCCGAGAGGGCCAGTCATTGGCCTGCGTCGGTTCGTTCCTAAATGAATACCGGGATTTGAGCATCGTGCCTCCTGAGAATTGGCAGCCCGGCTGCGCGCGCATTGAAGCAGAGCCACAGGAGGAAAAAACAATCCTTTTGCATGATCCCGAAGCGGATCACCCAAAAGCGGTTGAGAGGAGTTCACCTCTCATGATACAAAACTGTGTGAGATTGTGCGTGTTTGCCCGAGTGAAACAATGGTGAAGTGGTGCAGTTTCACTTTGGCTGGAGCAATTCACCCTGATCCGGAAATAGAGCCCATTAACCAACACCAGAAAACCAGCGTCGTTGGAACAATCTTTTTTATCCATCAACAACTGTGCCGCAGATAACGACAACAACCTGAAAAAATCCGGCTTAAGTGTTGTATTTGGATCGGGACTTGTTCTCGATCATTACATGATTTCCCATTCTTGCGAATCTTTATGAAAGAGTTCGCAAACTCAAGAAGCAGTATCAGGCTGTGATTGGGGCTCGCGACGGATCAGCCGCGTGATTCGAGATTATGCCTCCATGAACGATTGCCACATGCTTCCGCACCGCTGCTGCGACTCGAATGGTGGTCCATCACTCAGTCAGCAATTGGTGAACCGATCATCAACTTCTCTTCTACCTTGTGCAGGTGCCGCCCAATCGCGAACGACATGATTGGGAACCGCAGAGCACCTGCATCCGAATCCGTTTCATCAGCGGCGGCAGCAGGCTTGGGAATGCGGCTTCATCTCACGCGCCGTCCCTCCCGCAGAAACGGCTCAGCAGGCCTTTTGAGCGAGCCGCCGGCTGCGTAGATGGTTTCCGGAGAGAATTGAATCGAGTAAATGGGCGCATGCGCGAGGTGCTGTTGGCGCTGGAATGATGAAACGCGGTACTGGAAAACGCTGCAATCGAGCCTGCCGGGCAAATCATGGGCACGCCGGGGTCATCGCCCAAGTAGCCGTTGCGATCGTCGGAGCCGGGCAGCACTTGAGGTTCAGCCTTTTCCCGCGTGCCGGCACGCGAATGCGGTCCGGGTTACCAATACAATGTGCGGTTCAAGATCTCCAATTGCCCGACGCGCGCAAGCTCGACAAAACGCGCGCTGAAGCCGGCGACGCGCACAAAGAGAGGTTGATACCTTTCCGGCGCGCGCACTGCGGCCTCCAACTCCGCGCGATTGACCACGGTGATCATGGCCTGCGCCCAGCCATTGGCAAAATAGGTCGCCAGCAACGCATGCAACTTGGCCCGGCCGTTGCCAAGCAGTGCGCGGCTGAATTTCATGTTCTGCACCGCACCGGCATGAATGGCGGTACTCGGCTTGACAATGGAATTGAAAAACACCGTTGTGCCTCTGCGATCATTGCCTCCCCAGGGCGCATTGCGCAGGAGCCGGCGCCGCGGAGCAAAGCCTTCGAAGTTGGCATCGAGCGCGGCCAGCAGTTGCTCCGGCGACAGCAGTTTTTTCTCATAAGCCAGCTCTTTGATCGCCGTCAAGCTGTCCGCGGTATTGGTATTGCCATACGTTTCCAGGGTGCCGCCAAGATACCTGATGCCGCCGGAACAGATGCCCTTGCCGGCCGCCAGGCAATCGTCATAAAGCATGCTCATGGACAAGAACGGCGCGGCCTCGCCGGCAATCTTGTACTCCAGCGCTTCGTGCTCCGCCATCATTTCCACAAAGAACTCGATCTGCTTTTGACAGGTGCGCCACAGCTCATCGCAAGACCAGAAGTCTTTGAACGCGTCCAGAGCCAGTCCCCTCTTCCTTCCGGCGAGCGGATCAACGCCATGGTGCAAAGTCACTTCCAGCGCTTTAAGCAGATTGATGACTCCGCTGGGCG
>JBBIKM010000228.1:0-3776 GCA_037445455.1 bacterium | reverse complement strand
TCCCAAACTCTGGTGCGCGAGGAGGAATGGCATGACAATTCAGGTGCAGCGGGATATCTTCGAGCTTGCACGCCCAATCGCCGCCGGCATAACCGCTGCACTTCATTTCGGTGAAGAATTCGTTCTCACCTCTGCTCGCAATAAGCTCGATATAACTGAACAAGCGCGTCCCCCCTGCTCCGGCACAGCAACGGCTTGCGAGAAACGCGATGGCTATTCACTATTGAAACTGGCCTTGCGCTGCAACGCCTCTGTGGGGGCGGCGAAACTTGACCTGGGCAGGGAAATTCTGCGAGATTGGCAACAGCGATGTGCCTCATTCGGCGCCCCACGCCCACAATTCCTTGTAAGCCGGGTCTATGAATCCTTTTTGGTAATGACCTTCTCCAGCGCGACGGCAAGCTCGCGCACCCCGCGCCGGATTTCAGACGCGTCCACCGCCGCAAACCCCAATTGCAGGCCTTCTCCCGCCAAGCGCTTGCGGCTGTAACGGCGCAAGGGCGTCACTTCCACATTTCGGACCGCGGCGGCCTCTGCAACCGACTGCGCGGCAATGCCATCGCGCAACCATCCCACCGTTTGCAGACCGGCTTCGATATTCGAAATCTCCAGCAAACCAGCCAGCTTTTGCCGGCTGCTTTCCATGAGAACCGACAAGCGCTCGGCATACACTTCCCGCATACGGCGAAGGTGGCGAGCGAAGTGACCCGCGATCATGAAGTCGCACAGCACCGCCTGGGTGAGCAGCGGCGCGTGCCGGCTGGTCACGGATATCGTGGCCGCGAAGTGATCAGTCAAATCCGGCGGAATCACCAGATAGCCCAGACGCAGCGAGGGAAACAGCACCTTGTTGAAAGTTCCGGCAAAGAGCACCAGTCCATGACGATCGAGACCCTGCAGTGCCGGAACGCCGCCATGCGGGGCATAGCGATACTCGCTGTCATAGTCATCTTCGAAGATCAGCGCCCGGGACTGGCGCGCCCACTCCAAAAGCTCTAGGCGCCGGCGCAAGCTCATGGTGATTCCCAGCGGGAACTGGTGCGCCGGCGTCACATGGACCAGCCGCGCATCCGCCAGACTCGCGTTTGGTAATTGCATCCCTTCGCCGTCCACCGGCAAGGCGGAGACCTGCGCGCCAACCGCCGCGAACACGATGGCCGCGCCCGGATATCCCGGATGCTCCAGGCACACGCGATCGCCGGGATTCAAAAAAAGGCGCGCGGCAAGATCGAGTGCTTCCTGCACGCCGGAGACAATCGCAACCTGCTCGGGAACGCACTGCACCCCACGCGAGGTGCTGAGGTAATCAGCGACGGCCGCGCGCAGCGGCGGGTATCCCAGGGGATCACAACCTCGCAAGAGATTCGTCGACGCACGCCGCAAACGGCGCGATGCGATCTGTGTCCACAAATCCATCGGGAACAAATTCACCGCCGGCAGATTGGCGCGAAAGGCGCGCACCGGCCGGGCCGCCAGACCTGGGAAGAGGGCCACGCGCCTGCCGTAGTCCGAGATGCTGCGCCGTGGTTTCCTCAGGTTCGCTCCGTGCACGCGCGCCACACGCGGCACGTGCAGCAACTCTTCGGGCAGGACTTTGCTGACGTACGTGCCGGAGCCAACGCTGCCTGCCAGATAGCCTTCGGACTTGAGTTGCTCAAATGCGCTGACAATCGTGCCTCGTGACAAGCGATATTGGCCGGCAAGCTCGCGCGTGCTGGGAAGCCGCACGCCGGGACGCAGGCGGCCATTGAGGATCTCCGCACGCAGGGCCGTGTAGAGCCAGCGGTGCGCGGGCGTTCCCGGCGCGCGTCCGGGCAGCATCAGCTCGAAAGTGGTTGTGCGTTTCGCCATGAAAAGTGGTACAGTGAGAATAAGATAAATGGTTCTTTTTGATTGGTCAGCTTTTATCTATACTGGGAGGTGGTTCGGAAGTTCCGGATGCGCAAAAGATCAGCCTGACCGGGACGACGCCATCGCAATTATTGCTTAGAACCATTCACTCACAGGAGAACCCATGAAAACACGGCTCAACTACGCGCAAGCCGCGCCGGGTGTTTATCGGGCCATGGATGCCCTCGATCAGTATCTCAGTGCCTGCGGCTTGGAAGAAGCCCTGCTGCATCTGGTTCGGCTGCGCGCCTCGCAGATCAACGGATGCGCCTATTGTCTGGATAGGCACTGGAAGGATTTGCGCGCGCTTGGCGATAACGAACGGCGCCTGTATTCGTTGGATGCCTGGCGCGAATGCCCATACTATAGCGAACGCGCGGCGCTGGCGTGGGCCGAGGCCGTCACCATGATCTCCAGCGGCCACGCTGCGGAGGCCATCTATGCAGAGGTACGCCCGCATTTCAGCGAGAAGGATTTGACAGGCTTGACGCTTGCCGTCGCCACCTTCAATGCGTGGAATCGGCTGGCGATTGCGGCGCGGCTCGTCCCCGGAAATTATCAACCAGCCAGGCCGGCGCGATGAAAAGAGGCAATTGGGAGCGCGGATTCTCTTGTCCGTGAGGTGCCGACGGCAAAGAGAACTCGCGCTCCTTTAATCTCACCAGAGTGGTCAGTGTGGCGCAGGATCGCCCCTCCCTGGTTGCCCGCCTTGCGCCAGACAACCGGCAGCAGTGCGGACATGCGAGCGGAAAGCCGGTGGGCAGGAAGAAGGATTCAAAACGCGAAGCCCGTGCGCAGTGAGAAGGTGGAAACCGCAGCAACATCCACCTCAGCCGTCAGGCTGAAGAAAGAAATCGCAAGCTGGCTGCCAATGATGCCGCGAGGCGTCAACAGGGTTTCGTTGTGCAGATCGACCTTCGCCGTTGTTGCGGTGGCGCGCGCCAGGTTGGCGCCGATCCCGAGATAAGGCGTCAGCTTGCCGAATCTCTTGCTTGCCGACAAGTCCACGCCCAACAAGTGAAAATTCAAATCCTCAACGCCCAGCAGCGTGGCGTAACTCGTCCGCACCGCCGTTGCCCATGCCTGCTGCGGTTTCATGAACAGCGCATACTTCACTTCACCACCCATGAAGCCGTAATTCGCCTGCGGATTCCTGGTGAAATAGAAGCCCACCTCGACGCGATCGGACACGCCCATTCTGGCGAAAAGTTTGGGCGCGACAATCCGGTCGCCGAGATAGTGCTGGTCATGGGGATGCGAGAACGTGTTGTTCCAAGCCGGATCAGCGTCATCGATGGGGGTACTCGAGTAATCGAGGCCGACTTGAAATCGTCGCGCGCCGAGCGGCTCCGCGGGCGACAGCAGCTTGAAAGTGAACACCTGGGCAGCCTCACGGGTGAATTTGTGAAACTGGCCTTGTGTCAAGGAAGGGTCGAGTATGATCGCGCATTCCTTGTAGCGATGGTTGACGTGCAGTTCTTGCGCGGTGGCAATGGTGAAACAGCATAACACGAGAATGGCCGCTGCGATTCGGCTGAGGGTTTTGAGGCGCATTTGGACCTCCTGTTTCTGGTTCAAGAGAAAACTTGACTGATCCCGTTTAGATTTGTTTTCGCCGCAAGCGGGGATGTGCGCCGCGTGCGGAATAAATCTAATACCTTGAACCGTACCAATCGTCTCAGCTTATCGGTAAGGACATCTTTCCGGGCGGACTGCTCAGAGATCGGCCACCTGAATTCTCGCTTCTGCAGCCTTCTTGAATTGCGAGGGTGTCATGTTGGCATGTTTCTTGAAGGCCGCGTTGAATACAGATTTGGAACTGAAGCCAACCTCATACGCGATGGCCAGAATGGTGAGATGCTGGTAGGCGGGATCGAGCAATCGCT
>JBBIKM010000227.1:0-9273 GCA_037445455.1 bacterium | reverse complement strand
AAAAGACAAAGAACAGGATCAAGATAACATATAGGATAGAAACAACCCAGCGGATGAACAAGCGCTTTATCAGTTGGTTTGTTTCAATCCGCTGGAGAGAATTGTTGGTGGTGAAACCACGATTTCAGTTCAAGGAAACGAATACCACAACGTTCGGTCGAATTCTATGGCACAGACAAACAGCCCCAGCGGTGCGCCCTGGAGCCAGGTCAGGAATGCCGCCCCTGCAGGGCTAGGCGCGATAGATTTTATCGGTTCCCAGGGCGCTGCCCGTGGGCTATTGCATGCGACCCCGTTGGGGTCAAACCGGCCTGCTATGTGATGAGAGTGTATACCTGACGTTGCAGCACGAACGCCCATGGAAATTGCCCTTCTCCGCGTTCTCTGCGACTCCGCGGTTCCCCTGCTGCTTTTGTCACTTGGTGATCTGCCGGATTCGTCAAGTTCATCGCTGCCCCCAGGACTTCGAATTTCAACCCGGCTGAGATCCCGTCTCGCGCTCATTATGCAGAAATGCGCAGGGAAAAACAAGGCCTTCATTGGCAGGGCGCCAGTCGGAAGAAAGGGCTTGTAATTGAGCCAGCGGCGCGCTACCATGCGCGTGATTCGTCGCAGCATTGGCAGACGGCTTGGCGTTCGATGATGAAGTGCTAACGAAGGGCGGCGAAACTGGCGCAGCGCATGCAAACCTCGCTCCGGCATTCCTCCGGATGGAGTGAATTGCCGGCAACTTCCCTCCTGCCGGCAGGCAGTGTTTCCGCCTGCTTGCTCTCCCCTGCCGCCTGTGTGTTTCTTCCTCCCGCCGCCAACCCAATGCCTTCTCCTTTCCAATTCGCATTTCGCATGATGATCTCAGGAGCCATTTATGACATGGAATCAGATGGTCGTTGCTTGCCGCTGGTGGTTGGTTTCGTTGGCAGTTGCCTTTGCGGTGTTGGGCCAGAGTCCCGCGGTGCTGGTGCGCTTCGATCTGCGCCAGCCCGAGGAGGTGAGCCGCTTGCAGGGCTTGCCGCTCAAGGTTTGCCTGCGCACGGACCGCTTCGTCCTGGCGACCGTTGCCGTGACGGAGCTGCCGCACTTGCAGCGCAGCGGCCTTGCCCATGAAATTGTCGATCGCGAGGCTTGGTCGCAGCCATACTATCTCCTCGCACGGCCGGCGCTCGCCAAAACCTTGCCGGCCGGGCGCGCCGCAAAGGTCATTGTTGAAAGCGCGACGGAAACCGTAGTCAAAATGAGCGCAGCAGAGGCGCTGTTGGCGGCGCAGCAGGGGTGGCAGCCGGTTCAGCTTGCAGAGCGGCCGCTGCCGCTGGTGGCCGGCGGACCGCAATTTCACCCGCAAATGACCGCCGCCGGCGCGGATACCATGCTGCAGCGTTTGGTGAATCATGTTTCGGACTCGACCATCGCCGCATATTTGCAGCGGCTGGAGGATTTTCGCAGCCGCTACTCCTTCTCCGATTCCATCGTGCCGGCGCGCGAATGGCTGTTCAAGAAATTTCAGGAATTCGGCTATCGCGAGGTCCGGTTCGATCCCTTCCCCTGGTTCAACACCACGCAACTGAATGTGGTGGCAACCAAACCGGGAACGCACAAAACGCCGCGGCTGATCATCGTCGGCGGACATTATGATTCGGTGGTCTATGACGGCGGCAATGCCGCGGTGTATGCGCCGGGCGTGGATGACAACGGCTCCGGCACGGTGGGCACGCTGGAAGTGGCGCGCGTGCTGGCCGGCGAAGAGTTGGAGACCACGGTCCTGTTCATTCCCTTTGCCGGAGAAGAGCAGGGTTTGGGCGGCAGCCGGCATTTCGCGGAAAACGCCTTGAACCAGGGCCTGCCCATCGATCTCGTGCTCAACATGGACATGATCGCCAATGTCTCGGATGCCTATCCTGATTTCAACATTCTGACCGACCGCCCCACGGAAGGATTCGCGCGGCTGGTCGAGCAACTGACCAGGCAATACAGCACGCTGATTCCGGTGGTGGCGCCCAGCGGCAGCGGCAGCGATCATTTCTACTTTCAACAGTACGGCTATCGTGCGCTGTTCATTCAAGAAGGTGACTTCAGCCCGCACTGGCATCGCTCCTCGGACGTTGTTGCCAATATCAGCATTCCCTACGCGACCGAAGCCATCAAAGTGGTGTTGGCGGCGACGGTGCAGGTGGCAAACTCGCCGGCAACGCCGGCGGGACTGCGGGTCGCGGAAGTCGGCGACGGGCAATCGCAAATCCTGAGCTGGCAGCCCAATCAAGAGCCGGATTTGGCGGGCTACAAGCTTTATCTCGGCTCTGCCAGCGGCAATTACAATCAAATTCTCACGCTGACCACACCGGTGGATACGCTGCGCGGGCTGACGGAAAACCAGCGCGTGTATGCCGCGGTGTCGGCCATCGACCGGAGCGGCAACGAGAGTTTGTTGACGCCGGAACTGGCGTTCACGCCCCGCAGCGCACCGGTGGCGCCCGCGGCACTGGAGGCGACCTCGCGCGCCAGCACGATTACGCTCACCTGGCAAGCCAACAACGTCGAACTGGATTTGGCCGGCTACAACCTTTATCGCAGCCTGTCACCGCAGCAAGGCTTCGCCCTGGCCGCGTTCGTGCCGGCGCCGCAAACCACCTGGGAGGATGCCAGCGTTGCGCCGCACACTTTCTACTATTACCAAATCAAGGCAGTGGATCGCACCGCGATCGAAAGCGCAGCTTCGAATCTGGCGAAAGGCCGGCTGGCCTCGCGTGATCAAGGCATTTTGATCGTGGACAACACGCGCGACGGCGACGGCAGCGCGTTGCGGCCCACCGATGAGGCCGTGGACGATTTCTATCGCACGCTGTTGGCGGGTTACAACGTCACGGGCGAATGGGATCTGGCGGACAGCACGGCGCAACAAATCGCCCTCAGCGACGCCGACCTGGGCATCTATTCCACCGTGATTTGGCACGTGGAAGCGCGGCAGGCCCGGCCGATGACTGCGGACACGGTGGCGTTGCGCAAGTATCTCGCGCAGGGCGGCAATCTCTGGCTGGTGGGCTGGTCGCTGCTGCGCTCACTGGGCACGCCCCCGAGCAACGAGGCGATCTATCCGAACGGCAGTTTTGTGCGCGACTTTCTGAAAATCCGCGCGGCCCGGGTTTCCGCCGATCGTGATTTCAAAGCGGCGGAAAGCCAAAGGGCGGGCTATCCCTCGCTCAAGGTCGACAGCTTGCGCGCCACACTGTTCAGCGGCAACCTGCCGGAGATCGACGCTTTTCTGCCCCCCCTGGCAGAGGAACCGCAGACCGAGATCATCTACGGCTATGTTTCCTCCGCGGGCATTGCCGCGGTGAATCACGGCCGGCCGGTGGGCTTGCGCTTTTTGAGCGACCGCTACCGTGTGGTGGTGTTTGACTTTCCGCTTTATTTCATGGAGGCAGGATCAGCGGCGCAGGCGGCGCACAAAGCGCTGGCGGATTTGGGCGAGAGGGCGACGGTGGTGGAGGAGGGCACTGCGCCGCACGGCAGTGTGTCGCAGCAATTTGCTTTGCAGCAAAACTATCCCAATCCCTTCAATCCCAGCACCGCCATTCGCTATCAATTGCCGGTGGCGAGCCACGTCACGCTGGCTATTTTCAACACCGCCGGCCAGGAGGTGGCGCGCCTGGTGAATGGCGTGCAGCCGCCGGGAACCTACACCGTGTCGTGGCAGGGCAAAACGCCGGAGGGCAAACCCGTGACCTCCGGAATCTACTTCTGCAAGATGGTCGCGGAGGGTTTCACGCAAGTGCGCAAGATGGCCCTGGTGCGGTAATCCCGGCGAAGCTGAAGGGCCGCAGAATGCGGCTGCGACAGGCACGGCCGCGTTGGGGTCGCGTCCCGGATTCCTGTGGCATGCACACGCAACCTGCCGACCGGCCACGCTGCCGCCCAGCAGGGTGGCCGGTTGGTATGACGCATGCACTCAACTCACGCTCGCGATGCGATGGCCGTGCACTTTGAATTTGTAGATCCCCGGTTTCATCCCCGCAAAAACGACCCGGCCCGCAGCATCGGATTCGCCATCGTCGAGATATTTTTCACGGTGGGAATAAAGCTCCACAATCACGCCGGCAGCGCCGACATTCACCACCAGGTCGCCGCCGGCGTGCTCCACTGCCACAAAGTCACTCTTCTCCCCTGCGGCACTGCCGCGAAAACTGAGGGCCGGCTCCAGCGGTGCAAGCGCCAACCGAATCTCCCGCAGGACTTTCTTGACCTGACGGACCGCGTCCGGCAACGCGCTTTCCGGGAAAGGCGTGGCGTCGGTTTGCTCGTCCAACGCGGCCGCGATCTTCTCCGCCAGCCGCGGCGGCACGGGGATGTCCCACGTTTCCACCTGCAACAAGTCCGGAAAATCCGACAAGCGCGCCAACAGCGTGCGGCAGGCGTGGCATTCGCTGCTGTGCTGCGTGAGGCTCTGCTGCTGTTCCGCGGAGAATACGCCCAGGGCATAGGCTTCCAGCGCCGCGTGCGTTGCGGCACAGGCTTGATGATTCTCCCGATTCAGCCTGTGCACATGCTGCCGCAGGCGTTGCAACCGTTCCCGGCACGCCGGGCAATTGTCGAGATGCCGGTCAAACGCCTGGCGCTCCGCCGCACGCAAGCCATACGTGGTCAGGTACAGCGCCAACTGATTGAGATCCAAGCAAGCCATTCCGCACCTCGTTGTCATGCTTCACTACCGGCCGCCAGTCCTTTTCACTCATGATAGACGCAGCGCCAGGTACTTTCTATGCGGCTCTGCCAAACAAACAGGTTACGGCCGGAGCGGGACGCCATCGCCGGCCGCGGCGGCGGCCGCCGGAATCACTGCCGCAGGCAAAACTTCGCGAACGGCACGCCGTGCAGGCTGTAGCAATACCGGCTGATGTCATACTCTGGATCGCGGCCCGCGGCATGGCGGGCTTGTCCCAGTTCCACACACGTGCGGCGCAGCGCTTCTCCGGCAGTCGCGGCTTGTTGCACGAAATGATGATAGAAGCGCGCAGCCACCCGGCGGGCGCCGGTTTCATGCACCGGGAAGCCGGTGATGAGGCAGGCAGCGGCGCCGCATTCGAGCAGTTCGTTGGAGAGGTTTTCGCCGCGCGCTGCGGTCATGCCGCCGGAGCGGCAGCCATTGAGAAAGACGATCGGCCGTGAGGGCAGGGTGAGGCCCACGGTCTCGCGGAAGAAGCCCGGCGCGAGGTAGCTCTCCTCACCCGCGGCCAGCTTGCTGCCCTCAACGTGGCCGCAATAGTGCAGCGCGCGCAGATCGCGCTTCTGGGTTTCCATCTGCAGCAGCAGCTCGGCCAACTGATCGAGATCCTGCGACACCAGATGCACCCGGGTTCCCGCCTGGCGCAGAATGCCTTCCACTTCGTGAATTTCAGCGCTGACTTCCTGCAGTTCCTTGCGATCGCCGTGCCAGTCGCCGTAGAAGATGATGGCCTCCGGCGCCGCGCCGCGGCGTGCCGTTTCGTCCGCGAGGCCACGGAAGCCGGCGCCGGGCGCCGGAAAAAGCGGAAAGGAAACGGCGCAGGAGAACCGCTCGCAAAGAAAGCACTGCTGCGCTTCATCATAAACCAGAGGCCAGGGCAGCTCGAGACTGTCGAGCACGAATTCCACCTGCGCCGCGAGATGGGCCGGCAGACTGAACAGGCGATTGAAGAAGCCGGCCAGGCCAAAGAAACGATGCAGCCGGTGCCCGATTTCGCGCAGCGCCTGCGCCGGCGAGGGTTCTGCTTTCTGGCCGTGCCGCACGTAGGCGGCATATGCCGCAAAGGCCTCCTGCAGATCGAGTTTGAGATGGCGAAGCTTTTCCGCGCGCAAAAGATAAGGCTGCTTTTCCTGGCGCCCGAAGTGAAAATCGGGAAATGCCGCTTCCAGGCCGCGCACCTGTTCGAACGTGTGCGTCAAGAACAAATCGTTTTTGAATTCGATCAAATTGATGCTCACTTTGACGCTGGCCGGCAATTGGCCGGAGACGGGCATGGGGAGGGAGCGGGGTGGCGGCATGCGCAGCAGTCCCGCCACCGGCCGGAAGCGCCAGCCTTTGCGCACCTGAGCGAAGCCCCGGAACTGGCGTTGCAGAGCAGGAAGAATTTGTTTGGCGCTCAACCACAGGAGACCGAGCAGCAAAAGCGTGCCGCCGAGCCGCCAAGACCACCACTGCAACGCGGCAAGCGTTGCCCGCTCGAGTTGAATCGGTCCGGCGGCGAAAGGCTCTTCGATGGTGAGAATCTGATTGAGCGGCGGATTCTTCCGTGTCTGCACGATACCGCTCGGCCAGCGAATGACGAGTTCATCCACTTTTTCGCGGAGGCCAAAACCGAAGGCGACCGTCAGGCTGTTTTGCGAGGTGTGCATGGCCCCGCCTTGCACTTCGCGGACTTGCCGCAAATCTCCGGCGCGCGCTGCGACGCGGGCGCCGAGGGCGGCGCGGTTGCTGCGGTGGCCAACCAACCTGAGTTGCAGATAGTGGTTGCGATTGCCGAGATTGCGGTAGAGTTTGTTTTCTGGAAAAGGCGGGAAATTGAATTTGGGCGCTCCCCGGCGCTTGTCAAAGCTGTTGCACAAAAACAGGTCGAGATCACCGTCGTTATCAATATCTCCCCAGATCGCCGCCGGACAATGCGCCGGATTATCGATGCTCGCGGCCGCGGTGATGTCGGTGAAGGTCCATCCTTTGGCAGGATCAAAACCATTGTTGCGGTACAGCAAGTCCGGCAAAAGGCTGTAGACGGCTGCCAGGCTGTCGGTTAACCAACAAGCCCTGCTCAAATACAAATCCAAATCGCCGTCATTGTCGATGTCACCGAAGTTTGACGCATGCGCGGCAAACGGGGCGGCGACGCCGGCTTGCCCGGCAACGTCGACAAAGGTGCCATCGCCGCGGTTGCGAAACAGCCGGTTGTCGCCGCCGTCGTTGGCCACGTACAAATCCAAATCGCCATCATTGTCGTAATCGGCAAAGATGGCGCCTTTGGAATTGGTCGAATCCGCCACGCCGGCCGGCACGGTGACATCATCAAACGTGCCGTCGCCGCGATTGCGAAAAAGATAGTTGGGCGCGTCGTGCCTTTGGTACGACCAGTTGGAGTTGGTCAGATAGACATCAACGTCGCCGTCATTGTCGTAATCGCCGGTGCAGCCGGTCATGTGTTTCGCAGAACGAATGGTGACCAAGCCGGCCTTTTGCGCGCATTCGACAAAGGTGGCATTGCCCTGATTGAGAAACAACTGCACCGGCACAGCGCTGGGAATCAGCACATCCAAAAAGCCGTTGCGGTCGAAATCCGCCAAAAGCACCGGCCCGCCGTTGCCCGGTAACGCGACGCCCGCCGCTGTCGTGACGTCGACAAAGCTGCCATCCTTTTGACCGAGAAAGAAACGATGCAGCATCTTGCTTTCATGCGTGAAAAATAAATCCAGCCGGCCATCGTTGTTGAAATCCCCCCAGGCCACACCGCCGTTATGCGAAGAGCGCGTCGTGTAGATGCCGCTTTTTTCGGCGACCTCGGTGAACGTGCCATTGCCGTTGTTGTGAAACAGCATGCCATGTCCGCCATTGACGACGAGATCGAGATGGCCGTCGTTATCATAATCTCCGAAGGCGGCGCCGCGCGATTGCCACGCGCCCACAATTCCGGCGGCTGCCGTGACCTCTTCAAAATTGGTGATCATCGGTTCGGTGAGGGCCAGCTTCTGATTCGCTGTGATTTCGCAAAGTCGCTGAACCTGGCCGGAGGGCCAAAAAATGCGCAGGCTGTCAACTTGAGAATGCGCACCAAGCCCGAAATGAATTTCATGGCCTGCGCTCACGACAACAGATTGGCGCAGATTTTCTGCGACAAGTTCGACGCGGCTGCCGATCCCATCGGCGTTGCTGGCGAGGCCTGCAAGCTCAATTTTCAGCCAATGCCGGCGGGGGCTGTCGTTGCGATGCAACACACAGCCGCCGGACGCAACCATAATGAGATCGAGATCGCCGTCATTGTCATAATCGCCGGCGCTCAACGAATAAAAAGAGAGCTCCGGATTCCACGCATGAATGGGGATGGACTTCTCGTCAAACTGCCCATTCTCCCGGCCGCGCCAAACGCTGATGAGACCGTCAGCCGAGGTGGCGAACAAATCGAGAAAACCGTCATTATCAATATCGGCCCGCGCCAGCGATTGCAACAAGCGTGAGTCAAACGCAGCAGGGAACCACCGGCGACGCGGCGTCGCCACAAAGCGGCCACTTTGATAAAGGTAACAACGGGGCGGGATATCGACGATCAGGTCCAACCAGCCGTCGTGATTCAGGTCCACGGCATCGAAAAACGCCGGGGCTTCGCGTTCGAAAGCGATAGCATCCAAACCGGCTGTGGTCGTGGCCTCTTGAAACTTGTCACGGCGATTCAAGAACGCCTGCAAGAAAGGCCGCGAATTGTTGAGAATGATCAAGTCGGGCCAGCCATCGCGGTTCAAGTCGGTCCAAAACGCGCGGCTGACCTCGAAGCAATCGGGAAGGCCGGCGGTTTGGCTCACGTCGGCGAATTTTCCCTGGCCAAGATTTCTCAACAGTAACGCGCGGTCGGCGGGTTCAGGCCGGGGATCGAGATTGCCCTGGGAGGCAAAAATGTCAACCAGCCCATCATTGTCAAAATCCGCGATTGCCAAGCCGGTGCTGCGGCCGGTGCTGGCGCGTCCGAACAAGCTGCCGCGCGAGGTGAAGGTCACCTCGCCGGAAGCCTGCACGCCGTTGTTGATGAAATATTCATCCTGATTCTCGCCGGCACTCAAACAATCCTGGTCGCCATCATTGTCCAAATCCACCCAGAACGCCGTAGCGTGATTGAAGCGCAAGCGCAGCCCGCTGGCTGCGGTCACGTCCGTGAAGGTACCGTTGCGTTGATTGCGATAGAGTAAACAGGGTTGATAATGGCGATTGATCAGTTGCAAATCCAACCAGCCGTCATTGTCAAAATCGACGAAGATTGCACGCATGGCATCGGTTTCGCGATCGAGGCCGGCAGCCTGGGTGACATTGGTGAATTTGAGTGGAACCTTCACCGTGGGGTCGTTTGGCATGGGCAGAACAGTCGAGGCAGCGCACAGGCCGGCGAGCAAAGCCAGCCACCGGCCGCCGCGCGCCGGCCGGTCAGCGCGTCCCCAGCCGCTGGCCGTCGTACACCGCCGGCTGGCAGGGGAATTGCGAGCCGGCCAGCGCCGCGCACAGATCGGCGGCGGCGGCGATGTCGGCGACCGGGCCGACCACCAGCCGCAGTTCCA
>JBBIKM010000226.1:0-9275 GCA_037445455.1 bacterium | reverse complement strand
CGATATCCGAATACCGTTTGCGGGGTTTGAAGAAGCGCAGCAGGATGATGCCAATGATGAAGCCGCCAATGTGGGCGAACCAGGCCACGCCGCCGCCTTCTGCAGCGCCGATGGTGGAAACACCGGCAAAGAGCTGCAGCACGAACCATTGCCCCAGCACCAAAAACGCCGGCACGCGAAAGGTGGCAATGAAAATGATCGGCAGCAGCACCAGTACCCGCGCGCGCGGAAAGCTGACGGCATAGGCGCCCAGCACGCCGGAAATCGCACCGCTGGCGCCGACCATGGGGATGGTGGAATCGGGCTGGGTCAAGATGTGCGCCAGGGCCGCACCCACGCCGCAGAGCAGATAGAAAAACAGGTATCGCAGCGAGCCGAGCAGGTTCTCGACGTTGTCACCGAAAATGAACAAATAAAGCAGGTTGCCAAACAGATGAAAGAAGCCGCCGTGCAGAAACATGGAGGTGAGCAGGCCCTCCATCCTTTCGCCCTGCATAATGACCTGGGGGATGGCGCCATAGGTTTCGATGAAGGCCTGGCCGTCAATCCGTGACAACGTGAGCTGGTGGATAAACACGAGAACATTGGCAATGATCAACAGGGTATTGACGAGCGGGAAGGCGGTGCGGGGATTGTCATCTTTGAGTGGAATCATGAACTCTCCTTCCGGCGATGCAAATCGGCAGTGCGCTTGACACGCGCAACCTACAGAGGATTTTCGGAAAAGTCAAGCCGCCGGCCGCAGACCATTCACCCGCACCAAACTGTCCTCTGCCGGCAGCGGGCGGCGCTCAGTGATTTTTCCACACGGTATACGCCAGCCACAGCCAGCCAAACAGGAACGCCAGCCCGCCCAGCGGCGTGACGGCGCCCAACCAGCGCGCGCCGGTCACCGCCAACAAGTACAAGCTGCCGGAGAACAGCAGCATGCCGAGCACGAAGCCCCAGCCCGCTGGCGCCAGCGGCAGCGTGGGATGCTGGCCCTGCAGCAAACCGAGCAACAGCAGGGCCGCCGTGTGAAACATCTGATACTGCACCGCCTTTTCATAAATGCCCCGGCCGTACGCCTCCAGCGTCGCTTTCAACGCGTGGGCGCCAAAGGCGCCCAACGCGACGCTGAGAAACCCAAAAACAGCCGCGAGCAGCAACCAGAGTTTTGCCATGGCATTCCCTGAAGTCATGGATTGGTGAATTCCTTGTCAACGATGTTGAGGGCGCCGGGATACTTCAGCGGCAGGCCGGCGACGGTGACTGTGGGCGTCGCCGCCAGCGTAATGCGCGCCGTGCTCCCCTCTTTGCCGGCAATGGCGAAGGCGAGGTTCAAAATGTCCTTATAGCCGCGCTCTCCGAAAAACTGATAGAGATCCAGCGACATCTGCAGCGGAATCACCGTGGCCTGGCCAGTGCCGGGGATTTCAATCGGGCTGCTGATGTCGCCATTGATCGTTTCCTTCTCATCGATCTTTAAAGTCCAGGCCAGGGCGCTGAGCACCGCGGCCTTCTGCGGGCTGCCGCCGGTGCCGTCGTTGGGATTCCTGGCGGCGACGTTCAGCGTGAAAGCCAGAGGCAGCGATTTCTGGGCGAAGGCGGAAGTCAGTTTGATGCCGTCCTGCAAACTCAGGGAGGCGGGATCATTGATCTTGGCCAGACTCACGCCCGCGAGCGTGCCGGGCACGACGCCAGCGAGTTTGAATTGCAGCCGTTTCACGTTCAACAGTGCATCTTGCATTTCCTGCAGCGCGGCGCATCCGGCCAGGGCGATCATCGCGGCCGCCAGTGCCAGGGCCCGACTCATTTTCTTGCTTTGCCGTCTCATGCAGTTCTCCTCGTATGATTTCGGTGGTGGTGGTTCAGCAGACATCGCGGCCGGGCTCACGCACGCCTGGCCCCGGCCGGCGCCGGCGGCAGGGCCTTGATCAGGACCTTGTCGACGCGGTTGCCGTCCATATCGATCACTTCGAAGCGCAGGCCCTCCCATTCGAAATATTCGCCCGGGCTGGGAATGCGCTCCATATGCACCATGATGAACCCGCCCAGGGTTTCGTAATCCCCGCGCTCCTCGCCGGGCAGATCCGACAGTTCGAAAAGCTGTTTAAATTCATCGATGGGGATGAAGCCGTCCACCAGCCAGGAGCCGTCTTCCCGCTGCACCACCTGGGGTTGGGCGGCCATGCCGAGATTGGGCACGTCGCCGACGATCGCTTCGAGAATGTCGTTCAAGGTGAGCAGTCCTTGAATCTCGCCGTATTCATCGATGGCGATCGCCAGGTGGGTGCGGGAGGTGCGAAACAGCTCGAGCACGCGCAGGACGCGCATCTTTTCATGCACGAACAGCGGTTTGCGCATGACGGTGCGCAGATCGGGCGGCTGGCCGCTCAGGACGCTGGCCATCAAATCCTTCACCCGCACCACGCCGAGCAGATTGTCCAGATTGCCCTGGCAAATGGGGAAGCGGGAAAAACCGCTGGTCACGATGCGGTCGCGCATCTCTTCGACGGAATCATCCGGATCGAGCCACACGATGTCGCTGCGGGAAGTCATCAGCGTGCTGACGCGGCGGTCGCCCAGGCGAAAGACGCGGTCGAGAATATGGTGCTCGGCTTCTTCAAATACGCCCGCTTCCGCGCCCTGATCGATCATCGCCAGCACCTCTTCTTCCGTCACCGGCGGCTCCGTGGAGGGTTTGATGCGAAACAGCCGCAACACCGCATCGGTTAAGAAGCTCAGCAGACGGACCGCCGGAGATGCGAAAACCGACAGGCGCCGCATGGCGTAGGCCATGGCTGTGGCGATGCGCTCGGGCGAATGCAGGGCCACACGCTTGGGCACCAGCTCGCCAAGAATGAGCGAGGCCAGCGTGATCCCCAACACAACCAGCGCCAGGGCCACGGATTCGCTGTGGCGCTGCAGCCAGGGCATGGCGGCCAGCGCCTGCTGCAGTTCGTTGGCGAGGGTGGCGCCGCCGAAGACGCCGGCGATTGTCCCAATCAGCGTAATGCCCACCTGCACCGTGGAGAGAAAACGATTGGGGTCGTTGGCCAACTCCAGCGCCGCGGCTGCGCGTTCGTTGCCCTCCTCCGCCCACTGCTCCAGGCGCAGCTTGCGCGCCGAAACCAGCGCGGTCTCCGACATCGCAAAGACGCCATTCAGCAGAATCAACAGAAAAATGACAAGTAATTCAATTGCCATCCCACGCCCTCACAACAAGTGAATACCATGCTTCTGTGGATCTCAAGATAATCATGTTCAGTGGAGATTACAAGCCCGGCCTGTTGCGCTGTCATGCCGGAGGTTGAGCTTGGCACTGCATGCCGCGCGCTGGAATTGCACGTCATGCCGTGCCGGGGACGATCGTGAAAGCCGGTGTCACACGGGGCAGGGCAGGGAAGAGTGGAGGCGCCGGCTTCAGAAGCTGTGCACCAGGCGCGCCATTTCGAAGTAAATCGGGATGCCGAGGGTCAAGTTGAAGGGGAAGGTAATGCCGAGTGAGGCGGTCAAATACAAAGTTGGATTGGCTTCGGGCACGGCGATGCGCATGGCGGCCGGCGCCGCAATATAGGAGGAGCTGGCTGCCATGGTGGCCAGCACGGCGGTGCCGCCGGGCGACAGGCCGGCAAGGCGACCGGCAAGGGCGCCCAGCGCGCCGGAGAGGAGCGGCATGAGGATGCCGAAAATCACCAGAAAAAATCCGACGCGTCGCAGATCGGCCAGGCGCTGCGCCGTCACGATCCCCATTTCCAGCAGAAAGAACGCCAGCGCGCCCTTGAAACCGTCAACAAAGGCAAACTTGAGCGGCGCCACACCGTCCGGCCCGGCGATCCAGCCGATCGCCAGTCCGCCCAGCAGCAAATACACGCTTTTGTTCATCAACACTTCGTGTGCCAGCGGGCCGTAAGGCACGCGCCCTTGCGCCCGTCCCAGACGCGCCAGCAGAATGCCGACGATGATCGCGGGGATTTCGAGCACCACCAGCAGCAGCGCCATGATGCCTTCATAGGGCACCGCCAGTTGATCGAGATAAGCCAGCACCACGGCAAAGGTCACCGCGCTCACCGAACCGTAATGCGCGGCCACCGCCGCTGCATCGGCGCGGGCAAACTTTCCCACGAAGCGCAGAATCGCAAAGGCGACAATCGGAATGATGATCCCGAGCAGCAACGTGCCGAGCACCGGCGGAAACACGCGCGTGCCGGCGTTGGTGCTCGCCAATTGCACGCCGCCCTTGAGGCCGATGGCCAGCAGCAAGTAGATGCTGAGCAGGTCATAGATCGCGTCCGGCAGGCGCAGATCGGATTTCAGGACGCCGGCCAGGATGCCGAGCAGAAAGAACAGCGTAATGGGATCGAGCAGGTTTTCGGCCACGCCTCAGCTCCTTGTGTCATGCTTGAGCAACAGCGATTGCAGCGTTGCGACCTGACGCCGCAATTCGGTGATTTCCTGCGCCAGTTCCGTATTGCCGGCGAGCCACTCCGTGCGCTCATCGCGGCGCTCCTGTTGCATTTCCGCTTCGTGTTGCGCCTGCATCGTGTTGACAATAATGGCAATGAACAAATTGAGCACGGCAAAGCTGGTGACCACAATGAAGGGCAGGAAAAACACCCACGCCCAGGGATAGACTGCCATGACCGGCCGGACGATGCCCGACGACCAGTTGTCGAACGTCATGATTTCGAACAGCGAATACATCGAGCGGCCGATGCTGCCGAACCATTCGGGGAAGCGCGCGCCGAACAACTGATTCGCCAGCACCGCCGTGACATAATAGACCAGCAGCAACACCGCCAGAATCGAGGCCATGCTCGGAATGGCCGCGAGCAGGGCCTGCACCACCGAACGCAATTTGGGCACCACCGAGAACAACCGCAGCACTCGAAAGATGCGGAAGGCGCGCAGCACCGAAAGATTGCCCGCGCCCGGCACGAGTGAAATGCCGACGATAACGAAATCGAACCAGTTCCACCCGCTGGTGAAGAAGCGCAGGCGGTGGACGAAGATTTTCGCGGTCAGTTCGACTACGAAGACCAGCAGCGCGAGCCGATCAATCGCGCGCAAAACCGGTCCCAGGGCCGCCATCGCCTGGGCCGAGGTTTCCAGACCCAGAGTGATGGCATTGAGCACGATGACGGCCGTGAGGAAGTGTTGCGTGCGGGTCGATTCGACCATCGCTTTGAGGCGCC
Source organism: bacterium (assembly GCA_037445455.1). GTDB lineage: Bacteria > Zhuqueibacterota > Zhuqueibacteria > Zhuqueibacterales > Zhuqueibacteraceae > Coneutiohabitans. Next base: position 4,098 of record JBBIKM010000226.1, on the reverse strand, counting down.
CGGACACCGTGGCTTTCTCCTGCGCAGGAGGAGGGGTGTGCCGCTGCGTTGATTTGTATGCGTCATTCATAGCGCGGCCGTGATCAACCTTGAAAAGCCGGCTTCCAGCCCGGCGCTTTCCCGCCCGCGAGCGCGCTTTGGATCATCACGAACTCACCGATGTTGTCCATCGTCACCAGCCCGACCATCCGGCCCTGCTGCAGCACCGGCAGGGTGTGGCACTGGCAGGTTTGCAGCCGGGTCATCGCGCCCTCGAGCATTTCAGATGCTTCCACGGTTTCGAACTCGCGCTGCATCACGTCGCGCACGGCAGCGTCCTTGCCGAACTTGCCGAGCGCCATCAGCAAATCGCCGCGGGTGAGCACGCCCACGACCTTGCCGTCATCGACCACGGGAAAATCCTGCTGGGAGCCTGCCAGAATCAACTCAATAGCGCGGTTGAGCGTGTCGTGGCTGGAGAGCGTTTGGAAATCGGTGAGCATGGCCAGCTTCACGGGAATGCCGCCGACCGCGCTTTTCATCTGCACCATGCTGGCTTCCTGCGCGGCGCCGATCCACACAAAGAAGGCGATGAACAGCAGGAAAGGGTTGGTGAACAAGCCGATGAAGCCGAACAGGAAGGCCATGCCCTGGCCGATGCCCGCCGCAATCTGCGTGGCGCGCGCATAGCCTTTGCGGGTGGCCAGCAAAGCGCGCAAGACGCGTCCGCCGTCCATCGGGAAGGCCGGCAGCATGTTGAACAGGACGAGCCAGATATTCACGATCATCAGCCGTTCGAGGAACGAGCCGGTGGTGACCGTGAGACCGCCAAACGGCTCGAAGGTGTTGGTCACCACCAGCCACAGGAACAAGGCGAGGGCGATCACGACGTTCACGGCCGGCCCGGCAAGCGCGACCCACAATTCCTGGCGCGGATCATCCGGCATGCGCTCCAGCCGGGCGACGCCGCCGATGGGCAGCAGGGTAATGTCGCGCGTTTTGATGCCGTATTTTTTCGCGGTCAGGGCGTGACCGAATTCATGCAGCAGCACGCAGCCGAAGAGCGCCAGGATGAATCCCACGCCGGAGACCAGCATGCTCAGGCTGTAACCTTGCAGCCAGTGCATCACGGCGATGAAGCCAATCAACAACAGGAAGGTGGCATGCAGGTAAACACCGATGCCGAAGAACTCTCCGATTTTCCATGACCATTTCATCAGTCTCTCTCCTTTCCATCAACTCGAGGTGACTCAGGGTTCATTGGTGCGCTTGCGCGCCTGGTCGCGGCGCCGCTTGCGCCAGGCAAATGCCGCCAGCAGCAGCAACATCACAGCGACCAGAGGGGTAATGTATTCGAACATGATCAGGCTGAACTCGTCAAGCTGATCGTGGCCGGTGGCGTCGAGAATGAGATAAAGCGTGTAGGCCAGGTAATAGGCAAAAAACAGTGCGCCTTCGCGGCGGCCGATGCGGAAGCCGGTGAAAAAGACCGGCAGGCAGGCGAGCGCCACGGCACTCATCACCGGGATGTCGAAACGCAATGCCGCCGGCGAGACATTGACCCCGTTGGGCGCGACAATGCTGGTCAGCCCCAACACGGCCAGAATGTTGAAGAGGTTGCTGCCCACCACGTTGCCCACGGCAATGTCGCGCTCACCGCGAATGCTGGCAATGATCGAAGTGGCGACTTCCGGCAAAGAGGTGCCGGCCGCGACGATGGTCAGGCCGATGATCAATTCGCTCAAGCCCAGTGCCTGCGCCACCGCGACCGCGCCCTCGACCAGCCAGTGTGAACCCAGCACCAGCATGCCCAGGCCGGCAACAATCAAGGCAAGATTCACCGGCCATTGCGAGGAACGGCCGGCGCCGTACTCTTTCTCATATTCCTCTTTGATCTGTTGATTCTCTTTGCGGCTCTGCCGGATGGCCCAGACCACATACGCGATATTGATCGCAAAGAACAGCGAGCCATCGAAGCGGCTCAAGTTGCCGTCCAGCGCCAGCAGCAGCAGCAGGAGCGAAACCGCGATCATCAGCGGCACATCGAGGCGAACAAGCTGTTGCGAGACCACCAGCGGCGCAATCATGGCAGAAAGGCCGAGAATGAACAGCACATTGAAAATGTTGCTGCCCACGACGTTGCCCAGGGCGAGATCCGCCTGGCCCGCCCACGCCGATTGGATGCTGACCGCCAACTCCGGCGAGCTGGTGCCGTAGGCCACCACCGTCAGTCCGATTACCAGGGGCGAAATGCCCAGCGCCGCTGCCAGGCGCGAAGAGCCTTTCACCAGGGCCTCGGCGCCGACGATCAACAACACCAGACCCAAAATGAACAACACCAGCACCATCGTATCCATGAATGTGACTATCTCCCAGAGATCTGAGCATTAGAATTGCGGCCGTCATCGCGTTGCCGCCGGGCAGTCATGCCTCCTGCGCCGGTGGCGCAGACGGCTTCTTATCGTCCGGCGTGGCGCCGGCGAGTTTATGGTGCGCATGATCATAGCGGCCGTGCAATTCGTCGCGGCGCGTTCCCGGCCAGAGTCCCGGGCCGGCGAGATAGGCGGCGCGCGCGATTTTGTGCGCTGCGACGGGCGCGGTGAGAACCAGGAAGACAATGATGGCAATCACGCGCGCGGTAATGGCAAAATCATTAAAGTGCAATGCCGCCGCCAGCATCACGCAAATCACGCCGAGCGTCGCGGCTTTGGAGGTGGCAGACATGCGCAAATAGAGGTCGGGCATGCGCAGCACGCCGATCGCGGCGAGCAGCATGAATAGCGCGCCGATGATCATGAGAATCAAACTAAACAGATCGGCCATCTTCGGACTTTCTCCTTTCCACATATGCCGCAAACGCGATGGTGCCCACGAAGGAGAGCAAGGCCACGACGATCGCCACGTCGAGGTACACCGGCTGCCCGGCGCCCACGCCATAAGCCGCGATGATGCCGATGCCGATGGTGGTGATCAAATCGAGCGCGACCACGCGATCGGGCAGGCTCGGGCCGGCCAGCAGGCGAATGACAGCCAGCACGATCGCCATGCCAAGCGCCGGCATGATGAGCCACAGGGTGACGGATTGCAGATTCACTCGAACACCTCCCGAATACGCCGTTCAAAGCCCTGCTTGGTGTCCTGCCGGAACTGCTCGGGATCCTCCAGGTGCATGGCGTGCACGTAGAGCACGCGCCGATCGGAGGAAATATCCAGGCTCATGGTGCCCGGCGTCAGGGTGATCAAATTGGCCAGCAGCGTGATTTCAGCGTCGCTGCTCACCTCCAGCGGGATGGCCACAATGCCGGGGCGCAAGCGCTGCAGCGGTGACAACACGCTGATGGCGACCCGTATGTTTGCCACGATCACTTCCCAGGTAAAAAATGCCAGCAGGCCGAGCACCCGCGGCACCTTCACGAGATACTGCTCGGAGCCAAAATGGCCGCGCCCCAGCCAAAGCAAAAGATAGCCCAGGCCAAAGCCGAAGAAGAAATTGACCGGGCTCAACTCACCGGTCAGTGCGACCCAGGCGAGCGCCAAAAAGACATTGAGCAGCAGCATGATCCTAATCTCCTCCCAGAACGCTCTGAATATATTCCGCGGGATTGAGCAATTGCGCGGCAGCGCGTTCGGCCAGCGCAAACACCGGCTCCGCCAGCAAACCGATGGCCACCGTCAACACGGCGAGTGCTGCCACCGGCGCCAACAGCCCGCGATAGCTGCGGCCGCCTGCCGTGCTTGCGGCCTGCGCTCCGGCTTGCACAGCCTCCGGCTCCTGCCAAAAGGCAGCCGCCCAAATCTTCATCATTGAAAACACCGTCAACAAGCTCACGGCGAGTGCGGTGATGACGATGAGATATTCTTCCGCCTGCAAACCTGCTTTGACCAGCGCGAATTTCGCCCAGAAGCCGGAAAGCGGCGGCACGCCGGCGAGCGACAGCGCGGGAATCAAAAACAGAATCGCCAGGCCGGGCGCCGCGCGGTAGAGGCCGCTCAATTTCTTCAGCTCGTAGGTGCCGCGCAGATGATGCACGGCGCCGCCCACCAGAAACAAGTTGGTCTTGACGATGATGTGATGCATCAAATAAAACACCGTTCCGGCGAGCGCCAGCGGCGTGTACA
>JBBIKM010000225.1:7148-9384 GCA_037445455.1 bacterium | reverse complement strand
GACGTCTGCGACCACCAAGTCAACACGTTCATGTGAAAAAATCGCCAGCGCCTCTTTTCCCGAGCTGGTCCAGACCACGCGATAGCCCTGTGACTCCAGCGCAGCCTTGCAGGCCAGGCAATACTGCAAATCACCATCGACCAACAGAACTGTCACAGTCTTGTTTGGCATCAAAATAGCCATGTTCAGTGCTCCGCACAGGTTTCCAAATCGTGAAAGCGTTATCTATAGAAATCTTGAATAGTTGAACTTGATCCGAAGACATTCCTAAAAAATGCTGGCAGGAAACTAATTGCCAGCAACCTCATTGTCAAGCCAAATCTTTGTCACTGAAGATCTTCAGCCGCTTTTCTTTCGGCGAGTACTGCAAGCCCTTCAGACCACATACGGCCACCATCTTTTCTTGCAAGCTGCGCCTCACGCAAGAATTAGTCGGGAACTTTGCCAAATTTTGTCCGTAATTTTGTGCGACTTACAAAGGTGCACGGCTGCTTCAAACGTGGAGGTTGGAATGCAAAACCTGAAATTGATGATTCTGTTGCTCGCGATGTGCTGCGGCTTGGGTGCGGCGCAAGCACAAGACAAGGACAGACAAAGCCGTGGAATCGAGGATCTCGACAACAGCTTCCGCATCGACACCGGCTCGACCTTCCGCCTCCGTGTCGAAGTGGACGTCGGTCAGGTGCGGGTTTCCCGTGGCAAAAGCAAGGACAACTTGCGCGTGCGGCTGGCGTACGATCGCGAGGAGTATCAGCATACGCTGCGCTACAACGAAAAGCGCAACACGCTAGACATCATGTTGGACAAGGAACGCTGGATCGGCCAGCATGACAGCCACAATGCCGGCGAGCTTGATGTGGAGCTGCCCACCGGCGGCGAGTTGGAGCTGGATTTCCGCATCAAAGCCGGTGAAATCGAAATGCAGCTCGGCGGCTTGCGCATTCGCGATCTTTCCCTGGAAACCATCGCCGGCGAGGTCAATCTCGATTTCGACGAGCCCAATCAAATCACCATGACCAACCTCCTGCTCAACACCAAGATCGGTGAATCCAATTTCCGGCGGTTGGGCAACGCCCGCTTCCGCAATGCCGGCATCGACGGCGGCATCGGAGAACTCACCATCGATTTTAGTGGCGACCTGCTCAAAGATGCCGTGGCGGAAGTCGATCTCGATATCGGTGAAACCGCGATCATTTTGCCGCGCAAGGCCGGCACCCGGCTGGCGGTTTCCAAGTTCATGTTCCTGTCACATTTCAACATGCCCGACTACCTGCGCAAGGAGGGCCGCTACTACTATTCCGAGAACTACGATGACGCCGAGCAGACTTTTCAATTGCGCATCAGCGCCGGCGTGGGAGAGTGCCGCATCGAACGAGAGTGAGCCGTCGCGGTCATGCCTAACCGGGAGCGTCATATGAAAACCCACTTTTCCAAGATTGTTGTTGCCGCGCTTTGGCTGATTGCGGCCACCAGCCAGGCCGGTGAAGTGCGCGAGCGCTTTGAAAAGACCTGCCCGCTCACGACGGGCGGCAGCTTCACTTTGGAAAACACCAATGGTTCCATTCAGATTGTCGCGTGGGATCGCAATGAAGTGAAGATCGTGGCGCAAAAGGTGGCGCATGCCCGCCGGCAAGAGGACGCGCAAAAGCTGCTGGAAGCCACTGAAATCATCGTGCGCCAGCAGGGCAACGCCGTCGAAGTCAGCACGCGTACCCCGCGTTCGAAAGACACGGGCGATAGCTTTTGGAGCTGGCTATGGGGCGGCGGCAACAGCGGCGGCGTAACCGTGACCTACCAGGTCTCGCTGCCGCGCCAAATCAGCATCCAAATTCAGTCGGTCAATGGCCAGATAGAAGCGCGCGAAGTTTCCGGCAGGATCAAACTCGAAACCACCAATGGCGGCATCGAAGTCGATGAGGCCCAGGGCAGCATATCCGCCGAGACCACCAATGGCCGCATTCGCATCGCCCTGGCAAAGGTGGAGGGCGGCGCCACCATGGACTTCGAAACCACCAATGGCAGCATCACGGCCGAATTCCCGAGCGACTTCAACGCCAGCATTTCAGCCCGCACCACCAACGGCAAGGTCGATTGTGACTTTCCGTTGACCACGCGCGGCGGCTGGCGGCGCAATGAGCTGCACGGACAAATCGGCGAAGCAGGCGGCCGCGTGAACTTTCGCACCACCAACGGCTCGATCGCGATTTTGAAGAGATCCTGAGACTGGCACGCTGAG
>JBBIKM010000225.1:0-7116 GCA_037445455.1 bacterium | reverse complement strand
GGAGGCGATTACTCGCCTCCGCCGTTCCAGGAAAGGAGGGGTGGATGGAAACTTGTAGTTCTGTTCGAGAGTGCTTCGACCAGACTCATCATCGCCTGGTGTCCCATCCTTCAACAAGATACATGCCACCCCGCCGTCCCTCCTGTGTGAACTTTCGCTAATCGGCTAAGCCATTAAATTACGCATCCTCTCCTCCCCTGCCCCACCGGCATTGAGCAATTCTGCAGTCATCAAACTGCCGCAAACCCTGCAAGAACCCGTGATCTTCTGTGCCAACCTGAAACACGCAATTACGAAATCGGTTTGCCTGGTTTGATTCGTCGAAGCCGGGCAGATCGGAAAAATGGCAACCCGCCAACGACTCACACCGCCTGGCATAGAGCTCAAGGTTGCCGCTGCTCGCCGAGATAGAGATAGCGGTCGAGCAGGTTCACGAACTCACTCCACCTGTTGCCAGCGGCACGTTCCTTTTGCGCGATCCGTTCGAGAGCATTCAGCTTGGAATCGATCTCGTCGGCAAAATAGAGCAGGAAGCCTTCGGGAATCATGGGCACCACCGGCGAGGCCTGCTCCAGCGTGCCTTGATGGCTGAGAATGAGATGCTGCAGTTTCATCGCCAATTCGCCGGGAAACTCGGGAAACTGCGCCAGCTTCTCCGCCACCAATTGCGCGCCGATCACAATATGGCCGAGCAACCGGCCGGCATCAGGGAACTCGAAAACCGGCCCCGGGGTGTAAGAATGCACCTTGCCGAGATCATGCAGCAGTGCGGCCGTCACGAGCAGATCGCGATCGACCTGCGGGTAGAGCTTTGCCAGGCGATCACAGATGAGGGCCACGTTGAGGGTGTGTTCCAGCAGGCCGCCCAGGTAGCCGTGGTGCCACTTCTTGCCGGCAGGCACAGTGCAGAAGAGTTTGACGATTTGCTCGTCGGCAAACATTCGGCGCAGGAGCGCGAGCAGGGAGGGCTGGGCGACGCTTTCAATCAGCTTCTGAAAGCGCTCCCACATCACGCCGCGATCTTCCCTGGCCGCCGGCACCAGCTTGGTCAGATCCACCTCGTCGTCCGCGCGCGCCGGCCGCATCCTGTCAATGCGGACTTGCCGCTGGCCCTGATATTCCTCCACCACGCCGGCAATCTTGACAATCTGGCCGGCTTCCGCGGTCACGGAGTCGAGATTGTCCCACATCACGGCCGCAACGTGGCCGGTGGCGTCGCTCAATTCGAGCGCGAGGTATGGATCCCCATTTTTCTTGGCGCGCGTTTCCTTCTTCATCAACACCACGAAGGTTGTGACGTGTTCTCCCAGGAGAAATTCATTGAGTCGTTTCATAATCACTCCGATGGAGGCGTTGGGCTCGCGAGTTGTCGCAGCAGGCTGCGGTTTGCGGGCCGTAAGCCGCCGCTGGGTACGGCGGCGGGGAAAACCAGAATTCCCGGAGTCGGGCTGCAGAGATTAAAACAAACTCTGCGCCGAAATGCAAGCCCTGCCTGCCGGGGAGAAAAACTTGAAACTCTGGCGGGAATGGCTTAGATTGCCCGCCGTGTCGCAGCAACTCGGCGCGGCACGGCAAGCGCCGCTCGGCTGGCGCATTTCCGTTCCACTGAAACCGCTCTCCGCAAGAGAACGCATGCGCTTCATCCATTTTGCCGATACCCATCTCGGTTTTTCCGATCTCGCCAGGGTCGATCCGCACACGGGGGTCAATCGCCGGGAGCAGGATTTCTACGACGCCTGGTGGCGGGTGATCGAGGCCATTCTGCTGCACAAACCGGATTTTGTTTTGCATGCCGGCGATCTGTTTCAATCGCCGCGGCCGAACAACCGCGCCATTGCCGTGGCGCTGGCCGGCATGCAACAGCTCCAGGCTGCGAACATTCCCTTCGTCGTCGTCGCCGGCAATCATTCCACCCCGCGCATTCGCGCCACCGGCAATATCTTCGAGGCGCTAAGCGTGCTGCCGGTGGTGCGCGCCGCCTACAAGGGAGCCTATGAAAAAATCGTCCTCACCGGCGCCGGCGGCAAAACAAGCTGCGCCATCCATTGCCTGCCGCACTGTTCCTTGAGTGAAGAACTTGAACGAGCCTACGCAGAGCTGCGCTGGGAGCCGGCAGCCACCTGGAACATTCTGCTCAGCCACGGCGCGTGGCGTGCCGCCGGCAAAATCGACACGCGCATGGGCGAATTCAACGAACAACTGCTGGAAGATCCGGAGACCCGGCTCAACTTGAATTTTGATTACATCGCGCTGGGGCACTATCATCGCTACCTCGCCATCAACGATCACACCTTCTATTCCGGCTCGACCGAGCGCACCAGCTTCAATGAGGCGGGCTATACCTCCGGCTACATTGTCGGTGATCTGACGACACGCGAATGGCGCTATCATCAAATTCCGGCGCGGCCCATGCTGCGGCTGCGGCCGGTCAATGCCAGGGGCAAGAGCCGCGAGGAGATCATGGCCGAGGTGGCGCAGCGCAGCACGGCCGACCTTGCGGAGGCGATGGTCAGCCTCGAGCTGCAGCAGCTCTCGCGCGATTTGTATTTGCAGCTCGATCTCGCCGCGCTCGACCGGCTGTTTCCGCAGGTTTTTCATTTCGACCGGCAAATCTCGCTGGCAACCACCGAGGTGAATGAACGCAGCAGCCTTGCCCCGGCGCTCGGCTCGCTGCGGGAAGAGTTCGCGCGCCACCTGCAGAAACATGCCGACGGCAGCCTGCCGATTGCCGAGTTGGAGCGGCTGGGCGCACAGTTTCTTGCCGAAGCCGAAGCGCAGGAGTTGGAAGCATGATTCTGCAATCGCTGCGCCTGCGCAACTTTCGCCGCTTCGAGAACCTCTTTCTCGAGTTGCCCGAGAATGTCATCGGCATCATCGGCCGCAACGGCGCGGGCAAATCAACCCTCCTGGAGGCGATTGCCTGGGCGTTGTACGGCGCGCGCGCGGCGCGCACGGAAAAATCCCTGCTGCGCCGGCAGGGCGCCACCGTGGCCGAGCCGTGTGAAGTCGAGCTCACCTTTACGCTCGCCGGCGGGGACTATCGCGTGCTGCGCTCGATGCGCGGGGCCAATCATGCGGTGGAAGCCGCACTCTATCGCGCCGGCTTGAGCGAACCGGTCGCCGTGCGTGAAAATGACGTGAGCAACGAGATCGAGAGGATTCTCGGCCTGGATCGCAAATCGTTCGAGGCCTCCATTTTCGCCAAACAAAAAGAACTGGCCGCGCTCAGCAACATGCGCGACGAGGATCGCCGCAGGCTGATCAGCCGCCTGCTGAATCTGGATGCCATCGACTTCGCCCGCAAACGCGCCCTGCAGGAGGCGAACGACAAGCGCAATTTCGTGGAAGGCAGCCGCCTCAGCCAGGAAGACCTGGAGGAGTTGCAGCAGCAATTGCGCGAGCATCAGGCCAGGCGTGCGCAGGCCGGGGCGCACTTGCAGACGCGGCAACAGCAGGAGCGCGAATGGCTGCAACAGCGGGAACAGGCCAAAGTCGCCTTCGAAGCCGAGTCGCAGCGCCGTGACCGCGCCATCAAACTGCAAAACGAACGGCACACCCTGGAGCGGGAAATAACGCTGCTGCAGCAGCAACTGCAGCAGGCCGAAAACGAACGCCGCGAGATCATGCTCGCACAGGGAAAACTCGCGCACTTGGCGCCGGTGCGCGAACGCTGGCAACGCCTGAAAGCCGAAAAAGAGGCGCTGGAAGAAAACCGGCGCAAACTTGCGGCCCAGCATGGCAAGCAACAACTCGTCAAGAATCTCACGGAGCAGATGGAAAAACTCGAGCGCGAGAATGCGAGCCTGCAGCAAGAACTTGCCGCCATGCCCGGGCTTGTCGCCGCAGAGAACCGGTTGCGCGAGCGTCTGCAACAAGAAGAAGCCGGCCTGCGCGCGCGGCGCGAGGCCGAACAGAACGTGCTGGCCGAGCTTGCCAAAGTCAGAGACCGGGGCGTGGAAGAAAAGCAGAAGCTGCAGCAGGTGCAAACGCTGGGCGCGGACAGCCCCTGCCCAGTCTGCACGCGTCCGCTCGCGGAACATTTTGAGGCGGTCGTAACGCGTTTTCAGCAAACGCTGGCCAAACTGCGGGAGGACTATCTCAAGCTCGAGCGCGAAAAAAGAGAGGCCGCAGCCCAGGCGCAGGATGCCGAAATGCGCGTGAAAGCCCTGCAGCAGGAACGCGAGCGGCTGGGCAATGAGCGCGCGCGCCTGGCACAGGTGCAAACACAGTTCGACATTCAAGTACAGCGCGTGCACGAATTGCGCCGGCAGTGCGACCGCACGCTGCAGGAGATCCAGCAGCTCGGCGCGCTTCATGTGGATGAAACCCACGCGGCCGCACTCCAGACAGAGTTGGCAGCTACTGAAAAACAGGTGGAAGAGATGACCCGCCTGGAGGCGCATGTGGCACGGCTGCCGGGCCTGGAGTCGCGGCTGACGCAAGCCAGGGCGCGACTGGACGCCTGTCGCGAGCAGGAAAACACTGTGCGACAGGCGCTGATGGATTTGCAATACCGCGAAGAAGTGTACTGGCAGTGCAAGCAGGCCTATGACGAAGCGAGCCTGCAACACTCGCAGGCGCAGAAACAAACCGGTGAGGCGCACGCCGCCTTTGCCACGGCCGCCGCGCAGGTGGAAAATCTCGAGCAGCGCATCGCCCAGATGACGGAGCGCCTGGCCGTTATCGCGCAGGTGAAGCAGGAAGTGCTGTTGCTCGAGGCGCTGCAGGAACACCTCAAGACCTTCCGCGTGGAGATGGCCGGCCGGCTGCGCCCCTTGATTGAAGGCCGCGCTTCCGAGCTCATGCGCATGGCGACCAACGGCCGCTACACCATGCTCGAGCTCGACGAATCCTACAATCTCTATCTCTACGATCAGAACCGGCGTTTCGAATTGCATCGCTTCTCCGGCGGCGAGCAGGATCTGCTCAATCTCTGTCTGCGGGTCGCGATCAGCCAGGTGATCGCGCAACGATCCGGCCGGCCCGCGCTGCAGTTTATCGTGCTCGATGAAGTCTTCGGCTCACAGGATGAAGAGCGCAAGCGGCTGTTGCTCGCGACCTTGCAGCATCTCAGCGGTTATTTTCGCCAGATCTTTCTCATCACGCATGAAGAGGGCATCAAGGACAACCTGCCGGTGGTGTTGGAAGTGGAAATGGAGGGCGCAAACAGCGTGGTGAGGATAAGATGAAGATTGCCGCCGGGAGTCTCGGCAATGATTGAGGCAGCGAGGCCTCCGCGCCGACCGGCATTCTAGGAGTGGGCCAGCCCGCGCGTCTTCTTGTCATTCCTTGCGGGAATGTTCCTGCAACGGCTGAGCCGTCGCCTCAGAAGCAGCAGCGGTTCCCTGGCCCGCGAAGTTTTGCAAACCGTGGCGCAGCCAGTTCTGCAAGCTGCGCAAACGAGCACAAATCAGGTGAAGCGCAGCGGGCGCGGGTTCCGGGGAAATTCTGCCGGTCCAAGAATCTCCTCGAGCGGTTGCCGCGCCAGCGCCTCCAGTTGCGCGATCTTGCCGACATCCTGCCAAAAGTATCCTTCCGTGCGAAATGCGCGAATGCTTTCGCCCTCGCCCGCCAGCCGCAAATAAGTTGGCACAATCGAAAACGCGCCGGTTTCGGTCAGGCGCGGCAACAGGGCCGGCGAGATGACATGAATGCCGTCGAAGGCGAGTTCATGCAACCCGCCCTGCGGTTGGCGCGCCAGTTCGAGGCGCTCCGGGTGCAGGGATTTCCAGCCACACAGCTCGCCGGCCGCATCGAACAAGAAATAGCGCGTGGTGCGGCGCTGCTTGACCGCCAGCGTGGCCAGGCTGGCACTTGCGAGATGTTGGGCATACATCCGCCGCAGGTCGATGTTGCTGACGATATCGACATTGTGGAGAAAAAAGGGCTGGCCGTCGTCGAAGAAGTGGCCGGCCTGGCGCAGACCGCCGCCGGTATCGAGCAGCTCCGGCTCATGGGAAAGCTCGATGCGCACGCCAAAATTGTGGCGTGCCTGCAGGAAACCGGCGATCTGTTCCGCACAATGATGGGTGTTGATGATGATCTCCTGCACGCCCGCTGCCAGCAGGCGGCGAATCACGATCTCGAGCAGCGTCACCTGCTGGATCTCGATAAGGGCTTTCGGCCGGGTGTCGGTGAGCGGGCGCAGCCGGGTGCCCAGGCCGGCGGCGAGGATCATGGCTTTCATAAGTCGCGGTGCACGACTTCGACATTGATGGGATATTTCTCGCGCAGATGGCGCGCCAGCCGGTTGGCGCAATAGACCGAGCGATGCTGGCCGCCGGTGCAGCCGAAGGCAACGGAAAGATCTGTGAAGTTGCGGCGCTGGTAGTTTTCGACCACTTGATTGATGAGATCACGCACGTGCGTCATGAAACCGTGCACCGCTTCTTCATTCTCCAGAAACGCAATCACCTCGGGATCGAAGCCCGTGAGTTTGGCAAATTTTTCCAGCCGGCCGGGATTGGGCAGCGAGCGGCAATCAAACACGAAACCGCCGCCGTGGCCGGTGTCATCCTGCGGCAGGCCGTTTTTATAGGAAAAACTCTGAATGCGCACAGTCAGCCGCAGTTGCACATTGCCCAGTTCGCGCAGCATCGTCGAGCGCACCAGGCGGTGCCAAATGTCGGTGAGCGCGGGCAGTTCCACCGGCAAATCCGCGGTGCGCAGCACGTATTCGAGATTGCGCACGGCATAGGGCACGCTCTGCAGGAAATGCGTCTTGCGCTCATAGAAGCCGCGAAAGCCGTAGGCGCCCATGGCCTGCATGATGCGGATCAAGACATAACCAAAATAGAAACGCCGGAACTGTTCGGGATCGAGCGGCAGGAATTCCGCCACGGCCTCCAGGTAAGTCGCCAGCAGCTCTTCGCGCACGTCGAAGGGAATGTCGGCCTTGGCATCGAACAACAGCGAGGCGATGTCATACTGCAGCGCGCCACGCCGGCCGCCCTGATAGTCGATGAAATAGGGCTCACCCTCCCGAATCATGATGTTGCGCGATTGAAAATCGCGATACAGGAAAAAATCCTGATCGGCCTGCAGCAGAAAGTTGGTGAACTGCTCGAAATCGTCTTCCAGCTCCTGTTCGTTGAAGGGAATCTTGGCGAGCTTGAG
>JBBIKM010000224.1:0-9417 GCA_037445455.1 bacterium | reverse complement strand
TGGACTGAAGCGGAGGGGCCAGCCGGCCGTTTCCTGTTACCTTTAAACGTTTCTGGATCTGATGAACAGTAACAGCAAGAAAAAAGAGAATTCGAATAGCTCGTCGAAGCGGAAACGCCCCGCGCAGCCGCCGCGGCGGGATGACAACAACAATTTCCAGTGGGCACGCGCTTCGCGCACCCTGACCTTTTGGCTGGCGGTTTTGCTGCTGGCAATCTGGATCACGCTCAGTTGGGAACGGCAGGAGCCGGAGGAAAAACAGATCACCTTCAGCCAATTCATCGAGCTGCTGGAAGGCCAGAAGCTGCAAAAGGTGGTGATTCGCAGCGACGAGGTTCAGGGCCAGTTGCGCGCGCCCCTGCAACTGGCGGCCGATGATGCCAAGCAGTATGCCAACGTCAAAGTCTTTCTGCCGCGCGAGCTTTCCTTCGAAACGGTGAGCGCCTGGAATTCGAAGTACAACCTCGAAGTCGACGTGCGACCCAAGACGGTGGAGTGGTGGAATTACTTTCTGAATCTGCTGCCATGGGTGTTGGTCGCCTTCTTCTGGCTTTTCCTGCTGCGCCGCATGCAGGGCGCCGGCACCAAGAGCATCTTCACTTTTGGCCGCTCGCGCGCGCGGCTGGCCAGCAACAACCGGCCAAAGGTGACCTTTGATGACGCCGGCGCGGATGAAGCCAAGCAGGAACTGCGCGAGATCATCGAATTTCTGCGCGACCCGGAGAAATTCCAGCGCCTGGGCGGCAAAATTCCCAAAGGCGCGCTGCTGCTCGGCCCGCCCGGCACCGGTAAGACGCTGCTCGCCAAAGCCGTGGCCGGTGAGGCCGGCGTGCCTTTCTTCAGCATGTCGGGTGCCGACTTTGTTGAAATGTTCGTCGGCGTCGGCGCCTCGCGCGTGCGTGACTTGTTCGAACAGGGCCAGCGCAATGCGCCCTGCATCATTTTCATCGATGAGATCGACGCGGTCGGCCGCCATCGCGGCGCCGGCCTGGGCGGCGGCCATGATGAGCGCGAACAGACGCTCAATCAATTGCTGGTGGAGATGGACGGCTTCGACTCCAACGAAGGCGTGATTCTCATCGCCGCCACCAACCGCCCCGATGTCCTCGATCAGGCACTCCTGCGGCCCGGCCGTTTCGACCGCCAGATCGTGGTTGACCGTCCGGACGTGCGCGGTCGCGAAGGCATCCTGAAAGTGCATTCCAAAAAAATCGCGATGGCTGACAACGTTGATCTCACCGTGTTGGCCAAGGGCACGCCCGGTTTCTCCGGTGCGGATCTCGCCAATCTGGTCAATGAAGCGGCGCTGCTGGCGGCGCGCAAGAACAAGAATCTCGTCGAAATGCGTGATATGGAGGAAGCCAAGGATCGTGTGTTGATGGGAGCCGAACGCCGCAGCCTGTTGATCAGCGACAAGGAAAAACGCATCACCGCCTACCATGAAGCGGGCCACGTGCTGGTGGCGAAGTACACGCCGGGCTCCGACCCGATTCACAAAGTCACGATCATTCCCCGCGGCCGGGCCCTGGGTCTCACCACCTCCCTGCCGATGGACGAGAAGCACAACTACTCGAAGAGCTATTGCGAAGCCCTGCTGGTTCATCTCATGGGCGGTCGCGAAGCCGAGCGCATCATCTTTCAAGAAACCACCACCGGCGCCGGCAACGACATCGAGCGCGCCACCGAACTGGCTCGCCGCATGGTGTGCGATTGGGGCATGAGCGACGTGATGGGCCCGCTGGCCTTCGGCAAGAAGCAGGAGGAAATCTTTCTGGGCCGGGAAATCGCCCAGCATCGGGATTACAGCGAGCTGACCGCACAGAAGATCGACGATGAAGTGAGAAGAATCGTCATGGACGCCTCGCAAAAAGCCCTCAAGATTCTCAGCGAAAACGTGCGGCAACTGCATGCGCTGGCCACGGCGCTGCTGGAAAAGGAACTGCTCGACGGCGCGGAAATCGATGCCGTGCTCAACAGCGCCCGGCTGCAACTGGAAGGCCCCGGGGAGGCTGGTAACGGCCGCCCCACTGGCGGCAGTGAGAGCACGGCGGCGCAACCCACGCAACCCACTCAACCCGCCACTGAAGCCTGACCGCCATGCCGATCCCGCCAGGGACAATTTTCATCCTGATTGCTTGTGGAGTGGTCTTACTCATCCTTTGGAATCTCCGCCGCTACAGCAATGCCCTCAGCACGAGGGCATTCCTCTTTGCGGCCTTGCTGGTGGTGGCGGCCGGCGCGGCGGCACAATTCGCCCTCTCTTTGCGCGAACACCGCCGCTTCGCCGATGTGGAAAAACGGCTGGTCCTGGCGCCCTTGCTGCATGCAGAAGGCGATACTCTTGCGCTCTCGGCCGAGGGCCTGGCGCTTGCGGAGATGCTGGCCGCGGAATTGCGGAGTGCCGGCCGGCAAGCCCTCCACGTTCTGCCCGTGGAATCCCTCTTCGAAATCGCCGCCCTTGATTCGCTGTCACGGCCGGGCTATCTCGTGCATCTCGCCGGCGAACTGGGGCTGGATTACGTTGGCCGCGGCGTTTATCACCGCGCGAATGGCAATCTGCAGCTCGAATTCCAGCTCTATGCCGCGGGCCGGCCGCAGCCGCTGTTTCAGAAGGACGCTGTGACCGCCGGCAACGATGCAGCCGCGGCGATTGCCGAAATCAAAACAAAGACGCTCGAACCTCTCGATATTGCTGAGCCGCATAATGCCCAGGCGCAGACGCCGGCTCATCTGCCTCCCGCGGACCCGCGCTATTACCAAGCCTACCTCGAATTCCTGCGCGGCGATTACGCGAAGGCTGCACCGGCCGCCCGCGCGCTGGCCGTGAGTGACAGCCTGACACCGGCGTTTGCGGTATTGGCGGCGCGCAGCACGCTGCAACACCTGGCGCGCCTGCGGCTGTCCGAACGCGCCTGGCAGGATTCTCTGCGCCCGCTGATTCCGCTTGTGGCGGCGGCGGTGCAACGGGACACGCTGCGCGCCGAAACCTGGCTGGCGCTCGGCCAATGTTATCTCTATGCGAGAAAGTGGAACGAGGCCGATCAAGCCCTGCGCCGCGCCTTCGCCCGGGATTCGCTGCACAGCAAAATCTATCTCCGCTTCGCGCAGTTGCATGAAAGTCGCCTGCATGAATTGGGCTTCGAAGACGAATACGAGTTGTGCGCCCAGGCGCTGGCGCTCAATCCGCTCGATGTCGAAGCCGCCATTGCCACGGCCAACCAGCTTCTGCTGAAAAATCGCCGCGAGGAAGCTATCGCGCTGTTGGAAAAGTATCGCCGCCTCAATCCCAATCATCTGCCGGTGCTCATGATGCTGGGCCGCATTTACCTCACCCGCAACGAACTGCTGCAAACCCTGCCGCTGTACGAGCACATTCTCAAGCTGGATCCCCGCAACGCCGATGCCTACTACAATCTCGGCATTGCCTACTACAACCAGGATGATTTCGACACGGCAATCCGGTTGTTCGAACGCGCCATCCGCCTCAACGATCACGCCGATGCAAGACTCTATCTTGCCTACATCCATGAAAAACGGCACGAGACGGACCGGGCGATTCAGTACCTGCGCGAACGCATTCGCTTGAGCACGGGCGATCATGATACGTTTGCCGGCGAGGCGCGCGAGCATCTCTACAATCTCTTGCTGCAGCGCGGCGAGGTGCCCGAGCATCTGCTGCCGGAGAAACTCGAGAAGAGATAATGGCCAGCTATTCGATCCGCCGCCTCTTTCTCCATCATGAACCGGATCTGCAGGCCGAGTTGAAGGGTGAGCGCGGCCCGCGTGCCGAGGAGTTTGCCCGCCGCGTGCGCCGTTATCCCTGGGTGTTGAAAATCGTCTGCCGGGAGCAGGAGTTTTCCAGAAATCTACTCTCGGCATTTTCATTGCGTGACATCCCGTGCTGGCTCGCCGCACCCGGCATTGCCTATCTCTTCACTGATGAGGAGCAACTGCGGCAGTTGGCGCTGGGCCGCCAGTTATTCGCCAGCAACGAAGCCGCTTTTGCGCGCGAGTTGCGCGTCTTCCTGGAAAATCAAACGCGCACTGAATTCGTCATTGACAGCCCAAAGTGCAGCATGATCGTGGGGGGGCCGACGCTGGTGATGGGCGTGCTCAACTGCACACCGGATTCCTTTTATGATGGCGGGCGTTATCAAGGCCACGAGCAGGCGATCGCCCACGGCCTGCAAATGGCGGAGGCCGGCGCGGATCTCATTGATATTGGCGGCGAATCGACCCGGCCGAAAGGCGTCTATGGCGAAGGCGCCGAGCCGGTCGCGGCAGAAGAAGAGATGGCACGGGTGCTGCCGGTGATCGAAGCCCTGAGCCAAAAAGCCGAAATCCCCCTCAGCATCGACACCTACAAAGCTGCCGTGGCGGAGGCCGCGCTGCAGGCCGGCGCGGCGATCGTCAACGACATCAGCGGCTTTTTGTACGATCCCCGCATGGCGGAGGTCGTGGCGCAGCATCAGGCCGTGGTGATCTTGATGCATCTCAAGGGCACGCCCGCGGACATGCAGTCGAACCCCACCTACGAGAACCTGCTCGATGAAATTTACCTGCATCTGGAAGCGCGCGTGGCAGTTGCCAGGCAGGCGGGCATTCCCCATGAACGCATCATCATCGATCCCGGCATCGGCTTCGGCAAGCGTCTCGAACACAATTTCGAAATTCTCCGCCGCCTGAAGGAATTGCAGGGACTGGGCTGCCCGATTCTTGTTGGACCCTCGCGCAAGTCTTTCGTTGGCTCCGTGCTGAATCTGCCGCCGGATCAGCGGCTGGAGGGCACGGCCGCAGCCGTGGCGCTCGCCATCAACAACGGCGCCCATCTCGTGCGCGTGCATGATGTCGAAGAAATGCGTCGGGTGGCACACATCGCCGACCTGATTGCCGGTCGCTTCGGATATACCGCATAAACCACGGCGACCGCCGTACGCCGCGGGGGAGCAGCCCGCCGCCAGATTCCGGTGCCGCCTCTGCCGGCGCCATCAGCCATTGACCGTCTATGCCTGACCTCGAACTCTTCCGCATCGCATTTCTGCGCGTCACGCTGCTGGATGTGCTCGACATCCTGGCGATCAGCTTCGTGATGTATCGCCTCTATTTGTTCATTCGAGGATCACGCGCGGCGCAGATGGCAGTCGGGCTGCTGCTCATTCTCACCGTTTCGCTGCTCGCGCAGATTTTGGGCATGAGCGGCTTGAGTTGGATTTTCGGCCGGCTGGAAACCATCTGGCTCATTGCCTTCGTCATTCTGTTTCAGCCGGAGTTGCGCCGCATGCTGGTGCATCTCGGCCAAAGCCCGCTGATTCGCTTCTTCGTCAAAGTCACCGGCTCACAATTGGTCGATGAAATCGTCCGCGCGGTGCAGGAACTGTCGCGCATGCGGCACGGCTCGTTGATTGTCATCGTCCGCAATCACGCTATTCGCGCGGTGGTGGAAACCGGCATCAAGCTGCAAGCCGCGGTTTCCGCGCCGGTGCTGCTGGCCTTCTTCAGTCCCAAATCCCCGCTGCATGACGGCGCCATCATCATCGAAAACGAAGAAATCATCGCCGCCAAGGCCATTTTGCCGCTGTCGCAAAGTGACATGCTGGACCGGCGCTATGGCACGCGCCATCGCGCCGCCCTGGGGCTGTCCGAAGAATCCGATGCGTTGGTGATCGTTACTTCCGAGGAAACCGGGCAAATTTCCATTGCCAAAGACGGTCATTTGCTGGCGGACTTGAGCGAAGAAGAGCTGGAGAATATTCTGCTGACCTCGCTGCATGTGTTGCCCAAAAAGTGAAACCGGAGAGCGGGCATGAGCTTGCCCCTGTCACACGACCGCATTCAGTCCGTGCTTGATCAAGCTGTGGCGCAGGCGCGTGCTCATCACGCCGGAACGCTTGCGTCCTACATTCCGGAGTTGGCGCGCGTCGATCCCGAATTGACCAGCGTGGCGATCACGCTAGTGGACGGCACCTGCCTGACCGCCGGCGAGGCCGCGTCACATCGCTTCACGCTGCAGAGCGTTGCCAAGCTGATTTTGTTGTTGGGAATGGTGGAGGAGTTTGGCGAGAATCAGGTATTTTCCTGGATCGGTGTGGAACCCTCGGGCAGTGCCTTTGCCTCAGTGGCCCAGCTTGATTTTCACGGCCCGGTGCCGCCGAATCCCCTGGTCAATGCCGGTGCGATTGCCCTGTGCAGCCATCTGCCCGGCACCAACATGGCAGAACGTTTCCCGTGGGTGGAGAAATGGGCGGAGCGGCTGCTTGGTGCACGCCCCAGCCTCAACGCAAGAGTTTTTGAATCGGAACGCCGCACCGGCGACCGCAACCGCGCGCTGGCGTATTTGATGAAAAGCAACGGCGTGATTTCCGGTGACGTCGAAGACGTGCTCGACACCTATTTTGCAATGTGCTCGCTGGAAACGAGTGCTGCGCCCGCCTCCCATTTGGCCATGATTCTGGCCAATGGCGGCTTGACAGCGGCCGGTTTGCGCCTGCTGTCGCGCCGCACGGTCAGCTCGATTGTCGCGATCATGGCAACCTGCGGTCTGTACGATGAATCCGGCAGCCATCTCGTGCGCACCGGCCTGCCCGCGAAGAGCGGCGTTTCGGGCGTGATTGTGGCGGTGGCCACCGGCTGCGGCGGCATCGCCGTGGCAAGCCCGCGCATCAACAGCAAAGGCGGCAGCGTGCGCGGCCATGTCATGCTTGAGTTTCTGGCGCGGCAATTGGGCTGGCACTTCGCCCTGCCGCGTTGAGGCTGGTGGCAACCGGCCGGCAGGCTGGCCTCCTCTCAAGAAACAGCGGACCAAAGGCCGCAGCCCGGCGACACCAGGTCAACCGAACCACGCCTTCGGCCCGCTTGCTGAAAAGCAGAAAGGCCGATCGCTAATACTCGGGCTTAACGGATGAGATTCATCAGCCGGCTTTGGGTGAATTTCCCGGCAGTCATGCGGCAAATGTAGATGCCGCTGGCGACGCTTCGCCCGTGGTTATCCCTGCCATCCCACATGAAAGTGTGACGGCCGGCTTCGAATCTCCCGCTCGCCAGGGTGCGAATCTCCTGTCCCAGCGCGTTAAAGATGCGGAGCTCAACTTGTTCCGCGGCCGGCATCTGGAATCGGATGTTGGTCGAGGGATTGAAGGGATTGGGATAATTCTGCTCCAGGACAAACTCGCGCGGTGGCTTGGCCTCTGCGGTGGCTTGGCTTGCCGACGCCTTGCGTGCCGGCGCGTTTGCCGGAATCGGCCCAACATGGAACGGCCGCATCATCTCGTTGTCTTCATGCTCCACGATGTGGCAGTGCCAAACGTAGAAGCCGGGAAGGTCAAACTTCGCCTTGATGCGGGTGATCTCATCCGGATAGGCGATGACGGTGTCTTTATAACCCATTTCCCAGGGCTCCGGCCCGCGCACCACGCCGGACATCCTGTTTTCCCGATTGACCACTTGAAACTGAACCTGATGCACATGAATCGGGTGGGCATCCATGGTGAAGTTGTGGATTTCCCAGGTTTCCGTGTCGCCGACGCCGGGATTTTCCGAGATATTATCCATCCACATCAGTGGCACGCCGGTGCCAGTGGGAGTGAGCGTCCCCAACAGGGCCGCGGTTGGGCCAAAGGGCGCGCCGTTCTCGCAATCCAGCACAATGTTTCCCGAACTATCCTCGGAGGCGCGTACGGTTCTGGATTCCTCCTCGTTGAGAGAGACTTGCCGCGTGGTCACTGAGGCGCCGAGCGCAGGCACAGCCGGCAGCCGCAATCGCATCGGCGGCGTGCTGGTATCCACGCCGGTCGAAGAGATGACGCGGAATTGCATCACTTGGCCGGTGGTGGAGGGATCGGCTGGATCAAAATCCACGCCCGGCACACCTCCGGCAAAGGGGGCATCCGGCCCGAGGTTCAACAGGATTATCTCGGTGCCGACCGGCACATTGGTGAAATCGACAATGACATCCGCGCGCTCAGCCGGTGACAGCAACAATTGCTCAAGCTGCACCGGGGTGGGTAGAAAACCGCCCTCCGCGCCGATTTGGTAAAACGGCAGGCCGTTGTCCATTTTGAGAATCAGGAAGCGGGAATTGCAGCCATTCAACAACCGAAAACGGTAGCGCCGTTGCTCCACCTCCAGGTAGGGCCAGGTCTGGCCATTAACGACCATGGTGTTGCCAAAAAACTCCGGATTCCAAATGGGCGAGACATCGCTGGCCAGGCCGTCGCAGGCTTCCTCCGGGATGAAGGGAATCTGCAACTGCGCAGAGTTCAAGCCTTCGAAAAAGGCGCGATGATTGGGATAGAAAAGCGAGCCATCGGCATTGAAGGCGCGATCTTGGATGGCGAGGGGAATCTCATAAAAGGTGCCGAAGGGATTGGAGCCGACGCCAGGTGCCGGGCCGGGCAACTTGCCGCCGACGGCATCGCTCGGGCCACCGCGAATCAAGTAGAAGCCGGCGGGTCCGGCATAAACGTTGGAGCGCGTCATGCCGAGCGTATGGTCGTGATACCACAGGGTGGTGGCGCGCTGGTTGTTGGGATAAGCGAAAGTGGCCTTGCCCGGACCCCAATATTTTGGCAAATTGAGCAGCCCGTACTTCTGTGCAAAGTAATCGTAAAAGGTGCCGGTGCGGGCATAGTCGCCCGGAATATTTTTGGCGTCGGGAAGGTACCAGGCCTCGGCATAGCCGTCGCTCTCTTCCGTGGTGTGGGCGCCGTGCACATGGGTGACCATCGGCACCGGCCCGAGGTAGGGTGTTGGGTCACTGCCGCGCATGTCGCGCATCATGGTTCCGCCCGGCGGATTGGCCCAATGCAGCGTCTGGTCGATGGGAAGAAGATGAGGAAGATAATTGCCATTGGCATCAACCAGGCCGTTGACCCATTTGATGGCCGTCGGCTTGAGCCACTGGTTTTCGATGGTGAAGGCGGGATAGAAGTATTGCCCGCCCTGCGCCACGGTTCGCGGGTCATTCGCCGGACCGTAGCTCCACACCGTGGTCATTGGTTGTCCGGGTGGCAGAATTTGTTGCTGAAACTGCCGAAGCGCCAGCTCATAATATTGCACCTTGACAAGCTTGCCGAATTTGATTTGTGCCGTGCGGGCGAATGCCGGCGGCTTGGCGAGCGGCGACACGTACTTGGGCAGCAAGGTGGGATCCAGCGTTCCGCCCGGAAGAGCAGCAAAGAGCCTTTTTGTCCCCAACCATTTTGCGGGCAGAAAAAGGCCGGCGCCGGCAATGCCAGCGATCTTGATGAATTCGCGTCGATCCATAATGCTTCACCTCTTTCGAGTGGCCGATTATTCGATGATCGACCTCCAGAAACCTGTGCGTTAGTTCGCGACAACAGAAGCTCACTCATCTCGCAAGTTGCCGGCATCACCTCCCGTCGCAAAGAGCCAAGGGGCCAAGGAGCCAAGGAGCCAAGG
>JBBIKM010000223.1:0-9434 GCA_037445455.1 bacterium | reverse complement strand
TTGACGGTAAAGGGAATCTGAGTGGCCTGCTTCGTTGCGATGTCGATGCGCCAAATCCTGCCCTGTGCCCAAATCACAATGCTCTTGCTGTCCGGCGTCCAGGCATAGTTGGGATAAACGCCGAAGGTGGCCCAGGTCTCCTGCTGATCCTTGTTCAAGCCGTCATAAATCGGAATTTGCTCGCCCGTTTTCAAATCCTGCAAATAGAGCACGCTTTTCAGCCGCACGCGCCGCACGAAGGCGAGGTACCTGCCGTCGGGCGAGGGTTGCGGCCGCACCGCGCCGCCCGCGCCGATGACGAAATTTTTCAAATCACCCTTCTCGCGGTCGAGACGGCGAATGACGTAAATCTGGCCGTTGGGATCTTTATTGTACTCAAACGTGTTGCCGCCGCTCATGTCTTCACTGAAATAAACGTAGCGCCCATCCGGGGAAACCGCCGGTTCGCCGGCGTCCTGCTGATCATTCTTGCGTTTGGTGAGCTGCAAGCCTTCGCCACCGGTGAGATGATAGAGCCACATTTCACCCGCGCCCAGGGAACGCGTGCTGGTGAAATGTTTGCGGGCGATGAGATAATTGCCGTCCGGCGTCCACACCGCGTTGTTGAGCAAACGAAAATCCTCTTTGGTCACCTGCCTGGGTTTCGAGCCGTCGCGTTGCATCACCCAAATGTTGTCCCCGCCGGAGCGGTCGCTGGTGAAGCTGATCTGCCTGCCGTCGGGACTGAAGCGCGGCTGCACTTCGAAGGCCGGGCCGCCGCTGAGCAGTTTCGCTTCGCCGCCGGAAAGCGGCATGAGGTAAATGTCGCCGAGCAGATCAAACACAATCTCCCGGCCGTCCGGACTGACGTCGAGGTTCATCCACGTGCCTTCATTGGTGGTGAAGGCAATCTCCCTGGTCGGGCCGTGCGCCGCGGTCACGTCCCATTCTTTCTTCTCCGCCCTTTTCGCCGGCGCCTTGGTGGTGTCGCTGGCGGCGGGCGGCTGCGCCAGTGCGAGATGCAACGCCAGCAGCAGGACCAAGCAGGCAACGGCCGGAATCTTCGCTTTGCACATGATGCTTCTCCTCACGGGATAATTGCATTCGGAGTGGAATGGTTTGCAGGTCTTTCGTCACGCCATTTCCTGGGGATAGCGCAAGCCCCATTGCCGGCGAATCTCATCCATGGTTCGCATGAGTTGCAAGGATTCATCGAGCGGCATGATTTCGCTTTCCAACCGGCCGGCGCGCAAACAGGCCATCACTTCGGCGGCCTCATGCTGATAGCCAAAACTCTCGTATGGCGCGTGCACGGTTAACTCCGGCTGGCCGCTGCGCATCAGCGTGACCTGCGTGGCCTTGAAGAAGGCGGCATGCAGCTTGATGCGTCCGGCGGTGCCGATGATGGTCGCTTCTTTCGGCGTGTCGGTGCGATTGGCGGCGGCCAGCACGGCGAGCTGGCCGTTGGGATAACCGAGGATCACACCGCATTGTTCATCCACGCCGGTGGCGCCGAGATGCGCCATGCTGGTGAGGCGTTGCGGCGGCCCAAAGATCATCGAGGCGAGGGCAAGCGGATAGATGCCGACGTCCAGCAAGGCGCCGCCGCCCAGGGCGGGCGCGAACAGGCGGCTTTTCGGATCGAACTCCGCGCGAAAGCCGAAATCCGCGAGCAGCAGGCGCGGCTCGCCGATCATTCCGTTTGCCAGCCACGCGCGCGCTTGCACGACTGCGGGCAGGAAGCGCGTCCACATGGCCTCCATCAAGAAGACCTGCTGTTGGCGGGCGAATTGAATGACGCGCTCCGCCTCCGCGGCGTTGATCGTGAATGGCTTTTCGCACAGCACGGCCTTGCCGGCTTCCAGGCACAACAAACAGTTCTCGGCGTGCAGGGAATGCGGGGTGCCGATGTAGATCACATCCACCTCCGCGTCGTGAGCCAGCGCGGCATAACTCGCATGGCGCCGGGGCACATTGAAACGCGTCCCGAAGGCTTCTGCCGCGGCCGCGGTGCGCGAGCCGACGGCCTGCAGTTGCGCCTCCGGTAATGTTGCCAGCGACTGTGCAAACACCTGCGCAATCCGGCCGGTGCTGAGAATGCCCCAGCGGATTCTTTGACGTTCCATGTTTGCTCCTGGTTCGACAGCAAAACGAAAGTGCAGGACTCCACCCAGTTTCATTGTCTGGCTGGAAGATAGCATATTCCTGGTCAATGTCCAGGGCAGGATCGAAGGGCAGGAAGTTTGACTCAAGGGTAGGCGGGCAGCTTCATTAGATGGGAAAAGGGGCTATTTAACGCGCGTGGCACGCTGCTTCCATCAGAATCCGGCAAAGGCGGGATTGTGCCGCAGGTCGGAGAATTGGCCGTTATCAGACTTGCGCGAGGTAATCGGCAAACGCGCGGGAGGTCACTGCGATTTTTCACCACTGCTGAGGCTGTTTGCCAATGAGGCCGGGCCTTGTCGAGAGTTCGTTCGCGATACCCTTGCTGAAGATTGGGAGCCACGATTGATGCGCAAAATCTGCGTGAGGGTGTGATAAACTTTATCTTGAGAATTTCCCCGCGATTTCGGACATTGCGCCGCGGTTCGTGTTGTGACCGCCAGGCCTGGAAACCAAGGCTGGTGAGGGGCCACGGGGTCCACGCCTGTACTGGTCTGGAACGATCCTCTATTCAACCGGAAAGGGGCTGTTTGCATGTGGCGCAAGAGCATCGCTGTGGTTGCAATTTTTCTCTCATGGTTCACCGCCGGCTTCGGCCAGGAGGAAAAACCGCGCATTGCGGTGCTCGATTTCGAGAGCATCGGCTGTGATTCCTCGCTTGGCCTGGCCGCCTCCGAAATTCTGCGCACCGAGCTGGGCAGCGTGGGCACCTATCGCATCATCGAACGCTCCCAACTGGTGAAAGTGATGGAGGAGCAAAGCCTGCAAATCTCCGGCGCGGTGGATGAACAGGCCATGGTCGAAATCGGCAAGCTGCTGGGCGCGCGCATGGTGGTGGTGGGCAGCATCGTGCGCACCGGCAAAACCTACACGCTCAATTCGCGCTTCATCGACGTGCAGACCGCCGAGGTGAAGAAGAGCCAGAACATTCGCGGCAACAGCGAAGACGAAATCTCCAACATGTGTTCGAGCCTCGCCAAGGTCATATCCGAAGAGGGCACCAGCAGCGGCGGCACGGTGAGCGAAACCACGCTCGGCCGCATCTGGCTGGTGCAGGAAAGCGATTTCACCGGGATATGGAGGCGGCGCGGCCAGAGCAATGTCTTTGATGCCGTGTGGTTTCCCACCAAATCCGGCTTGCGCGCCGAGCTGGCGATGGCGGAACCGGCCGGCGGCGCGCTCGAGATCAAACGCACGGATCAGGGCAAGCTGCTGGGCACTTATCGCGGCACGATTGCGGCCAGCGGGCAGAGCTTTCACGGCACCGCCACCTGGTCGCCGCAGGTTTCCTGGCAGGGTGAGTTTTTCTTCGAGACGCCGGGCACGCAGCGCGGTTTGGGCACAGTGTGGGTGATCAAGGAAGGCGACTTCACCGGCATCTGGCGGCGCATGGGCGAAAGCAACAACTTCGAAGCAACTTATTTCCTGAACACGGGCGCGGTGACCGCCGAGCTGGTGGTGGAGGGAATGGACAAGGGTGCGTTGCGCATCAAGCGCTCGACCAAAACCGGCGTTCTGGGAAATTATCAAGGCTGGTTCAGTGCCGGCATGCGGCACGTGAGCGGCAATGCCGATTGGCTGCCGAATGTGGTGTGGTCCGCGGAAGTTTTCTATTGAAAGACATGCCCCGCCTCGCGATGACAACCTCGAATGGGCGGGCAACAGACTTCATCCTGCCCCGCCCTCTGGAATGACAGGGGAGGAGAGATTCGCCCCAAAAAGAAAAAGCAGCAAAACCGGCATGACACTGGCGCTTATGGTCATTGCCCGCATGAGGGCAGCGCCCGGCACAACCGCCTGCTGCTTTTCCCTCCCCGCATTTCCTGCCTGCCCGCGAGTCTGCTAAAAATGAACCGTGGCCACCATCACGGTGGCAGTCGTCACCGCAATTGGACCGGAATTGGGCGGCAGCGTGATGTTCAAGCCCGGCTCGACGCCCAGACTGAATCTGGGATTGAGGAAAAACTCCCCGCCGAAATAGAGACTGCCGGCATACGCGGTGGCACCGGTCGCGGGGCCGCTGGGGTTGATGTTGATCGCCTGCGCCCGCACGCCCCAATAAGGCGCGACGCGTTGCATCACCGGGTAGATGCGCAAGGCCACACCGCCGCCAATCGTGGTGGCAGAATTCTCCAGGTAGTTGACGGTGAGGAGAGGCGCCAGCACGAATCGGGGCGTGAGCCAAATGGGGATCACAATATTGACCGGTGCAGTCTGCAGATAGGTCGAGACACCCCAGGTGCGTTTGATCTCGCGTTCCTGTGTCTGGGCAAGACCCGGAGAGCTTCCCCATGCGAACCAACCGAGTGCACACAACATCACGAACATGCGGCGACAGTTTTTCATGGCGCGAACCCTTTCGATGGCTGAGACGAAGAGCAGGTAGAAGTCAGCTTTCGCCGTGACCGCGGTCACGGGCGAGAGTTGTTTGTTCGATATTACAGCCTTCTTCGTAAGGGTGCGGAAGCCCAAGCGCAGGGTTGTCGCTGGAATGTGACAAAAAACCCCGCAAAAGTGCGAGGCCGTCTCGCGGTTTCTGCGGGGTTCGTGTTCCTGGGCGCGCTGGTTCATGTTCAGGCCCGGCGGCGTCGAGGTTTTCATGACAAAGCGGGTCGAAGAAATTCTGAGAATCTCGAGGCAACGGCCCAGCCGTTACAGGAACATTCTCTCACGTTCGCGTTTGCGCCGGTGCGCGCGAGTGTTTGATCGGAGACGCTCAGTCCTGGCTGTGAAGAGGTTTCCCAATCCGCGAGTGCCGGTGAAATCTCAAGAATCTCGAGGCAACGGCGCAGCCGTTGCAGGAACATTCCCTCACACGCAGGGCTTCAATGCAACGGCTGAGCCGTTGCAGGAACATATTCTCCGCAGCGCACTACATGTTTGCGATCAGCGCCTGGCCAAACTCCGAGCATTTCACTTCTTGCGCGCCTTCCATCAAGCGGGCGAAATCATAGGTCACGACTTTCTGCTGAATGGTCTGCGCAAGCGCGCTTTCAATCAAACGCGCGGCCTCGTGCCAGCCCAGGTAATCCAGCATAAGCGCGCCGGAGAGAATGACTGAACCGGGATTGACCTTGTCCTGGCCGGCGTACTTGGGCGCGGTGCCGTGCGTGGCTTCGAAAATCGCAAAGCCCGTGTCATAATTGATATTCGCGCCGGGCGCAATGCCGATGCCGCCGACTTGCGCGGCGAGTGCATCGGAGATGTAATCGCCGTTGAGGTTGAGTGTCGCGATCACGTCATACTCATCCGGCCGCGTGAGGATTTGCTGCAGGAAGGCATCGGCAATGGCGTCTTTGATGAGAATCTTGCCGGCCGGCGGTTTGCCGCCGCATTCTTCCCAGCTCACGGTGTGTTCGCGGAATTCTTCGCGCGCCACCTCGTAGCCCCAGTCGCGAAAGCCGCCTTCGGTGAATTTCATGATGTTGCCCTTGTGCACCAGGGTCACGGATTTGCGCTTTTGCGTGAGCGCATAATTGATGGCGGCACGCACCAACCGCTTGGAGCCTTCCGAGGACACCGGTTTGATGCCGATGCTGGAGGTCTCGGGGAAACGGATCTTCCTGACGCCCATTTCGCTTTGCAGCCAGGCCACGACTTTTCTGGCTTCGTCGGTGCCGGCGCGGTATTCAATGCCGGCATAGATGTCTTCGGTGTTTTCACGGAAGATCACCATGTCCACCAATTCCGGCCGTTTCACCGGCGAGGGCACGCCGGAGAAATAACGCACCGGCCGCAGACACACATAGAGATCGAGCAGTTGCCGCAGCGCCACGTTGAGGCTGCGGATGCCGCCGCCGACCGGCGTGGTCAACGGGCCTTTGATCGCCACGCGGTATTTCTTGATGGCCTCGAGGGTTTCCTCGGGCAGCCAGGTGTTGTTGCCGTACACCGCCACCGCTTTTTCACCGGCATAGACTTCAAGCCATTCGATGCGGCGGCGCCCGGCGTAAGCCCTGGCCACGGCGGCGTCCAACACCGCTTGGGCTGCGCGCCAGATGTCGGGGCCGGTGCCGTCGCCTTCGATGAATGGAATGATCGGATCGTCGGGCACAATCAGTTTGCCTGCGGCGAAGCCAAGCGCATGGCCGGCAGAAGGGCTTTTGACACGTGTCATCTGTTCCATCCTCAATCCCTCTCAGAGAATACTGAATGTATGTTGGTAAGCTGTTGCCCGGTTGCTGGCGGCCGCCTGACCCGGAATCGTACCGGAGCGCCACGGCAGTCTGTCAGCGCGCGAGGTTGAATTGGAAAGGGGCCGGCGTCGACTGCAACGAGAGCGCGCCGCCCAAAACGAGAAAAACCCCGGAGAGTTCGGGGTTTTCAGCAAAGCGGTGAACCATCGAAAATCGCAACGGCTGCCCGGAGCTTAGGCGACTCTTTGCCGCAGGAAGTCCAGGCGTTTCTGTTTGGAATCCAGGCCCAGGTCTTTGAGTCGACGCCGCACTTCGAACCAACTCAGGCGGTGCATGCCGAAGCGCGGGGTGGAGAGCATTTGTTTGATCTTGAACGTGCCGGCCTCCGGCTGTTCGGTGATGATTTCGCGAATATAGTCATCGACGCTGCGCGCCGTGGCCTTGACTTTGGCGGGCGCGGGCTGGTCCATCACCATGGCGCCGGGCGCGTTCTTGACCATCACGCCACCGTTGTCTGCCGGGACGGGTTTGGGCGCCGGCCGGGGGGAAGCCTTGCGTGGCAGGCTGCTGTTGCGGTCAAAATCATTGACCGCTTCTTCGATGGTGTCAAAGGCTTTGAGAATGTAGTGAAACTCCAGCAGCTCGAAGACTTCGTAGACATCGGGGATCATGCGGACCAGCTTCAAGTCGCCGCCCTTCTCCCGAATGCCTTTGATTTCGCTGATGAAGATTCCCCAGCCTGCGCTGCTGATATAGTCGACATTGCCGAGATCGATGATAATGTCGTTCATCCCGTTCTTGAGCAGCCCCTCGAGCGCATGCTCCAGCTCGGCGGAGGTGGTGGTATCGATGTAGCCACCGACCTTGATCACGGCAATGTTGTTGTTGACACCGGTTTTTTCCACGGACACCTGAATACCTTCCATGGTTCACTCCTGAGGCATTCTCTCTATGTTCGAACCGTTGCGCAATATACAAGAATAGGGATCAAAGTCAACAGGGATTTGCCGCTCCCCTGCGCCTGCGGCGGCCGGTAATCCCGGCGGAACGTCGCGGCCGGCACCTGGCGAAATGGCAGATTGTTCATACCGGCGCGGCCGGGCTTTGCATCAGGCGGAAGCGCGCTTCATCATCATGCGTGCGGCCAGCTCGATCTTGCGGCGAATATCGTCGCGGCTGGGGTCGATCTCCAGCACGCGCTGCCATTCCTTCATGGCTTCCAGGTACTCTCCCCGATTGGCAAAGATCACACCCATGTTTTCATAGGCGGTGGTATCCGAAGGATCGAGCTCTTTCACCCGCCGGTAGGCACGGCTGGCATCTTCATACATGCGATTGCGGAAATAAGCGTTGCCCAAAATGCTGTGCGCTTCCTTGAAGTTGGGATAGCGTGCAATCGCCTGGCAAAATTCCGTGATGGCCTCGTCGAACTGTCCGCGTTTGTAATAACGCAAGCCGGCGATCAGGAGCTTTTCGCGTTCTTCTTCGCTGGGCTCGCCGTTCCTGTCTTCCGGATGCTGCGGCGCGGCGACCAGCGGCTGCTCGGGCGCCGGAGTCGCGACCGCCGCAGGCCGGGAGTCGGTTGCCGCAACTGCAGGCCCTGCTGCGGCTGCCGGCGCTTCGATTACCCGCTTGGGTTCTTGCGCACGGTCGCTCGGCACCTGCGCGTGCGGCTCATGCGATTCCTCGACCGCGCCAGCCGAGGCATGCTGCAGCAGTTCCTCGACTTCGACGAATGGCACGGCCGGCGTCTCGCTGGTGATCGGCGGCCTCGTGCCTGGCGAAGCGGGTGGCGCGGGCTTCACGTCTTCGGCCGCACCGTTGGCCGGAGTGATTTCCGCAGCCGGCGCGCCGTCATCGAATCCAAAATTCGACTCGATTTCACTCTGCAACAGATCTTCGACGGCAGAGTAGATGTCGTCATCGCCGCGGTTGAGTGTGATGCCACTGGTTTCTTCGTGGCGCGGGCCGGGCTTGGCTGCCGGCGCAGGCGGTTCCGGCAGCGCCACCGGCGCAATGGTGGGCGGTTCCGGAAAGACCACCGGCGGTACGGGCGGCTCGTCGATGATGGTGCCGCCGGCAAAAAGCTCGGCAAAATCAAAATCCGTGGCGGCGATGGCGTCAAGGCTGCTGGTGCTGCTGCTTTCCGGCGCCGGCGCGTCCGGGGCGGCGCTGAAGTCAAAAATCGAGGGGTCAACCGACAAGTCCGGCGGCTCATGTTCCGCAAGCGGTCCGGGCGGTGGCGCCGTGCTCTCCTCGCTGCTGTGGGTCAAATCACGGCGGCGCCGCGAAACGATCGCGAAGGGTGTCTCTGCCGGACTGCTTTCCGGCGCGGCCAGCGGCTGCCGCTCGCGGGCGGGCGGCTCGACTGCGGCCGGTTTTTCGTGTGGCGGTTTTGCTTTGCTCTCGGCAGGGGCCGGCTCGCCGGCTGGCGGTCGGGTGATGATGACTTCGCCCTTCAGTGTCAACATCGGCGTGCCCGGCGGTTTCATCGGCCGTTTGCTGCGCATGCCGCGTGCCACAAACGCCTCGCGCAATTGCCGGGTGTTCAGCCGGCTGCGCACCAGCTCGTCATAAATTTTATTTTCGCTGATGACGCAGAAGTCATACTTCTCGGTGTTGAGTTCCTCACTGATGCGCTTGGCGCCAAACTCGGGGTTGTTCTTGATGATATCGAATATTTTGATCTTGTCTTCGATGGCGATGTGCTTGGCTTCGACCGAGGTTTCGGTGTCGATTTCAAAATTCTCGAAGCCCTTCTCTTCAAAATCTTTCTTGTATTTGTTGTAATAAGCGTATGTGGTGATGCCGGCGGCTTCGCAGGCTTCGCGAATGCTGGCGCCGGCGCGAATCGCCACGTGCGCCTGCTTCGCCCGGCGCAGTTCTTCCTTCTCCGGCGAAGTCTTCTCTTTGATCGCGACCAGGGTGATGTCGTCCGACTGGGGGGCACCCTCGGTGAACGACAGAATCTCGTCCTTGATCATTTCGACAAAGGGTTTTACCCGCAGATGGCCGTGGTCGCGGATAATTTTCAACAACCGTTCCTCGCCGAACAGCTCGCGCCGGCTGTTCATCGCCTCGGTGATGCCGTCGGTGTAGATGAGCAATATGTCTTCTTCCATCAGTTGGATGGTGTCGCTCTCAATCGACTTGCGG
>JBBIKM010000222.1:0-9477 GCA_037445455.1 bacterium | reverse complement strand
ATCGACTGGAAACTTCTTGTGCTGCCCGCAGGGCCAACTTCTCAGCTTCCCTGAAAACTTGCATAGGCCGTGAGGCAGTCAAAGTCAGAATAAGATTCTGAATGATTCTCGACCACAAAGCAACCGCTTGCACCGCGGAGAGCGCGGAGTTTTAAAATCAAGAGAGTCCTTCTCAGCGGTCTCAGCGTCCCGGCGGTGCGCTTTTGACGTGAATGGTACGGGAGTGTACCAAAATTTTCTCAGGATCCTTGCTGGATGGCAGTGGCGGCGTGCGGGACAAGAATGGACGAATCGGCCTGAATGCTGCCCGCGGGTTTCAGGTTTCAGCTTGTCTGAGATCTCGCCTGGACTTTTGGCGAACTCAAAAAGCAAACACCATCCAAGTCCGCTGCTGCCGAAGCTTTGGTGCTCTTCAACTTGGAATCTCAAGACGGTGAAACGAATTAGGCCCACTTCATGCAAATCTTAAGACCTCCTGGTCTTCATGATTCGCAACGACTCCCAATGCAGCGAATGCAGCCGGGAGTTGCGGCAGGGCAGCTTCATCACGCTAAACAAGGAAAAAGGCGCGCTCTGTCTGGGCTGCGCGGATCTGGATCATCTCGTTTATCTCCCGCGCGGCGAGGCTGCCTTGACCCGGCGCGCGATCAAGCCTGCGCGGCTGCACGCGAAAGTGCTGCAGTGGAGCCGCACGCGCAAACAATACGAGCGCCAGGGCATTTTGGTTGAAGCAGAAGCGTTGGACAAGGCGGAGGAAGAATGTCTGGCGGATGAAGAAGTGCGGCGGCGGCGGCGCGAGCGTGAAGCTGAGCGCCGCGCCGGGCTGGATGCCGAATACGTGCAAGCCTTTGGCGAGCACCTCCTGCGTGTGCTTCCGCAGTGTCCGCCGGAAACCGCGAAAAAGATCGCCGAACATGCCTGCCTTAAATTCAGCGGCCGCGTCGGGCGAAGTGCGGCCGCCAAACAGTTCGATGATGCAGCGATCGTGCTGGCGGTGCAGGCGCATATCCGCCACCAATTCACCGGCTACGACGAGCTGCTCTCCCGCGGACTCGAACGACCGCAAGCCCGGGTCATGGTGCGAGGGGAAGTCGAGCAGGTTTTGGCGTCGTGGCGGTAATTTCACGCCGGGAGAAGAGGAACGGTCTCGCCATTGACCCAAAACAAAACTCCCACGGAAGCGAGTACCTCTTTCCGTGGGAGTTCTTTTTTCGCAGCGTGCTGGTTGGCCAGCAGGAACCGGCCTTGTCCCTCGCTGCTGCCATTCCGGCCCCCTGCCCTTACTGCATCAGCACCAACTTGCGCGTCGCCGAAAAGTCTCCGGCTTGTATGCGATAGACATAGATCCCGGTGGGCACGATCTGAGCGCGATCATCTTTGCCGTCCCACTTGATCGAAGCGTAGCCGGCCGGCATGTCTTTGTCAATCAAGGTGCGGACTTTCTGGCCCAGCAGATTGTAGATTTGCAGCAGTACGCGGCCCGGCCGGGCCAGGCCGAACGCGATTGTCGTTTCCGGATTGAAAGGATTCGGATAGTTCTGGTCGAGCGAAAACTGCGCTGGAATCGAAAGTGAGCCTGCCACCGCCGTGCCCTGCCAGCGCAACCGGCGCGGCTCCTGGCCGGTGGGTCCGGCATAGGTCGCCAGGCTGTCAGGATCCACGGCTTTCAACCGCCAGAAAATTTCGCCGGCGCCGGCCGGCCGCATGAAGCGCAACTGCGTCGCGGGTGCGCTGATCGCGGTGCGATACACATTCGAGAAGGTCCGCTCCAGACTCCATTCCAAAACATAACGCAAGCTGTCGAAGGGATCGGGGTCCGCGCTCGCCTGCCACACAAACATCACGGTGTCGGAAGGGGAGAGGTAATCCGCTCCAGGTGCAACGATCGCAAACGCGGCCGGCGGCTCCCGCAGCGCATTCACCCAAAACGTTTGCACGCCGGACCACGGTGAGCTGGCGCCTTCGTCGTCGCTGGCCTGCACCCGCCAACTATAGCGCGCATTCTCGCGCAAATCCTGCGCGGGCAGATGGAACGTCACGCCTGCATTGGTTTGCACCGCGATTTCCGCGTCGTTGGTGAACTCGCCGTCATCATCTGCTTGCAGGCGATAGCGCAACACCTCGGCGCCATCACTCGGATCAGGGTCATCAGCCGCCTGCCAGGAAAACGTCGGTCGCGCGGTGCGCACTTCCAAATCACCGGCGGGCGTGAAGCCGGTTGCCACGGCTTGCGGCGCGGTGTTGGTCTTGTTCATGAAAAACCGCGCCGTGCCGCTCGAAAAGGCCGACACCGCGTTTTGCAGATCGCGCGCGCGCACGCGCCAATGATAGATCACATCATCCTGCAGATTCGCAAAGCCGGCGAGGCGATCCAACTGCACCGCCAGCACATTTTGCCCCGCGCGGATCAAGCCCGACTTGGCGGACTCCGCCATCCCCGTGGTGCGCGAGCTGTCGATATTGTCCTCCACCAACTCCGGCGAAAGAAAATCGGCGCTGTTGTCGATCTCCAGGCGATAGACCAACCGGTCAAAGGGATTGGGATCGACGCTGGCCTGCCAGATCAGCAAATCACTGCCGCGCATTTCCTCGCCGGCGAGCGGCCGCAACGGCAACGGCGTGGAAGGCGGATAGTTGACGCCGCTGCCGGAATCGGCTATCGCGAAGAAATCATCCGAATCATCGAAGCGTTCGTTGCCGGCGGCATCACGAGCCGTCACTTTCAAAAGGCAGCGCGAAGAGAATGGCCCGGCCACCGTCCACACATATTCCTCCAGCCGGCCGGTGAAAGAGGTGAGTGGCTGAAAAGTCTGGCCGCCATCCCGGGAGAGCGAAACAGCGACCTGGGTGACGCCGAAGTTGTCGCGTGCATACCAACGCAGAGTCACGGCGCTGCCGGCGAGCAGCGTTTCGCCGCCATTGGGAAACAGCACCGACACCTGCGGCGCCTCGTTGTCTCCAGCAGGATTGAACGGCTGAAAAATGACCTCGCCCTTGGAGGCGTTGTCGGACTTGTCGTAGATTTCCTGCGCAATGGCGGCGACGGTGGAACCGTCCCACGTGTTGTTGCGGGCGAAGATCGTTGCGCCGCCGTCATTGAACACGGCATAGCGATCGGCCGCGATATTGAAGTCGAGAAACGCGTTCTGTCCCGGGCTCGAGTAAGCGCCGCCGCCGAGGTCAGGCGAGGCATTGCCATTCGCGTAGATCCCGTGCCAGCGCACCTGCCGCATTTTGACATGGTGGATTTTCTGGCTGGTGTTTTCAAAGCGCAATACCGCGTTCGAGCTGCGGAATCCGCCTCCAGCACCATACCAAAACTCACAGTGGGCCACTTCACTGGCACCGGGGATGCTTTCGGACTGAAACACGATGCCGCCCCAGTCCCCGGCAACACCGTTGCTGACACCGTCGTTGTTGCTGTCGCCCGCGAGGCGATCATCACGAAAGGAAGTGAAAACGATCGGCGCGGTGGGCGTCCCCACGGCGGTCAGGCGGCCTTTGATGAAGATGTCGGTTTCGCCATAGCACTTGAATAACGTCCCCGGCGCGATGGTGAGGCCGGCGGAGGCCTCGATGCCGTAATCGCCGGCGAGAAGATAAGGCACCGCCGTTTGATCGAGAACGATGTTCGCTGAGTAAGCGCCATCGACAACCCGGATGCCATTGCTGGTGTTTTGCGAGAAACGAAGGTTCTCAAAAACCGGATTCACCAGCGCGGAAACTTGCATGGTCCATCCAAGATTGCGTAAGCCGCCGGCGCCGCCGTGACGAAACTGGCAATGCCGCAGGCGGCAGTCCTTGGTCGTGGCACTGTTGCTGAACAAGATGCCGCCCCACCGGCTGGCCACTCCCTGACTGCTGCCGTTGTTGTTGCTGTCACCCAGGAGAGAGTCGTCCGCGAGTGAAGTGAAAATGATCGGCGCGGCGGCTGTGCCTTCGGCCAGCAAGCCGCCGTTGATGTACAGGTCGCATCCTTCAGCGAGTTTGATCACACAGCCGGGATCGATGGTCAGTTTGGCGCCGGTGGCAACTGAGAGATCGCCGAGCTGGACGTAAGGAGTCTGGCCCGGGTAACGCAGCCGCGCGTCGCGGTCATAGGTGGTCGCGAAAATGGTGATGCCGTTGGTGGTGCAATTGCTGAAGACCAAATTGGCGAAGGTCACCTCGGCGCGCATGTCCAGCAGCAGCGGACTGCCCGTTTCATTGAAGCCACTGGCGCCGCCAAAATGGAATTCGGTAAAACTCATGCTGCTGCCTTTGGCGTCGCTCTCGATGGAGACGCCGCCCCACTCGCCGGCGCTGCCGGCGGTTGCGCCGTCATTGCCGGTATCGCCGCCGCGGCTGTCATCATTGATGGAAGTGAAGCGCACCGGGTTGCCGGCCACGCCCTGGCAAACGATTCCGCCGTTGATGCGGAGGTCACTGCCGTTGGCCATCTTGAAGAGCGTGCCGGCAGCGATGGTCAACACCGCCGGCTTGTCCACTTTGAGATCGCCACGAATCAGGTAGGGCACAGCGGTTTGGTCGAAGCGGATGTTCGTGGTGTAGGTGCCCGCGACCACATCGATCGCATTGAAACGGCAGGCGCTGAAGCGCAGGGACTTGAAGGTGGGATTGGCGCGCGCATCGAGGCGAATGGGCACCTCCAAATCACCGAAGGCAACGCGTCCGGCGAATTTGATGTCACAGTATTGCATGGCGCAATTGGCGTCATCAACGCTGTCGAAGAATTCAATGCCGCCCCAATCGCCCACGCTGGCGGCGCCGGCGCCGTTGCCGTCGGTGTCGCCGTCAAGGGCATCGTCGCGAATCGAGGTAAAGACGATGCGCTGTGCGGGCGTGCCATTCGCACGGAGTCCGCCCTCAACACGGATGTTGGCGCCCTCGGTCAGCTTCAGGTGCGCGCCGGGCGCGATGGTCATCACCGCGCTCCGGCTGACGTAAAGCTCATCCACGATCAAAGGCAAATCCGTCACGGTCAGCGTGAAATTGTTGTCGTATCTGCCTGAAATGATTTTGACGCCATTGCGGCGACAGTCACGAATGGTGCACGCGGTGATCTGTGGTTCGGCGTAACCGCTGATTTCCAGCACATCATAATTGGTGTTGAGACTGACTTGACCGCCGTAGGAGAAATCACAGTAACTCAGGCTGCTGCGCAGAGCCCCTTGTGGCTGATTGATGACCAGACCGCCCCAGGCCCCGACGTAAGGATTGGCAGCAGAGGCGGTGAAAGTAATGTGCTGGCTGGCGCTGCCATTGGCCAGGAGCGTGCCATAGATTCTCATGTCCGCGCTGCTGTTGAACATCACGGTGACACCGGGTTCGATTGTCAGTGTGATTCCAGGTCTGACTTCGATGTCGCCGGTCACCTGATATGGATTGTTCGCCAGGGTCCACGTGGTGTTGGTTGTAATCGCGCCGGAAACCAGAGTGGGATTGCTGTAAACCGAAACGGTCGTCGTGCCGGGAGCCAGTCCCGGCGAGGAAGCCTGAATTGTCACCAGTCCCGGCGTGGTGGTGGATCGCAGCGTGATCGTGGCCACGCCGTTCACCGCGTTTACCGGATTGGCTCCCACCAGCGTGGCGGAAGCCGCGCCGGAGGTGAGGGTGAAGGTGACCGGATTGGTGGCGGAAGTCAATGGATTGCCATCGCTGTCGAGAATCCTGGCACTGAGCTGGGTCGTGGCGGAATTGTTGGCGGGAATCGCAGCACTGCTGGCACTCAGCGCGAGTTGTGCTGCTGCGCCTAGGCTGCGGACGGAAAGAGACACCGGCGTTTGCCAGGAATCCTCCGTCGCGAGCGTCTCGATTCTGAGATAGTAGCGGCCGGCTTGGGTGAAATTCCTGCGCCAGAGCAAATAGTCCTGTCCCGCTTGCGACTTCACCGAATCAATGGCGGTAGTGGGATCCCCTCCGCTATACAACCACATGCGAGCAGCGCCCGAGGCGGTGAACAAGGGAAAGTCCCGCAGGGTGATGTCCCCTTCACCCGCGGACGCGAGATTGATCACAAACCAATCACGATCACGAATGCCGCCGCGCGGCTGTGGCGCGGAAATGAAATGCTGCACGGTTCCGGGTACAATTTCGTAAGCGTGCGGATAAGTATCGGGCTCGTCGAGCGCCTTGATCACTTCTGCGACTTCGTGCGTTTCCCAGGTGTCCGGTTTGGTGAGTGGAATTTTCGTGAAGCTCTCGGAGTGCCATGCCGCAATCGGAGGATCAGTCATCTCCCAAAGGTAGCCGCCGCGATAATAGCCGTTCGACAAATCGAGCCACTGCCGGCTGACCAGCACCACGCCGTCATTCGGCGCATCGACGGCGAGGCGCCGGGCATGCTTGTCCTTCGCGGCAACCGCCGTCTCGTCGCGCGCCTTGCCCACCAGAAAGAAGTATTCAAAATCGTTTGGCAATGGCCCCTGGTTCAGGCCCCGTATGGCATCCCCTTCCGTGCCATTGGCATTGAGGTCGCGATTGATGAATTGGCCCGCCGGCACCTCGTTTTCATTGCCACCGAAAAGAAAAATGCCGTTATCCCGGGTGTCAGGCACGCCCGGGACGGCGAGATCGCGGGTGTGCTCGAAATCGTACCAATAGGCCAAGTCCCGCACGGCTTCACTTCTCGCATCGATTGATTTGACCAACAACTGCACCACCTCATCAAAATAGATGTCTTCCTTGATGGCGCCCAAGTTGGGCGTGCCGATGGTCACGATTTTGGCGACGTCGCCTGCCGAGAAATTCTGGGCATAATATCTCGCTGCCAAACCACCCATGCTGTGCCCGACCAAAACGACCTTTCCCTTGCGCGTTGCCGCCTTGATGGCGTCGATGGCCAGCTTGAGACCCCAGCCCTGCTTGGCAATGGCCGCCTGATTGCTTTGGTTCGAGAGAATAAAGATTAAGCTGCCTTCGCCGTGACTGCGCAGGGCGCTATTGTACAAACCGCGCAAGACCACCAGGCGGTCGCTGCCCACGCTTTCGACCCGCATGTATTCGTCGTCGATGCGAATGATGTCACCGGCACGGAAGGGTTCCAGCAGGGTGGGGAAGACTTCGGTTTCAAAAGCATTCATCACTGTGAATAGAGTCGTGAGGTTGTCACCCTCCCGGGCAACCCGCGTGTTGGTGGCATCCACGTCAAAATTGATCAAATAAAAATCCCCTGCCGGCACGTTGGTGGTAAACAAGTGCACGTCTGTCTCTTTGGCATCTGCCGGGCTCAAATGATTGCGGTAGTAATCCAGCGTCACGTGAATGACTCCGCCGTTCTTCCAACCGTAACTTTGAAGTTGCTGCGCGACCCCGCCGGCTTCCGTCCAAATGGTATGGCTGGCGTTGAGACCGTGAATGAGAATGATCGGATAGGGCGGTTGTTGGGCCTGAAGTTCTGGTGCCAAGTGAACCAACGCTGACAGCATCAAGGTGGCGATCAGTTTCCAGGGAATCGATCTCATGGCATGTTCTCCCTCAAAAGCACCCACGGCGTTCTGTTTGACTTCGCCCTGCGCCGCGCATGGCGATGAGTCGATAGGATGAAATTCGCAATCATTTCCTGGTTGAAGTATTGAGCGGCACCTGACACAACTGCTGACGCGGGATGCAATCTCCGGCCCTGGCGCGCGGACTGGCGCTCGTGTGATGGAAAGGAATTGGTGCGGGAATGGTGTGAGAAGTTGCCCGAAAAGCAAGACGGATCACACATGATCAGGTGCCCCATGCAGAAGAGCGTCTGCGGAGGATGCCACCAGCAGCCCCCGAAAAACGACGGCGAATAATTGCAAAACTTGAAGAAAGAAGCAAGACGATTCTCTGCAGTCCGCACGGCTTGTTCAATCCTGCACCCGGGAACCTTGCAGGTGAGTGGAGCCCTCTGACAGACAGCGCCGGACCTGCCGGCCCGGCCGCTCCCGCCCTGCCTTTTGGATTGCCGTGCGGCGGTCTCCGCCGGGCATGGAACAGGCTTGTTGTGCGATTGATCGATAGGGTTCGGGCATGTTGCCGATCCCTTCGTCATTGATTTCGAGACCGCAGATCAACCGGCCGCGTACCCCGTCACAGGAGTGCGGCGAGAACTGACCGTTTGAGGTTATCATTTCGATTCCTTCGTGCGTGGTGATTTACCCGCCCCCGCTTGCGCAGGATCGACGTTGCAGGAGGCGTTCTCCAGCTTGGTTCTTCCGCGACTTCGCTTTCTGAGCGCGCACTGTATCTGCGTGGCAAGATCCAACGGTGCCGGCGGCGTTGCCTCGATTTTGGCCAGGGTTCAAATCTCTATTGCATGTTGGTGAACGTTGGCCCGCTGCTGCAAAAAAGAAGGCCTGCACCCGGAGCTCGTTTGTAACTTCCGGTGCAGGCCTCTGCGGTCCAGTTGGCCCTGATCAGCGTCTTGTCAAAAATACCACAGCGGACTGGAAGAATTCGGCCGCGCAAAGTCAACAGGGTTTTCAGGCCATGCCGGCTGCTTCCGGCAATCCCCTGGCAGCAGGTCAGTCAACGGTCGTTCCAACTCCTGCCTTGTTCCTCGACTCCCTGCTTTTCTTCTGCCTGGCCTGGCGCAATGCCATCAGTACTGACAATTTATTCCCTGGTTCTATAAACAAATAACCCGTCAACGATTGTCAAAACGCTCCACCCAAAATTCTCCGTTGTCTCTCAATAGGCCAAACTCCAGAAAAGCCGGCCGTGCCGAACTGTCGGCGTAGAGCGGGCGATTGAAACAGAACGTGCCGGGGTTCAGAAAACAGTAAGTTTCCATCGCGCGGAAAAGCCTGCCTTCGGGTGACCATCCGCGATTCAGATCGCGTCTCTGCACAAAGACATTGGCCTCGATGCCGTCCACCGCGCCGCCAATGGAATGAGCGATGAAATGACCCTTGTCCCAGCGCCTGTCAAAAGAGGATTCTGTCCGGCCGATCCAACCGCGCAAGCGGTAGTCATCGCGCCTGCGTTTGCCCGGATTCGATCTTCCGAAGGCAGCGACCAGTCTCGCCTCCGCGTTGTGTGCTATCGCATC
The DNA here is from genome assembly GCA_037445455.1 of bacterium. Classification (GTDB taxonomy): domain Bacteria; phylum Zhuqueibacterota; class Zhuqueibacteria; order Zhuqueibacterales; family Zhuqueibacteraceae; genus Coneutiohabitans. Next base: position 455 of record JBBIKM010000222.1, on the reverse strand, counting down.
GGTGCCTGTGGAGTCCAGCAGCGGAAATGTATCAAAGAGATACTCGAACGTACCGAATGCGAAACGACAGATATCTGTTTGGCGCGGGGTCATGCTGCTGTAGGCCTCGCACCAAAGAGTTGGGAGTTTCTCCAACAGGAAGGCAGTGATGCTTTCGATGCTTTCACCACGAACCTCGGAAAGAATTGCGTCGTAGTCCAACTCACCCTGACGTTGCATCTGCGCCTCCATTTTTCCGGATTCGCTTATTGCCCAGCGTTGGTCCGAAAACACCTCCGTCCAGCCGTTTCGTCATGAACAAGATCACGTCTTATTCGTCTTGTGCACGCCTCGGGGCCAAGCGGCCGAGCGGTTTCTTGATTTCTGGACTGATACGATGTTGTGCTGAAACTAATTGATTCCCAGCGCCTTCATTGCCGCCGTCAATGGGTCGCCATAAAAAATCGGGTCAACCT
>JBBIKM010000221.1:0-9543 GCA_037445455.1 bacterium | reverse complement strand
CCAGCCGTGGCAGATCCTTCGCTGCGGGAATGTTGAATTGATCAGCAACGGTTGCGCCGTTGCTTTTGGCGTCCTTGGGCCGGGCGTTCGGATGCCACGGCCCAGCCGTGGCGGATCGAGTCGGAGGTTGTGATGCCACGGCGCAGCGGTGGCGGATCGAGTCGGAAGCTGTGATGCCACGGCCCAGCCGTGGCAGATCGAGTCGAAGGTTGCGATGCCACGGCCCAGCCGTGGCAGATCGAGTCGAAGGTTGTGATGCCACGGCCCAGCCGTGGCGGATCCTTCGCTGCGGGAATGTTGAATTGATCAGCAACGGTTGCACCGTTGCTTTTGGCGTCCCTGGGCCGGGCCTTCGGATGCCACGGCGCAGCCGTGGCAGATCGAGTCGAAGGTTGTGATGTCACGGCGCAGCCGTGGCAGATCGAGTCGAAGTTGTGGTGCCACGGCACAGCCGTGGCAGATCGCTTCGCAGCAATTGCTGAGGCATTGCTCTGCGCCGAAAATTTTTCTTGATAATCAGTCGAATAGTTCTATCTTACCTGCCGTTCTTTCGCCGGGGTGGTGAAATTGGTAGACGCGCTGGACTCAAAATCCAGTGGGAGCAATCCCTTGCGGGTTCGAGTCCCGCCCCCGGCACACGAAAGCGAGCAATCTCACGGCTCGCTTTTTTTGTTGGTATTGTACTGAGCCTGAAGCACGCGGTCAACATGCCGGATTCGATTGCACCGACTTGGCAAGCGAGAAGTTGAAATGCTCCAAGCGACAAGAAGCTGCAGCCCACTGGGTCTGCTGTTGCTGACCTGCACTTGCCTTGCGGCGCAGCACAGCTTTGTGGTGAATCCGCAGCGCGAAGAATCCGCCTACCCGCTGTGGGTTGCCAAAGGCGAGACGCTCTCGTTTCAGATCAGCGGGCAATGGCGCATGTGGGAACAATGGCAGCCGGTGGATTATCGCGGCCACACGAATTTCGAGAAGATCAATGAACATGGCTATCTCGGCACGCTGGTGGGCCGCATCGAGGGCGGGGACTATTTCGCCGTGGTCGAGGGCCTGCGCTATGCCAGTCCGGCTGCCGGCCGCTTGATCCTGTTTGCCAATCGCGGCAACTATCGCGACCTCATGGCCTCCGGCGAGCTGACCGTGACTGTCGTCGGCGGCCGGCCCGTCACTGCGGCGGAAGCCGAAAAGCTCGCGGGCTGGGATTTGACGAAACTCGACACTGCTGCCGAGGTGCTGTACATGAGCCGGGGTGAGCAGGAAGTGATTTTGTATTTGAACAAAGCCCGCACCAATCCGGCGTTGTTCGCGCAGCGTTACCTTTTCCATCGGCGCAGCCGCAGTGCGGATGAGGAGGAGTGCTATCAAGTGATGTTGCGGCAGAAACCGCGTTCCGCCTTGCAGCCGGACGCGGCCCTGGCGCGCGCGGCGCAGGCGCATGCGGAGGATATGGGAAAGTCCGGCAGCGTTGGCCACGTTGGCACTGACGGCGCGACGCTGCGCGAGCGGGTGCGGCGGGCGGGCGCGGAAAGCAACACCATCCTGGCAGAAAACTGTTCTTATGGCTTTGCAGATCCGCTGGAAATCGTGTTGCAGCTTCTTGTCGATGCCGGCGTGCCCTCGCGCGGCCATCGTGAGACCATCTTGAATCCCGTTTTGAAATTTGTCGGCGTTGGCACGCGGCCGCATGCTGAGCATCGTTTCAACAGCGTGCATGATTTTGCGGGAAGGACCAGGAACTGAAGGGAGGTTGGGTGAAGCAAAGAATCATGGCTTTGGCAATTTCGCTGCTGCTGGCCGGCGCGGCTGCCGGTTGGACGCAACCGGCGATCTACCTCGTACGCCATTCCGAAAAGCTGGCGGGCTGGTTTGAGGCCGCGGAACTCGATGCCTATCAACCACTGAGTGCGGAGGGAATCGAGACGGCAAAACAAGTGGCGGCGCGCTTGAAATCGGGCGAAGTGGTTGCAGTTTACAGCAGCCAAACCACGCGCACGCTGCACACCGCCTGGCTCATCGCCCGGCAAGTCGGCGCGCCGGTACAGGTTGCGCAAGCCTGCGCCGACACCGCGGCGATCGCTTCATTCCTGCTCGATTTGCGCCGCCGCTTCCGGCCGGCGCAGGCGGTGGTGCTGGTGTCGCATTCGAATGTGATTCCGCATTTTTTGATCAAGGCCGGGCTGGCAAAAGAATGTTGGCCGGAATTGGGCGTGCTCAGCACTGACTTCGATCCGGAGCCGCGTATTGAAGGTTATGATCACTTCTGGAGGATTGCGGCGGGCGGGAGGAAGACGGGAGGGTGCGCGGGCTTCGAGCGTGTGAAGTTTCGTTGATGGCGGCTCGGCCGGCAGGCTGGCTGCGGGGAGGCGATCTGGGGAAAGCGTAGCGCAGACGCTTTATCTGCCGGCTGGCAGGGAGTCTGCGCTACGGCAAGTTGTCAGTGCTACTGGGCAATCACCGCTGCAAGCCCCTTGATTTGATAAATCGTCGTGGGGCCGGTGACGCTGGTCGAGTCGAACGGCACGCCTTTTTCCTCGGCGACGTGCTGAAAATAGCCAATGGCCTGCTCGTGCGTCAGGTTGATCTCATACACTTCACCCTCTGCCTGCGCGATCCTGCCCTTGGCGCTCATCGGAAACACAATCTCACCGTCGTTCACTTTCACCTTGATTTTCTGCCCCGGCTGATCGCCGGCGATTTCCAGCCAACAGCCGGCTTTCGCGCACACGTCCAAAACTTCACCCTGCACCAGAACTTTCTGGCCAAGATGGCTTTGCGGGTCGGCCAGAATTTGCGAGATGGGTGTCACCCGGCTGAGCGTAATGGCCGCGCCGTACTTCTCGCCTTCAAAGGAGGGCGCCTTGGTGCAGGCGAGGCCGAAGAGAATCAGAAAACATGAAATCCAACCTCTGCGCATTGCTTCCTCTCAGATTGTTGATGAAGGATTTCGCCGCCGGCCACGGCCGGCAGCACGATTCATGGTTGTGGAAAACAGCATCGTTCCCGCCCGGCACAAGTTGCCGAAGAGGCATCGGCAGGCTCTGCGGCTGGGTCTGCGCGCAGTCGCGCGGCGGAATTATACACAAATCGAGAGGCTTTTGCAACCGGCAATCTCAAGATGCCATTCGCGGCAACGTCCTTGACTTTGGACGGCAGGATAAATATTTTGCTCCCCATCAAATTTCATCATTTCCTCAAAAGATTAGGAGTCTCGATGCTGGCACGCTTGCAATTGCCGCCTGCTGCCTTGTTTCTGTTGTTGCTGAGTCTGAGTTCGCCCTGCCTGGCGCAGAGCGGCATCGCCAACGTCACACTGCTGGCCCATCTCGACAATTATCTGGGCTACAGCGACTGCTGGGGCTATCGCGCGCCCGACGGCCGCGAGTACGCCATCCTCGGTGCGTGGGAGGGCACGAGCATCATCGAAACCACCGACCCGGCTAATGCGGTCGAGCGCGCGTTCATCCCCGGCCCGTTTTCACAGTGGCGGGACATGAAGACGTATCAGCACTACCTTTATGTTGTCAATGAGAGCTCCAGAGAAATGCAGATCATCGATCTCTCGGGCCTGCCGCAGGCCGCCACCCTGGTCGGGGTCTACCCGGGGTTTACTTCGGCGCCACACAACATTTATATCGACGTCGCAGCAGGCGTGCTCTACGGCATCGAGGATTTCAACGCTGCCAGTCCGGTGCGGATTCTGAGCCTGGCTGATCCCCTGCATCCTGAAGAGCGCGCCATTCTCGGCCCCGGCCTGGGCACTGATGCGCATGACGCCTTTGCGCAGGACGGCATTCTGTACGTCGCCGAGGGCGTCAACCGCACCATGGGTTTCTTCGATGTCAGCGATCCGGCGGCGCCGCGGCTGCTGCGGCGCCTGAATTTTCCCAATGCCGGTTATGTGCACAGCTCGTGGGTGACGCCGGATCAACGTTACATGATCACCGCCGAAGAGACCGCCCAGCGCACCCTCAAGCTGTGGGATGTTCAAAATCTGAACGACATCAAGCTGGTTGGAGAGTACTTGGGCGGCAGCCAATTGGCACACAATCCCTTCATACTTGGCAATTTTGCCTACATCTCGCACTATCAGTCCGGCCTGAAGATTGTTGATATCGCGGATCCGCGGGCGCCCATCGAAGCCGGCAGCTACGATACGCATCCCCAGAACGAGCAGCCCGGTTTTGCCGGCGCATGGGGAACCTATCCTTACACGCAGCATGGGGTCGTTTACATCAGCGATATTCAAGCCGGTCTGTTTGTGGTGAAATTCAACGGCCGCCGCAGCCATCGTGTCTATGGTGTGGTGCGCGATGCCGCCACCAACAGCGGGATCAACAATGCCCGGCTCAAGGTGGTGGAATCCGGCACAATCACGCACACCACCGCAACCGGCGCCTTTGCCACGGGGTACGGTGGCGAGGCCGGGCATTTTTCCCTGGAAGTCTCGGCCTTTGGTTATTCCGCAACCTCTGTGTCTTTTGCCACGGCCGCGGCCAGAAGCGATACCGTGACCCTTGCCCTGGCGCCTGCGCCAACCGGGGCCATTGCCGGCACGGTGCGCCTGCCGACTCAAGAACCGGCAGCCGGTCACACCGTTTATCTGCGTGTTCGCAGCGAATTGTTGCCGGCACCGATCGTGTACTCGCAAGTCACTGACGCGCAGGGACAGTACCGCTTCGACAATCTCACCATCAGCGATGGTGCATTCGCCGAGTATGACAGCCTGTGGCTCGCCCCGCGTTTTCCCTACGTCAGCCGGGCATGGCAGGAGGTGAGCGTAACCGCCGGCGCCACCACGACACGCGATTTCCAACTCCAGGCGGCGGACATTGTGCTCGTCAATGATGATCCGCTCGGCGACTACAGCGAATATTATCGCGACGCGCTGGCCGGCACCGGCTTGGCGATTTACGAGTGGCACACCGCCAGCGACGGCAGTAACCTGCCGGTGACGGTTGCGGCCCAGCTTGCGTCGCGCACCATGATTTGGTTCACCGGCGATGCGGCGGCCGCGGTGTTAAGCCCGGCCGAGCAGGACAGCCTGGCGCGTTTTCTTGATCGCGGCGGCCGGTTGTTTCTCTCCGGCCAAAATGTTGCGCAAGCACTGTTCGCCGAGAACAGCGCCTTCTTGCGCGACTATTTGCAGATTGAATATCTCGGCAACACCAATCGATTCGTCCTCAACGGCGCGGCCAACAGCCCCATTGCCGAAAGCACTTCTCTGCTCGCCATTTCCGGAGTGGCCGGCGCCAACAACCAAATTTCGCCCGATATGCTGCGGCCGGTGGCAGGCGGGAACGCCCGGCCGGCTTTCACCTATTTGAATGCCACGGAAGCGGGCGCCGTGACCGTGGCCAACGCCGGCAATGCTTCCAAAATCGTTTTCTTCGGCTTTGGCTTTGAGGCCATTCCCTCGAACAATCCCCGCACGCTGACGCGGCCGCAAATGATGCAGCGCATTCTCGCCTGGTTTGATTTGGCCGTTACGGTCGCTGAGCAATCGCCCGCGGCACCGGCGGAATTCCGGCTCGAGCAAAACTATCCCAATCCGTTCAATCCCGAAACCACGGTGCAATTCACCCTGCCCCATGCTGCCGCGGTGAGTTTGCAAATCTACAATCTGAGCGGCCAGCTTGTCGCCACGCTGCTTTCCGGCAAGCTTGGCGCGGGCACGCACCGTGTGCCGTGGCGGGGACGCACCGCAGAGGGCCGCCCGGCGGCCAGCGGCGTGTATGTTTGCCGCCTGCAAACGGAAGGTCTAACTCTGCAGCGCAAACTGACCCTGTTGCGCTGAGCCGCATGGGGTGCAGGGAAGCGCTGCATTTTTGAGGCACGAAACCGGGGCCGCGCTGCCGAACGACGTATGATTCGCGGGCGCCGTAGCCCACTTGAACAAGAGCGTGAATGAATCTGCCGGCAGGAAAAGAGAAGACCTACATCCTGGGCCTCTCGGCCTTTTATCATGACAGCGCCGCCTGCCTGGTGTGCAACGGCGAGATCATTGCGGCGGCGCAGCAGGAGCGCTTCTCACGCAAAAAACATGATCCTGACTTCCCCACCGACGCCATCGCCTATTGCCTGCAGGAGGGCGGCCTGTCAGCCGCAGAATTGGATTATGTCGCCTTCTATGACAAGCCCTTCATCAAATTCGAACGCCTGCTGTTGACCTACCTGGCTTATGCGCCGCGCGGACTGGTCTCATTCCTCAAAGCCATGCCGCTTTGGCTCAAGCGCAAATTGTGGCTGAAGGATTACATTCAGAATGAATTGGGATTCACCGGCAAGGTCATATTCCCCGAGCATCATGAATCGCATGCAGCCTCGGCGTTTTATCCCTCTCCCTTCACGGAAGCGGCATTTCTGACGATCGACGGCGTCGGTGAGTGGGCCACTGCCAGCTACGGCGTTGCCTTCGGCAACACGCTCGAGTTGCGCGCCGAACTGCGGTTTCCGCATTCGCTGGGCCTGCTGTACTCGGCCTTCACGTATTTCACCGGCTTCAAGGTCAACTCCGGCGAATACAAACTCATGGGGCTGGCGCCCTACGGCGAGCCGGTGTATGCCGACCTCATTCGCCGGGAGCTGCTCGATTTGCGGGACGATGGCTCGTTTCGGCTGAACATGAAGTACTTTGATTACTGCGCCGGCCTGACCATGACCAACGCGCGTTTTGCCCGGCTGTTTGGCGGGCCACCACGCACCCCGGAAGCGCCGCTGACCCAGCGCGAGATGGACCTGGCTGCCTCGGTGCAGGCCGTCACCGAAGAAATTATGCTGCGCATGGCGCGTCACGTGCACCGCGAAACCGGAATGAACAAACTCGTGCTGGCGGGTGGGGTGGCGCTGAACTGCGTCGGCAACGGCCGCCTGCTGCGGGAAGGGCCTTTTGAAGATATCTGGATTCAACCGGCGGCAGGGGATGCCGGCGGCGCGCTGGGAGCAGCGCTTTATACCTGGTATCGCTACCTCGGCGCGGAACGCCACGTTGCGCCCAATGGCCGCGATGCCCAGCGCGGTTCGTATTTGGGGCCGCACTACCACACCGCAGAGATTGAGAATTTCCTCACCGCGAATGACGTCGCTTTCACCAAACTCAGCGATCTGGAAATCGCGCCGGCGGTGGCCAGGCTGCTGGCCGAGCAACACGTCGTCGGCTGGTTTCAAGGCCGGATGGAATTCGGCCCGCGCGCGCTCGGCAGTCGCAGCATTCTGGGAGACGCCCGCTCGCCCAGTATGCAATCGCTCATGAATCTCAAAATCAAGTTCCGCGAGAGCTTTCGTCCATTTGCGCCGGCGGTGTTGGTCGAGCGTGCCGCTGATTACTTCCTGCTCGACCGTGAAAGCCCTTACATGCTGCTGGTCGCGCCGGTGCTGGAGCGCTGGCGAATACCCACGGAGGAACACGGCGTGACCGGGCTGGACAAGCTCAAAATCGTGCGCGCGACCATTCCCGCGGTCACACACGTCGATTATTCCGCGCGCATTCAAACCGTGCACCCCGCCGACAATCCGCGCTTCTACGCGCTGATCAAAGCATTTGCCGATCTCACCGGCTGCCCGTTGCTGATCAATACCTCCTTCAACGTGCGCGGGGAACCCATCGTTTGCCGGCCCGCCGAGGCCCTGGCCTGCTTCATGCGCACCAACATGGACTATCTCGTCATCGAGAACTTTCTCATCGCCAAGCGGGATCAGAAGCGAACGGTGGAGGATCTGAGCTGGCAGCAGCAATTCGAGTTGGATTGAAAAACATGCGCCGCAGATACAGAAGGAACGGAAGCGGCGGCCAGACTTCATGGCAGGGAGTGAGCATGCTCAGGCAGGAAATCAAGAATCTTCCCGTTACACGGGCCAGGCTGAGGTCGTTTGGATTGACCATGGGACTGGTGCTGTTGGCGCTTGCCGGTTATTTTTTCTGGCAGGAAAAATCCGGCGCCGGATACTGGCTCGCGACGGCCCTGGTTTTTGCGGGATTGGGAGGGCTGGTCCCCATGCTGCTCGCACCGGTTTATCGCGCCTGGATGACACTGGCGTTGGTGATGGGATTCGTCATGACACGGGTGATTTTGACCGTGTTGTACCTGGGGTTGTTCACGCCGATTGGGTTGATCGCCCGGCTGCTGGGCAGGGATCTGCTTGAACAACGCTGGAATCCCCGGGCGCAATCGTACTGGGTCAAGCGCCCGGCCGGTGAGTTCAAGGCCGAAGCAGCGGAAAAGATGTTCTAGCGCATTCAAATCAGCCAGGGGATCAACACGCCCAAACCGAGCAGGATGACAAAGGTGAGAATCATCTTGTCGACGGCATAAGTGGCCCGGCTTTTCCAAATCCAGATGCTGATCACCAGCGCCAGCACGGCCGAGAGCAGGAAGAAGTACAAATCGTTCTTGATGAGATGATAAATGCCCGCGCCGATGAAACCCCACAAGAGCGAGCCGCTGGCGATAATTGCCATGAACATGAAGCCCGAGCTGGTCGGTTCATCGGAGTAGTTCGGGTCTTGCGATACGAAGCGGCGCGGTTTGCGCGTGGCCAGGCTGGCGGCCACCACGCTGCGCGTGCGGATGAATACATAAAAGACGCAGATGATTCCCACCACCAAGCCCGCCACCAATCCCACGATAATCGTTTGCATGATGTTTTCCTTCACAACCCGCTGCGGAGCTGTGTCAGGTCTCCTTGTTTTGTAAGAGTGCGCGGTTAACGGTTGACCAGCTTGAAATCTCCCGAGCCCTGTTTATCCCGAAAGACAAAGTAGCGGTCGCGATGGGGATAGAGCCAGACTTCGTAAGGTGAAGAACCGGCCTCTTCCAGACGATGATGCACTTCCTGCGGCGGGCCGTAGACGATATAAATCCGGCCGCGATCGGTTTCCCAGCCGGCTTTGCTCACGCCCGTGATCGCGAAGCGCACCTCGGCAAATTTCACCCGGCGGTAGAACTCATCGCGCAACTCATTCTGCTCGGTCTCTGGCGTCGGGTCCCGCCGGCGCCAGAAAGCGGCAATCAGGCTGTCACGCCCGGCCTCGCCGGCCGCAGCCAAACGCCGATACTCGTCCGCGGTGGTGATGTAGCGCAGCACCGCAAGCGGCATGTGCAGAAAATCGGAAGACGCCAGTCCGTCGGGGGCCTCATCAAAAGAGGGGAGATTCACGCGAAAATCGGCCTCTGCTTGGGTCGTGTCGCCACCGCAGTGCACCTTCACGCGCAAACGCTGCGGGCCCTGGTGCTTCAGCCGCCGGCCAAACGGTTCAAAGATCGCCATGCGTTCCGCGGTCACGGCTTGTCGTTGTTCCCAACGCTCGAGTACCGCTTTCCGCCAATCCACAATCTCATAGGTCAGCGCCAGCGTATCTCCCGGCGTGGCGCCCGCGATTTCGAAATGGACGCCCTGCCGGTCATCCTGGCTGGTGAGCAGCGCGGCAAAATTGTATTGCAGAGTATCGCTCTCCGGCATCCGATATCCGAGAACGAGCGAGCTCAATTTCAGCCGTTGCGGTTCGCCCCCGAGCAACTGCAGCGGATAGTGGCGCTGCAAGCGTTT
>JBBIKM010000220.1:0-9573 GCA_037445455.1 bacterium | reverse complement strand
CAAGCGGCAAATTGATCAGCAACGATTGGATCGTTGCTTTTGGCGTGTGGTAGCGAGGGGCGAGGCCACGGCCCAGCCGTGGCGGATCATCACCGCCAGTGGCGGAGGCATGATACTTGAAGATACGGCCTCCGTCGCAGCGGTGAATGCAGCGCCGGCAATTCGCCGGCAGCGGACATGCAGACTGCGCCACTCACAGTCACGGCGGCATGGCGCGGCAGGGTGAAATTCACAATTGCGGATTGCCGCTTTGATCTTTATATTCCGCGCTCACTTGCCCGGCGGGTCGCCGGGGCTGCCGGTTTGCGCGGCGAGGTGTCTGCGCATCACCTGCATAACCCGAAGATCATCAACCAAAGGAGGCTGTTATGAAAGTCGTTCGTCCCGCATTGCTTCTGGTGCTGGCGGCTATGGCTGCTGCGTTTGCCGAAGTACGGCACGAGCAGGTGACCTATGCCGCCGGCGGCGTGACGATGAAGGGATATCTCGCCTACGACGATGCGGTGAAAGGCCGTCGCCCCGGGGTTCTGGTGGTGCATGAATGGTGGGGCCACAATGAATATGCCCGCCGCCGCGCCGACATGCTGGCGCAGCTCGGTTACACCGCGCTGGCTGTCGATATGTATGGTGACGGCAAGCGCGCCGAGCATCCGGAAGACGCCGGCAAATTCGCCGGTGCGGTGATGCAGAACATGCCCGCCGCCCAGGCGAGATTCGAGGCCGCCCTGGCACTGCTCAAGAAACACCGCACGACGGATTCCACCCGCATTGCGGCGATCGGCTATTGCTTCGGCGGCGGTGTCGTGCTGCAGATGGCGCGCCTGGGCGTGGATCTCAAGGGCGTGGCGAGTTTTCACGGCAGTTATGGCACGCAAACGCCGGCGCAGCCGGGCAAGGTGAAAGCCGCGGTGCTGGTGTGCCACGGCGCGGCGGATCAATTTGCCACCGCGGAGCAAATCGCGGCCCTGCAAAAAGAGATGGCGGACGCCAAGGTCGACTTCCAGTTCATCTCGTATCCCGATGCCAAGCACAGCTTCACCAACCCGGCCGCCGACAGCGCAGCCCAGAAGTTCAACCTGCCGCTGGGTTACAATCGTGCGGCGGATGAAAAGTCCTGGGCGGACTTGCAGGAATTCTTCAAGAAGATTTTCAAGAAATGAGCAGAGTCGCGGCCATGGATCACCGGGATCACGATCATCACGACGCGCGCTTCCATCAGATCGACTGGGCCAACTGGCAGCCGCTCATGCGCGCCACCCTGCTGTTTGTGATGCAGGACGGCCGGCTGCTGCTCATCCGCAAGAAGCGCGGACTGGGCGCCGGCAAAATCAACGCGCCGGGCGGCCGCATCGATCCCGGTGAAACGCCGCGCCAGTGCGCCATTCGCGAGGTGCAGGAAGAATTGTGCATCACGCCGCTGGACGTAGAGGAGCGCGGCACGCTCCGCTTCCAGTTTGTCGATGGCCTGGCGCTGCACGTGCGCGTGTTTACCGCCACCGCCTGGGAGGGGGAACCGCAGGAAACCGAGGAGGCCACGCCGTTGTGGACGCCCATCGATCAAATTCCCTATGACGAAATGTGGGCCGATGATCGCCTCTGGCTGCCGCAGATGCTGGCGGGCAGACGCTTTGACGGCCGCTTCCTGTTCGAGCAGGATCGGCTGCTGGCGCACGAGCTGGAAGTTTTCTGACGCCCGGTTACCGGCGTTGGGGGGGAGAAACACAAGCGCGGCGCAGAGCCGGGTTGTTTTTTCGCAGCACGCACAGTGCCCCGCGAATCTTGCTTGCTCACCGTGGAGAAACGGTTTCGCCGGGACCGATTTCTCCACGGCAAGTTTTCCCCCCGACGCCTGCCTGCCCTGGTGCCTGCTTCAGCGGAACGTCTCCTGCTTTTGTTCGATCAACGCCACGGCAAAAGCGGCGGCGCCTTCCTGCCGGCCGATGAAGCTCAGCTTTTCCGAAGTGGTTGCTTTGATGGAGATTTGGGTGGGAGCAAGGGAGAGAGCCGAAGCAAGATTTTCGCGCATCTGCGGAGCAAAGCGCATGACCTTGGGCGCCTCGAGCACGAGGGTGGAATCGATGTTGATGATGGCATAGTGTTGCTCGCCCAGCAGCCGGGCAATTTCCTGCAGCAGCAGCAGGCTGGAGACATTGGCGAAGCGCGGATTGCTGTCCGGAAAATGCGTGCCCAAGTCGCCGAGATTGGCGGCGCCCAGCAGCGCGTCGCCGATGGCGTGGCTGAGCACGTCGGCATCCGAGTGGCCGGCAAAGCCGGTGTCATGGGGAATGGTGACCCCGCCGAGAATCATCGGCCGGCCGCTGACCAGCGGATGAACATCGTAACCAAAACCTACGCGCACGTGCCGAGCTCCCGCGCAAAAAGTTCGGCCACTTGCAGATCGCTCGGCGTGGTGATTTTCAAGTTCTTTTCCTCGCCTTCCACCCACACAACTTTGCCGCCCACGTGTTCGATCAATCCCGCCTCATCGGTGGCGTAAAAGTTTTCTTCGCGCGCCTGCCTGAACGCCTGCTTGAGAGCGCGTGCGCGAAAGGCCTGCGGGGTCTGTGCCAGCCGCAGCATTTCGCGATTCACCGTCTTGGTGATGTTTTGTGCGGAAATTTCCTTTACCGTGTCCTTGGGCGGCAGACCCGGAATGCAGCCCTCGGCCTGCTCGCAGCCGGCGAGCACACGTGCCAGGAGAGCAGGCGAGAACAGCGGTCGCACGGCATCATGCACGACGACCACGCTGCCGGCGGGAGGATTGAGCGCTTGCAAGCCCGCCCACACCGAGTCCTGGCGATGCTCGCCGCCGGTGACAAGGTGGCGGCACTTCTTGATCTGGAAGCGGGTGATGATCTCGCGTTCGATGTAGGACACCCAACCCGCTGCCGCCACCAGCGCCACCGCGGTAATGGGCTCCGCCTGCTCGAAGCGCAGCAGCGTATGCGCCAGAATGGGGCGGCCGCAGAGCAGGAGAAACTGCTTGGGCAATTCGCTGCCAAACCGCGTTCCCTGGCCGGCAGCGACAATGATCGCGAAAGCCTGCACGCCGTTCTCCTTGGGCTGAACTAAAGGATCAACATGGCATCGCCATAGCTGAAGAAGCGCCACTTCTCCTTGACGGCTTTGCGATAGGCCTTGAAGATGAGGTCACGATTGGCAAAGGCGCAAACCAACATCAACATGGTGGAGCACGGCATGTGGAAGTTGGTGATCAGCCGGTCGACGATTTTGAACTCGTAGGGCGGAAAGATGAATTTATCGGTCCAGCCGCGGCCGGGTTTGACCCAGCCTTCGCTGGTGACTTCGGTCTCGAGCGCCCGCACCACGCTGGTGCCCACCGCATAGACTTTGCCGCCCTTTTTCATGGTTTCGTTGATGGCTTGCGCGGTGAGCGGGCTGATTTCGAAGTATTCCGAGTCCATCTTGTGGCGGCTCAAGTCTTCGACGATCACCGGCCGGAAGCTGCCCAAGCCGAGATGGAGCACGATCGGCACGATGCGGGTGCCCTTGTTGGAGATTTTCTTCAGCAGCTCCTTGGTGAAATGCAGGCCGGCAGTCGGCGCCGCCACCGCGCCGCGGACATTGGCATAGACGGTTTGATAGCGCTCCTTGTCCATCGGCTCGGGGCTGCGCTTGACGTAGGGCGGCAGCGGGGACTGGCCGAGCTTCTCGACGATCTCGAAGAAATCGCCGTTGAAGTTGAAGCGCACGACGCGGCCGCCGGAAACGGTGTTGTCGATCACGTCGCAGGCCAGATCGCGGCCGACCGAGAGGCGGTTGCCGACGCGCACTTTGCGCGCCGGCCGCACCAAGACTTCCCACAGGCCGTTTTCCAACTGGCGCAGCAGAAAGATTTCGACCTTGGCTTCGGTCTTGTCCTTGGTGCCGATCAAGCGTGCCGGAAACACCTTGGTCTCATTGATCACCAAACAGTCGTCCGGCCCGAAGTAGTCCACGATGTCGGAAAAGATCTTCTCATCGATGGTCTTCTGCTCGCGGTCAACCACCATGAGCTTGGACTTGTCGCGCTTCTTTTCGGGGTATTGCGCAATGAGTTTTTCCGGAATGTTGATTTTGAAATCGGAGAGTTTCATCGGTCAACGTCTTTCCATTTGGTTAGCAGTTCGCCCCTCGCGAGCGAGCGGCGCCGCCGGGTGGCGGCGTTGAGAGTATACCAGAGTGCCCGGCGCTCACCAAAATTCCTGCTGTGTGGCAGCTTGGTGTGGCGGCCGTGAAAAACCGAGATGCTGATAGGCACGCGGCGTGACCACCCGGCCGCGCGGCGTGCGCTTCAAAAAACCCTCCTGGATCAAAAAGGGTTCATAGATTTCTTCGAGCGTGCCGGCTTCTTCGCCCACCGCCACCGCCAGCGTGTTGACGCCCACCGGTCCGCCGCTGAACTTCTCGATCAGCGTGCGCAGCAGGCGCTTGTCCATCTCATCCAGGCCGAGCTCGTCAACGTCGAGTTGCGCCAGCGAAGATTTTGCCAGCTCCAGGCCCACCACGCCGTCGCCGTCGATCTGGGCAAAATCACGCACCCGGCGCAACAGGCGGTTGGCAATGCGCGGCGTGCCACGCGAGCGCCGCGCGATTTCCACCGCGGCTGCCGGCTCGATCGCGATTTGCAGAATGCGGGCCGAGCGTTCGACGATGATGCGCAGTTGCTCCGCAGTGTAGTAATCGAGCCGGATGACCACGCCGAAGCGCGCGCGCATCGGGCTGGTGAGCAGGCCGGCGCGGGTGGTGGCGCCCACCAGGGTGAACTTGGGCAGCCGCAGTTGGATCGAGCGCGCATTGGCGCCCTTGTCGATGATGATGTCGAGCTTGTAGTCTTCCATCGCGGGATAGAGGTATTCCTCCACCACGCGATTCAGGCGGTGGATTTCGTCGATGAAGAGCACGTCGCCTTCGCCCAGGTTGGTCAGCAAGCCGGCCAAGTCTCCGGCTTTTTCCAGCACCGGTCCTGAGGTGTTCTTGAGCTGCGTGCCCATCTCGTTGGCAATGATGTTGGCCAGCGTGGTCTTGCCCAAGCCGGGCGGGCCGTAGAGCAGCACGTGATCGAGCGCTTCCTGGCGGCCGCGCGCCGCCTGCATGAACACACGCAGGTTGTTTTTCATCTTCTCCTGGCCGATAAAATCGTCCAGCAGCGCCGGCCGCAGCCGCTGATCGAAATCACGCTCACCCTCCAGGACATCGGGGTTGGTGGCGCGCCGATCGTTGCCGTGCTGTAGTTTCTCAGCCATGTTCAAGCTCGTTCATTCAAATGTGGCGCAACGCGGCCTTGAGCAACGCTTCCACGCTCAGGCTGCCGTTTTCTTCCACGGCGCGCTTGATCGCCTTTTCCGCGGCCGCCCGCGGATATCCCAGCGAAACCAGGGCGAGTAACGCCTCATTGGCCTGCGCCGACTCTGCCGGCACCGCCGTGGATTCGCCCGCGACCGCCAGGCCCGCCAGCCGGTCGCGCAACTCCACCACCAGCCGTTCCGCGGTTTTCTTGCCGATTCCCGGAATGGCGGTCAACGCACCGATTTCATTGTGCTGAATGTAGCGGCAAAACGTCTCGACCGTGCAGCCGCTCAAAATGCTCTGCGCCACTTTGGGGCCGACGCCGTTGACGGTGAGCAGATGCAAGAAAAGCTGTTTCTCCTCCGCCGTGGCGAATCCGAAGAGCTGCAGCGCGTCTTCCCGCACCAGCAGGTGGGTGAACACCGTGGTGCTTTCGCCCACCGGCCCGAGCTTCTCATAGGTGGAAAGGGGAATCGCGATGTCGTAGCCGACGCCATTGACCTCGAGCAGGAGGCGGGCGGGAGATTTGTTGATCAGGCGGCCGTGCAGTTGCGCAATCATTCAATCATGCCAGGTTTGAGGTGGCAGCAAAGCCCGGGAAGCCTGCCGTGGCGTGCCCGCTCAGGCCCGGGCGGTGCGCGCCGGCTTGAGCGTGCGATGGGCGTGGCAAATCGCCAGCGCCAGGCCATCGGCAATGTCGTGCGGCGCGGGCAGTTCTTTCATGCCCAACACCGCCTGCACCATTCTTTGAATCTGTTCCTTCGAAGCTGCGCCGTTGCCGGAGACCGCGAGCTTCACTTCGCGGGGAGTGTAATCGACCATCGGCACGCCGGAGCGGGCGGCGGCGAGCAGCAGCGCGCCACGGGCATGCCCGAGCTTGAGCGCCACCAGCGAATTTTGCACATGAATGAGTTTCTCGACCACCATGAAAGCGGGCCGGTGCGCCGCCAGAAATTCGCATGTCGCCGTGAAGAGATGGTCCAGGCGGCGTTCGAGCGCCCAGTCGCGCGGCGGCGCGATCGCGACAGACCCTCTATAAAAACAATGACCGCCCCTGGCTTCGATCAAGCCAAGACCGGTCGTGATCAATCCGGGATCTGCTCCCAAAATTAGGCATCCCTGCATCGCAAGTGTTCGTCGCGGGATAGAAGAATTGTGTGCGTGAGTGGAAGGCGTCAGCCGGCTATTCCAACTGGCTCATGACCTCGTCGGCAATATCGAAGTTCGAGTAGACGTGCTGCACGTCGTCATGCTCATCGAGCACATCCATGAGCTTGAGCAGCCTGACTGCGTCGTTGCCCTCCACCTTGACGGTATTCTTGGGATACATCCCCACTTCCGCCTTTTCGATGGCGATGCCCTTCTTTTCGAGCGCGGCTTTCACGGCTTCGAAATCCGCGGGGGTGGACAGGATATCGGACGATTCGGGATCGTATTTCAGATCCTCCGCGCCGGCGTCAATGACGGCTTCGAGCAATTCGTCTTCGCTGCGACCGCCGGTGGTCACCGTGAAAATGCCCTTCTTCTCGAACATCCAGGCCACCGCGCCGGATTCCGCCATGTTGCCGCCATGTTTGGAAAACAAGTGGCGAATGTCGGCCACCGTGCGGTTCTTGTTGTCGGTGACGACCTCGACGATCATCGCCGCGCCGCCCGGACCATAGCCTTCGTAGGTCGCTTCTTCATAGCTCACACCTTCCAGCTCACCGGTGCCGCGTTTGATCGCGCGCTCGATGTTGGCCGCCGGCATGTTGGCGGCCTTGGCATCCTGAATGGCCTTGCGCAAGCGCGCATTGGAGGTTTCATCGCCGCCGCCGTTGCGGGCAGCCAGGGAAATTTCCTTGATGAGACGCGTGAAGATGCGGCCGCGAATCGCATCTTGCTTGGCCTTCACATGTTTGACTTTGGCCCATTTATTGTGACCAGACATGCTTCTCTCCCAAAATTGACGGCGCAATTTAATAAAAAATCGTTCGGTTTCCAAACGGAATTTTGGCACCGGAATGAACAAAGCCCTTGAAATTTCGCCAGTTATTCCGGGCGTGCCAGACCGAACGAGGGTGACTTGTCAGGATTGCTCCAGCAGGTGGACGCAAGTCACTGCTGGTTGCTCAACTCATAGGCGCGCACCCGCACCAGCGTGCGCACCACCCAGGCATAGGTGTATCCTTTCTCGTCCGCCAACTTTTGCAGTCGTTCCGCATCATAGCGATTGACGAAGCGCCCGGCTCGCACTTTGTAGTACGGCGGATCGTAGATCACCTGCACATCCGTGTCGAGATCCACCATCGCGATCTTCATGGCCTCGCGCGCCTGCTGGCCGTCCTCGGTTTGCAACAACTGCAGTTGGTAGCCGGGCACCGTCACCCAGGAGGTATCGTCTGCCGCCGTGTCAATTTGCACTTGAACGAAGGATTGCGATTGCACCTGCTCGCGCGGCAGCTTGGGGGGAATGTCGAAGGGCGGCTCGCGCAGAGTGGATGGATCAAACGATTCGTCATAAACCATGCCGGCGGGATCGGCGGCCGGAGTATTTGCTGGAGCAGTGGCGGGCCGGCTCGCGGGAGTGGTCGGCCGCGGCGGCGTGCGCGTGGTCGCCGGCCGTTCCGCTTTGCTGGCGGTGCGACTGGCGCCGCAGCCGGCCAATCCGAGCAGCACCACCAACACGCCGAGGCATTTGAACCAAAAGGAACGAGGGGAATGAAGAAATTGCACTGCACACCTCATGGCTAGATTATCGAGTTGAGTGGAAACGCCGGCTGGGAAAATAATACCCCGCCGGTGCAACTGCAAGCCCGGCGAGCGGTTCATCCAAAAATCAAATGGCAGATGAAAACCGCGGCGAGCAAGCCGGCCACGTCGGCGATCAAGCCGGTGGCCAGCGCATGCCGGATTTTCTTGATGGAGACCGAACCAAAGTAGACCGCCAGAACATAGAAAGTCGTCTCGGTGCTGCCGTACATGGTGGAAACCAGCCGACCGATGAATGAATCCGGGCCGTGGGTTTTCATCAATTCGGTGGCGAGACCGAGCGAGCCGCTGCCGGAAAGCGGCCGCATCAAGGCCACCGGCAGGGCCTCCGCCGGCAGGCCAATCAAATCCGTCACCGGCGAGAGCAGCTTCACGAACAGATCCATCGCGCCGGAGGCGCGAAACATGCCGATGGCAAACAGAATTGCCACCAGAAATGGAATAATGCGAACGGCGACATTGAACCCCTCCTTTGCGCCCTCCACGAAGCATTCATAGACCTTGACCTTGCGGAAGAAGCCGACCAGCGGGATCACCAGCAGCAAAGCCGGGATCGCCCAGGTCGATATCAATTCGAGTGCGGCGCGGAAAAAATCACTCATGCTGGCCCTCCGCTGGGGGTGGCGCGGTGAGAAGCGGATCGTCCTTGCGGTATGCCGGGAGCCGGCTCAACAGTTTTGCCACGATGATCGCCGTGGTGGTGGCGCACACGCTCGCGAAAATGGTGGTGCCGATGATCTCAAAGGGATTGTTGGATTGCAGCGAGACCCGGATGCCGATGATCGTGCTCGGAATCAGGGTGATGCTGGCGGTGTTGATGCCGAGGAACATCGCCATGGCGTTGGTGGCGGTGTCTTTCCTGGGATTGAGCTGCTGCAGTTCTTCCATGGCTTTCAGGCCGAAGGGCGTGGCGGCATTGCTCAGGCCCAGCCAGTTGGCGGCGATGTTGAGCAGCATCGCGCCCATCGCCGGATGTTCCGGCGGCACTTCCGGGAACAGCCGGCGCATCACCGGCGCCAGGGCGCGGGCCAGCATGCGGATGAAACCCGCCTGCTCGGCAATCTTCATGATGCCCAGCCACAGCGTCATGATGCTGATCAAGCCCAACGCGATTTTGACCGCGGTCTCCGCGGAATCGAACGCCTGCTTGGTGACCTGCTGAATGTTGCCGGTGGCCGCCCCGGTTACCACCGCGATGACGATCAACCCCAGCCAGATGTAGTTGAGCATGCAACCTCCTTCCCTGCAAACCATTCACCAACGCTGCGATTTAACGGCTGAGAGTTTAGGATTTTTTTCACGGCAAGCAAGCACATTTTCCAAACTGTAATCCCTCAGTGGCGAGTGAAGTCGCGCAGGCCTCCAGCCTGCCTGCAGACAAGAGGTCGAACGTCACCAACTTTTCCCCCATGGCAAAACAATTGAAGGCACGACTATCAAAAAATTTTTCCAACTATACTCGTTACGGGTTGGTTTGCAAGTCCCTTAACGTGTCATTCTGGAAGAATCTTCCCTCGTGCTCGGAAGAAACTC
>JBBIKM010000219.1:0-9645 GCA_037445455.1 bacterium | reverse complement strand
GTCAACTCATTTGAAGATCGCAACGCGTTGAACAAGCGCGTTGGCGATTGCGCGGTCTCCAGAATCGTTGGTTCCGAAAGCGCGAGGCCGCCCTCCACCCAGGTCACGCCGCTCTCGGGAAGCACAAACGGTAACGGCGGATCGAGTGCGGCCATGTCGCGCACCGTTGTGCCGCTGCCTTCCTTGAAAACGTGCAGCGTTTGCAGGCCTTGCGTCACCCGGCCGGCAACTGAAATCACAACATCATCGCTCGCGGTGAAAAAGCCGTTGTTCGCGGTGAGGCGCAGCAAATACGGCCCACTCTTCGTGAACGTGGCTGTGGTAGCCAGCGCATTGGGATTGGCAAATGTCACCTCGCCCGGCCCGCTTTCCACCGACCAAAGATAGGTGAGTGTGCCACTCGCTTCATCGCCCAGGCCGGAATCCAACAATGCGCCCTGCAACGCGACGGTATCGCGCAGGCGAATCATTTGATCAGCGCCCGCTGAAACCCGCGGCTCGCTGTTGACGACGACGGTGAGATCATCGCTCGCCGCAAACAGGCCGTCATTCATGGTTAGGCGCAAAACATATTTGCCGCGGCTGGTAAAATGCGCTTGCGTCACCAGGCGGTTGGCATCATCGAAGGTAACCTCGGCAGGACCGCTCACTTTGCTCCACACGATCAGCAAATTCGCCAGCGGCTGCTGGCTGTTGATCAATGTGCCTTGCAGCTCCAGCGCGCTGTTGATCGCAATCGTCTGCGGATTATCCGGGCCGGCGTCGACTTCCGGCAACAACGGCGCGCCGCCGTCGATAAAATCATCCTCGCCACCGCCGGGCAGCAGCGTATCTTCGGTGATGCCGAAATACAAGCTCATGTATTGAATGATGGCCTCGCTGTGCGGCTGCAGCTCGGGATGATATGTCTTGATGGTGTCGCGAATCGCGCGCGAGAACTCCGCGAAGTTGGTGAGCTTGTTCGCCACGAACGGTTCGAGCAGCTTGATCAATTCATAATTGCTTTCGATATCGAGCGCCTTGAGCGCGCTTTCCAGCGGCGGCGCGGTTGGGTCGCTGAAATCCGGCAGAATGCGGCTCACGAACGTGACGCGGTGCATGACGCGCCAGCACGGCGGCTTCCTGCCGGATTGTTGCGCCTCGCGCAGCGCGACGGCGTTGGGATCATCGCTTTGCGCGATCCAAATCGGATCCACGACTTTGTTGAAGAACGCGTCGAAATTCTCGGGCTTGGGTTCAAGATAGAACGTCATGAAACGGTACGCATTGACTTTGCCCGGCCATCTTTTCGGTTTGGGATTGTTGGGATCGCTGTTGTCCATCACGATCTCGCCCTCAGGCGTGCGAAAATAGATGTTGCGTTCCACCCCGCCCAATTCGACGTTGACGCCAAAGGTGTTTTCCGATTCCTCGCTTTTGGTCACGGTGAGATTGAGGTGGCCGCCGAACATCGCCTGCACTTCGAACTTGGCCGCGACTTTGAAAATCGTGGTTTCAATCGACAGGCGGCCGCCGGCCTGGCCTTTGAAGGAATACGATCCTCCCATGGTTTCCTGCAAAACATCGAAGGTTTCCTGCGTCTCGGCAAACATGCCGCCGTCCGAAGTCCACACGTAGGTATTGACGAGATTGCGTTTTTCGATTTTGGGCAGATTGTTGAGGAGTTTGCCCTCCGCCAAATCCTTGCTCGAAAAATGCAGAGCGTCCTGCCGCCGGCCTTTGGCGCCAGCGTCCCATTGCTCGTAAAACGCGCGCAACGCTTCCTCTTCGCGTTGAATGCGATTCTTCAACGCATAGGCTTCGATCGGTTTGAAATAACTGCTGTCGGGGCTGTAGGTGAGCGCGTTGGGATAATCGACGTCGGGATCGAAACCGACTTTGCCGTCGAGCGTGCCCTGTTTGGTGTAGTGCGGATTGATGGGAAAGGAAATGATGTTCCAATCCTTCGGAATGTCGGGGTTGGGCCGCATTTGATAGGACACCAGCGCGTTGTTGTGCGCCAGCCGCAGCGCAAACACATCCGCGGTTTCGGATTGCACCAGCGCGAAACCGACGTTGTCCGGCACGTAACGCCGTCCCACTTTGGGATAGGGATATCGAATATTGTTGATGTTCTCCACAATGCCGCGCAACTCGAGCTTGCTGGTTTTCGTCGTGGTTTTGCCGCGGCCAATGCTCGCGTCTTGCAGCCAGCCCAGGCTGTGCTCGAAGGTGGCCTTGAGGCCGCCGGTGATGTCCGCCTCCACCACCTCGGTGAGCACGAGGGGAAACGCCAGGGCCACCGGCGTGCTCACAAACTCCTGCGTGCCGCCGCCGAATTCCGCCGCCAGTTCCACATTCATGTCGAAGCCGCGATCGCGATTGGCGGAATACGTGAACGTGGTTTTCTGCGCATCGGTAATCTCGATCGCGGTGGCGCCGTCATAATCCGTGAATTCCTTCAACACATAATCAAAAAAGGTGAGATTCTCACTCGGCGCCGGCGGCGGACCTTCGATGAAGCCGATCATCTCCGGATCGAACTGCACCTGGCCGATCCATTCCGTCACCAGATTGCCGACTTTGAAGCCGGTGATCAAATGCCATTGGCCGTTGCGCACCAGCGCATAGCAGCGTTTGAGCACACCGATGAGATTGCCTTCGACGTCGTATTGCAAATCGCCATATTCCTGCACGGCCAGCCGGCTCTGCAAGATGCCATGGAACGGCGTGCGCAATCCCGCCAGCGCGCTGCGCACTTGCGGCGCATCTTCGTTGATCGGCGCGGTGGAAAACACGTAAAGCGTGTCGCGCAAAGCCAGATCGTTGCCGCGAAACGAATGATCCGTCAGCTCTCCGGGCTTTTCCGCATCAAAGGTGTAATACGCGATCAACTCCTCCTTCTCGCCGGGCAGGCGGGTGAAAAGATTATCCTGCACTTGCTCCTGCGTGCGCGCCATGCGCCACACCCGCACCTCCTCCATCTCGCCCTGGAAGAAATTCTGCGCCGTGCTGTTGCCGAGCGCGCCCAGCGTGAATTGATCCCGATCAACCGGAAAGCCGCTTGCGTTCTTGATTTCCGTGGCCACGGTTTCGCCGTTGCGATACAGCGTCAGGCGCGAGGCACGGAATTCAGGATTCTTGATCCATTCAATATTGCCTTTGAAGCGCGCATGATTGCTGCTTTTGGAATCAAAGGCGAGGTTGCCCTGATTTTCTTCGAAGCGCCACCACGAGACCAGGCCCTTTTCATTGCCTTTGAGATCCACTCCGATGTTTTCCGGATCGCGCGCAAGATTCCAAATGCGCACTTCGCTGATAATGCCTTTGAAACGACGATTTCATTGCCCACCTGCACGTTGTACAGCCCGGCAAAAACGCCCGGCCGATTTCAAACGGATCATTGCTGCTGCCGATTTCCGGACCTTCATATTTTCCCGTGCCGCATTTCACCATCGCGCCGGCGTCATTCATTTTGTAAAATGTGATGTCGTGCCACTGCTCCACGGCCGTGCCGGTGAGATTGCCGCTGCCGTCGCGCTGTTCGGTGGTGACGACTTGCTGCTTGCGCGTCACCGCCAGGCGCGTGAATTGGCCGCGTTGCAAGGCATTGCTGTCCGAGGCGAAGACATGGTTGCCGTTCTCCGCATCTTCGAAAGCGAACACAAGACGGTTGTTTTCGTCGGCATAAAGCGTGAAGGGCGAGTTCTCCGCGGTGCCGTCGTCGATTTTGCCCTTGCTGAGAAGGCCCAGCGGATTTTGATTCCCCGCCTGCAAAAAAATTTCGATGGTCAAGTCACCCGCGATATCGAGCGTGCTGTCCGTGCCGCAATCGAGATGGGAGGCGCCGTCAAAGCGCAAGGCATACGATTGATTGTAAACCGCGGCAAGATGCGTCCAACTGCCCGCCGCGAACGGCTCCTTCGCTTGCACGAACAAGTCACCCGCGCCGGCGAAAGCGGCATAACCCGGCAGCGGCGAAACCGCAAGCTGCGGGCCGCCGTGCTTCGTGCTGTCATGATTGTGACGCGAATAATCGCGCGCATAACCCGCTTCAAAATGCCAGTAGCCAACCAGATCGGTTTCATTGCCGCCAAGCTGGCGATTCATGTCCGCTTGAATCTCGGCTTGCGTGCGGCCCCGTTTCCAAATGCGCACGTCAGCGATTTCGCCTTTGAACAGCCGCTCTGGCGCACCGCCGCGGCTGCCGATGGCCCACTCCACTTGCACCGGCAGCGCGCCGGTGTTCCCGCTTTGCGAGGCGACTTCCACGCCGTTGCGAAACAGCCGCCACGCGCTGCCGTCATAAACGCCGGCAAGATGAACCCAATTCAAGCCGGTGCGATCCGCAGCCGGCATTTCAAATGCCACGAGATGATTGGCGCCGTTCCACGAACCGGCTTCATAGTAGAATTTGCCCTCGCTCTGCAAAATGCGCAGAAACACTTCGGCATTGGGATTGTTGGCGTAGCCGTGCGCGACGATGTTCTGAATCGTGCGGCTGCTTTCCAGCGTGGGTTTGATCCAGGCTTCGAGCGTGATCGCGCCCGCGAAATTCAAGGCTTCGTGATTGGCAATGCTGATGTAGTCATTCACGCCGTCAAAGCGCAGCGCGGATCGCAACTCGCGCCGTTCCAGGCCCAGGGCATAGCGCGAATTTGCCGAGCGATGCTGGATGATCTGGCCGCGATGCTCGATCACCTGCGGCCGCACCCAGGCTTCGAGCGTCACATCGCCGTCAGCCGCGAATTTTTTCAGATCGGTTTGATTGGTGGAATTCAGGTGCGCATGGCTTTTCGCGCCGTCAAACGCCAGCGTGTGTCCGGGCGCTGCCGCGGTCCACAAACATGAAATCGTGTTGCCGCTCGCCAGCTCCTGGTCGATTTGCACCGCGCCGGCGGCACTCAACGCGCCCGACAGAATCAGCAGCGAGCCGTTGCTCAAGTCGCTGGGAATCCGGTTGGCGCTGGCATGCTGGCCGTAATCATATTCAATAAAAAAGACCGGCACTTCCCCGCCCGGCGCGCTGGTGGCGGCGCTCTGCACGGCAATCGTGGTCGCGCCTTTGTCGGCGTTTTCCAGCACCGTCATGCGCAAATCACCGGCGCGCAGCGTCATGCCCTTTTCCAGCGCGCGGCGGCTGCCTGCGGCAAGGTTCACCGCCTCGAGGCGGCCTTCATTGACCACGATCGTGCCGGCGCCGAGATAGGCGCGTTCATTCGCCAAACCGTTCAATACTCTCGCGAAGCGCTCGGGATGGCGCGGCACCTGCCGCCAGGTTTCGACGATTTGATTGCCGTCTTTATCCGCCGGACCTGTAATCATCACCGTGCAGGTGGCCTCGTCAGCCCCGGCGAGAAGGTTGATTTTGAGCTGATCCATCTCCGGCTCGGTGGAGCGCGCGACGCACAGCAGGCACTCGCTGCCGCGTTCATCGACCAAACGGTATTGCGGCCGCTGCGTGAGCGTGTTGTAGTAGGTGACGAAGAATTGATCGTCCGTGCCGCGAAAATACAAAGCCAGCTTGCCGGTGGCGCTGTCGAACAGCAGCGGCGCTTCATTCGTCCAGGCGAATTCCAGCAAGCCGCCGGTGAGGCTCAAGCCGATGGGGTCGGTGAACACCAGGGCCATGGGCGCGGCCACGCCCTCGTTGAGCGACACGCGCAGCTTGTCCAATCCGGTTTGCCTGCTGGTGAGCAACGCTTCCTTCTCGCGGCGCTGCCGCATTTTATCCTGGCGCGTGGCCGCGAGGTTCGTGCGTTCCTCGCGCAAAACCTGCGTTGCCGTTGCCACGGCATTTTCCGCGGCCAGGCGCGCCTGCACGGCAGCATTCAACTTTTGATTGAAACTCGAGTTGATTTGAATATCGAGACTCGAAATGATGTCATTCCAGTCGTTGCCGACATAGCCGGTGTCCGAAGTGAAGGTTTTGGATTTGCCGCCGCGATTGGCATGCTCATAGACTTTGACTTGCAGCGCTTCCGACATTTTGATCGAAGAAATGAGATCATTGAAGCCGCGTTCGCGCAAATCGGTGTAGCCCACGAAGCCGCCGCCGAATTGCCCGCCGTTGCGGCCGTAGGAAATCACCCGGCCGCGAAAATTGCTGTGTTCGTACAGCCAGACGCGGCCGTTGGTCAGCTCGCTTTGCAGGTTTTGCTCGCGGCTGCGCGCCTGCGCCAGCGCCGCTCGCCGGTCTTGCAGATCTTGAATCTTCTCATTGATGCGCGCGCGTTCGCCAAAACGAATGTCGCTAACGCGGCGATTGCCGGTGTTGTCAATCGCCTCGTTCACGATATCGCTTACGCCGTTGAGCACCTCGATTTCATCGGTGAGATTGACGATGTCATTGCGCAGGCCCAGCACTTCCTGTTCGGCGGTGGTGACTTCATGGAGCAGCTCGTCGATGGTTTTACCGCCGAGCGAGGGCCGCGCAATCACCGGCAATTCCAGATGGTCGGGCGTTTGCGCCAGCCGGCCGGTGCTGGCCACGCCGAAATCGAGTGCCGCGATTTCCTTGTTCACGCCGTTGCTGCTGTGCGTGGCCAGCGCCAGCATCACGCGCGCGCTGTGTTTGAGCGGCTTTTCCCTGCCCTCGTAACCGCCGGCGGTTTTCTCCTGATGATAATACAACAGCGCAGCCGGCCCGGAAGCGATTTCGCGACCGGCAATGCGAAAACTGCCGCGCTGCAAACCCGAATTCTCGCCGATCGGCGCATCGGAAGTGACCCACTCGCCGCCGTGTTTGGCGCCATGGACGGCATTGTCGGTTTGATCGTAAGCGATATCGCCGGAGGCTTCATCAAAACGCCAGTAGCCCGCGAGTCCCGGCTCCAGGCCGGTGAGACGCATGCGCCGGTCTGACTGAATCTCGGCCTGCAAGCGCGGGCGGCGCCACAGGCGGATTTCATCGAGCGTGCCGTGCAGCGAATTGCCGTTGGGCTCGCCGAAATGGCGAATGCCGCGGTTCACCGGCTTCTTGCCGGCAAGCGATTCGCGTTCCTCCTGCTTCACGCCGTCGAGATAAACTTCGACTTGACTGGTGCGATGGCGTTCTTCGCCGTTGACGAACACACGATACGACTCGCCATTGAACGTCACCGCCACATGATTCCACGCATTGAGAGCGAGAATGTGATTGGTGGTGAATTCATACCATTTTTCACCGTCGCCGAAGCCTGCGCGAATCGCCCGGCCTTGATACGTCCACAACGAAGGCGCGGAATTCTTGTCGCGGCCATTGTCGGTGAGCAACGCCTGCACGCCGTCGGCGCTGGTGGGATAAAGCCGACAGGCACGCCCGCGCCGAGATCGATATGCCAGTCCCCGTTTTCAAAACGCAGCGCGGAGTCGGCGTGACCGTCGCGCATCGGCTCTTGCGAACCGCGGGTGTTGAACAACCCGTCTTGCGCGCGTTCGATATTAAAAGAATCCATCGCGCCGGTTTTGCTGTTATGTGAAAAAATCTGCCAGCGCTGCACGCCCACCACCTGCGTGGGCAGCAACAGCGCGGTGAAGCGGCCCCCGGTCAAATTGCCGATGAAGCGCAATTCCTGCGTCGGCTCGAAGAAGGGATTGTCTTCCATGTCCTTCGCGCCCAGACTGTCTTTGCGGCTCTCCGGCCGGGTTTTGCTGCGGCTGCGCTGGTAGCGGACTTCCATTTTCGTTTTCAAATCCGTGCCGGCGAGCACGAATCGATCGACGAGCAGCGTCGCATTCACGAGCGGCACGGGATTGCCATTTGCGTCTTTGATGGGATTGCCATCCGCATCGAGCTTGAAAACCATGTCTGCATGATGCGCGTCAATCGCCTGGCGAAAGATGAACACGTGCCGGCCGTCGGATAATGCCTGAAACGGCGCATCTGCGGTGAGGCGCGCCGTGGTGGAAAGAAACAAATCTTTTTCATCCTCGCGCACACGCGTGCCCGGCGCTGCCGGCGTGCGGCTGCCCTTCTTCACTGCAGGCAGGAGAGTCTGATCGGCGACGCCCACGCCCACTTCCGCGATTTCATTGGGAAAGACCAATTCTTTGGGATTGCCCAGCCAATAGTTGACATCGAGGGGAGATTTGATCTCGCTGTTTTCGAGATCCAAAACCGAGTAAAAGATGCGGCGTTCGCTGTCCAGCGCAAAGGCGATGACCGTGCCCTGGTGGCGCACCATGGTGACGTGTTTGTAGCTGCGATTGCTGTAGGTTTTGATGAACGTGTTCAACATCGGCGGGGCTCCTCGGTTGTCGGTTCGAAACCACCCTCATCGACCGGAGTCGAGCGAGACGGGGAAACGATCGGCCGTTGGCAGTCGCGGCGAAAAGCAAAGCTTTGTGGGCAGATTCAACGCAGCGAGCGGACAGCACTGCCGGCTTGGGCGGCTCGCTTCGCAAAATCCGCCCGGACAAGACACGGGATTGCAGCAGATGCGGATTGGGCGGCATTTGAGGTGGAAGCAAACGGGCGCAATATGCAACCACCCCCGCTGGATGTCAAGGCATTTGTGGCGGAATGTGCAGGATAATGCAAAAAAATAAGATTTCAAGCGGGGGAGTTGCAGGGGGCTTGTTTTGATTCACTGCGGCGAAATCAAACTTCCAATCCCAGCGCTGCGCGCGCCTCGCGCCGGAACAGCCGGCAGCGTTGGCGCGCCTCCAGCGCGGTTTTCCGGTCGGCAGATTCGCCGGGATAACGAAAGGTTACGGCAAAATCGGTGAGAAATCCCAAATGTTCGCGGAAGGCTTCCCACAGAGGTTCGACGGCCAGCGCCAGATCAAGCAATGTTACCAAATCGTGAATTCTGGGGAATTCGATTTCAGCCTCACAGAGCCTCGCTTTTGGATATTTTTCAGCGCATTGCTGGGCATGAAAACAGAGGCCATCATAGTTCGGCTTTTTGCGTGCGCGAGCCTCGCGCTCAACCATGGCGAAATCGCCTTCGGCCTTGGCCACCCATTCATGCGTCAGCGGCTTCATAAAGCACTTTGCCCTTCATTAAGATTTCACGCATGAACGAATCGCCCATATTCAAGCGTTCCTGCACTTTCTCCGGAGTACGCACCAGCAAATCCATCGGGAAAGGCGGTCTCACCTTGAGTCGAATCTCGACAGACTTCTCAGCAGAGCGCCCTTCAAACGGCGTGATCACCAGCAAATCCACATCGGAGTCCGGCGTCGGGTGTCCGTAGGCGTAGGAGCCGAACAGGATGATGCGCTGCGGCGAGAATTCTTTGCCAATGCGCTGTGCGACTTCCTGGATTTGTTCGAGGGTGGTGAGCATAGGGCAGCTTGACAAGCTGTTGAACTGAGAGTTTTGGCTGATGGAAATATGCAATCCTGGAAAGCGGATGTCAAGGCCATTGTGGCTGGCTTGGTATTGCGAGGTTGAATGAGAGAAAACCACCGCCCGGGCGCTGGCGATAGGCGTTATTCATCTTCAGAACGAGCGCCCGGGCGGGTCATTGGAATTGCCGTAGCCTTCGCCCCTTGTGGGCGACTGATCCGGCACGTTTCATTGCCCCACAAGGGCGCAGGGCTACGAGGAAGATTACCGCCCGGGCTGGCGATAGGCGTTATTCATCTTCAAAACGAGCGCCCGGGCGGTTCATTGGAATTGCCGTAGCCTTCGCCCCTTGTGGGCGACTGATCCTGCACGCTTCATTGCCCCACAAGGG
>JBBIKM010000218.1:0-9946 GCA_037445455.1 bacterium | reverse complement strand
CTGCGCCGTTGCATCACAATCCTCGCAGCTTCCACATAGACTCGACGTTTGGGAACCCCCGGCTCAGCCGGGGTTGGAACATTTTCGAGCAGATGCTCTCCAGCTTGACAATGTCACATTCGAAGAATTCGCGCGACGTCGTAGAGTCCGCAGGGCGAGATTGCCCGAATTCCCGGTGAACTCTGCCTCTCCGCGGTGAATCTGACCCGGGCAAGCTGTGGTGTCCGTCCCAAAATTTCACCGCCCGGGTGGTAGCTTCATTTCTGGACCGACGCTATTTATTCCTGGCGGCCAGGGGCTCCAGAATCAACCCCACATTTTGGATGCCCGCCTGCCGCACCATGTCCATCACCGCAACGATCTTGCCGTATTCAGCGCGCGTGTCGCCCTCGATCAACACCGGCTGGTTGGGCGCGTTCTTGAGTTTGGCAGAGATACTCGTGCCGATGCCGGTCAAAGCCGTGCGCTCACCGTCCACAAACGCCTCGCCGGTGCGGCTCACCGTCACCACGATGGCGCGCGGCGGTTGCGGCTGCGGCGCAATCGTGCCCGGCAGGTCGACTTTGACGCCCGAGCGCATGAACGGCGCGGCGATGATGAAGACAATCAACAACACAAAAGCGATATCAAGAAGCGAGGTGACGTTGATGTCCGAGACGATCTTCGTTTTTGAGTTTCTCACGGTGGACGACGTGGTTGAAGTAAATGGCCAGTTCCGTGTTGAGGCGGGCAAAATCATCTTCGATGCGGCTCAGGCGGGCCGAGAGGAAATTGTTGCACAGCAGCGCCGGAATGGCGACCAGCAGGCCTGCCACCGTGGTGACCAGGGCCTCGGCGATGCCGGGCGCCACCACCGACAAATCGGCGCTGCCGCCGGCCTGGCCGATGCTCAGGAAGGTGTGCATCACGCCCCAAACCGTGCCCAGCAGCCCGAGAAACGGGCTCAGGCTGATCGAGGTCGCCAGGAAGGGAATACCGGCCGCCAGGCTGGAGATTTCGGTGACGCTGGCGGTTTGCAGCCGCAGGTTGACATCCTTTTCGATGGCCGGCAGCACGCCGTCCATCGACAGGTCGAGTTTGCGGCCGCGCGGCGACTTCACCGGATCGAGATAACCGGCAATGGTGACAAAGCCCTCTTCGAAAATGCGTCCCACCGGCCCGCCGATTTCCTTCACCGCGGTTTGATAGACCGCCGCCACCTCCGAATTCGGCCGCAGGCTGTGCAGCAGCCGCAGGAAATCGGTGGTAATGCCGCGGAATTGCCAGTATTTGTTGATGGTGATCGCCCAGGTGATGATCGACAACAGCAGCAAGCTCGCCAGAATGAGCTTGGCAAAAAGCCCCGATTGAAAGATGAGCGAGACCACACCTTCCTGCCGGAACAGCGGTGTGAGTGGAATTGCGGAGATCATGCCGTCCGATCTTGATCTGGTTGTGACGAAATTTCCGATGGCAGCGGCAGCAAGTCTATGCAACAGGCCATTCAAATGCAAGAATAATTTCCCCCAAGCGGCCGCGCCTGGCACAGAAAGTCATGTCTCATCTTTGATTCCTGCAGCCGCTTGCTTATATTGCCGCCACTTCACCGCGGCGGGCGCTGGCCAACTGAGCATGCACACCCGCGATCGGCAGCCGCCGGGGTGCCACAGCCAACGACACGACAACCGGTTTTTCCCGCAGCTTCAAAGAAGCGTCATGACCCCGCAGACCGCACATTCTCTGGAGGCACCATGGAGATTCTCGGCATTGACATTGGCGGCACAGGCATTAAGGGCGCACCGGTGAACCCCAACACCGGCAGGCTGAAGAAAGAGCGTCTGCGTCTGCTCACGCCCCATCCGGCCACGCCGGCCAAGGTCGCAAAGATCGTGCAAAAGATGGCGCAGCACTTTGCGTGGCAGGGTGCGATTGGAATCGGCTTCCCGGGCGTGGTGCAGAACGGCAAAGTGCTCACCGCCGCCAATCTGGACAAAGCCTGGATCGGCAAGCACGCGGAGAGTCTGTTTCGGGAGGCCACCGGCTGTGCGGTCACGGTCATCAATGATGCCGATGCGGCCGGATTGGCGGAGATGCGGTTCGGCGCCGGTCGCGGCCACTCCGGCAAAGTCTTGCTGCTCACCCTGGGTACCGGCATCGGCAGCGCCTTGTTCGTGAACGGCAAGCTGGTGAGCAACACCGAATTTGGCCATGTGCAAATCCGCGGAAAAGCAGCGGAACGCCGCGCCTCCGATCAAGTGCGGGTGCGCAAGAAACTGAGCTGGAAGAAGTGGGCGATGCGCGTGCAGGAGTATCTCGATCATATGTCCCTCCTGCTCTCGCCGGATTTGATCATCCTCGGCGGCGGCGCCGTGAAAGACTACAAGAAATTTTCCAAGTACCTCAAACTGCCCGCTGAAATCAAACCAGCCGAGAGCGGCAATCTCGCCGGCATTGTGGGTGCGGCGCTTGCGGTGCAGGCGGCCAGCAGGAACCGCCGGCCGCCGAGCTGAACGCCGGCAAACAAAAAAGGCTGTTGCCGCCGCCGGCAACAGCCTTCGCGAACCGCCAATCTTCTTCACTCAATTAATACTCTCAGCTTCGCGCAAACGGCCTTCCAGCACGATGCGATAGGTGCCGGTTTGATGATCGACACTGGCCAGCGCGGCATTCCAACGTTCCGAATCACTCAGAATGGTTTCCAGATTCTCTTTGAGCGCTTCCGAAGATGGGGGTAAGATTTCAATGAAATCAAGCTCGCGGGATTTGAATTTGAACATGGGTAGACCTCCCTGTCAGCATGGTTCAGCGGAGCAACGTGAGAATTGAAGAGACTGTCCGGCTTTCTGCCGGCCTGCCCGCCTCGTCCTGGAGTTGCGCAGCGGCAGCGAAGCCCGGAGTGCTTGCTCCGATACACAAGAGCAAAAGCGGCTGTCAATAAACAAAAAGTTGCCGCGATGCGCAAGCATTTTTCAGAAATTTATTGTTTTTCAGCCAACGGCGGCGGCAGGCAAAGTTACGTTGTCTTAAAGTTGTTGCGCAGGCAATGTGCTTGTCGCTACCTCATGTTATTCCGGCAGTTTCGTGCGCCGCGGGGCGCGCGATAAATCCATACTGCGCAGAGTATTACGGCTGTGGCTTGCCCTCCCCCGGCAGCATGGAATTCTCCTTGACTTTGAATGAGCCAACGAGTATGTTTCGCAGCCATGTTGGATTCACAAAATAACCTCCAAAACTTAAGCGAGTTACGAGTAGCGTCCATGAATGCGGAAGACAAACAGGATGGTTTTCGCCCGACGAATTGGCGGGGTTCTGAAGACAGCAAAGCAGACCAGGAGGTCTGGGATGAATACATCAGTCGCCTGAAGCGGGGGCCGCTGCCCGAGCATGTTGCCATCATCATGGATGGCAACGGCCGCTGGGCAAATCTGCGCAACCGGCCGCGCGTGCACGGCCATCGTGAAGGCATCAATTCCGTACGCGAGATCGTGCGCGCCAGCGGTGAGCTGGGCATCCGCTACCTCACGCTTTACACATTCTCGACGGAAAACTGGAGGCGGCCCAAGAGCGAAGTCGCGGCGCTCATGAGTTTGCTGGTCAAGACCATTCGGGAAGAGATCGAAGAGCTGAATCGCAACAACGTCCGCCTGATGACCATCGGCCATCTGAATGATCTGCCCTATGTCGCCCGCGCCGGCATGGAACACGCCATGCGTGCGCTGAGCAAGAATACCGGGTTGACCCTCAATTTGGCGCTCAGTTATTCCAGCCGCCAGGAGCTGACGGATGCCATGCGCCGCATCGCCGCCGAAGTCAAGGCCGGCCGCTTGAACCCGTCGGCCATCGATGATGAACTGATCAAGTCCTTCCTCTACACCTCTGAGCTGCCAGACCCGGATCTGTTGATTCGCACCAGCGGTGAACTGCGCGTAAGCAATTTCCTGCTGTGGCAACTGGCCTACACGGAGATCTACGTCACCGAAGTGCTGTGGCCGGACTTCCGCCGTTGCGAATTCTACGAAGCGCTGCTGGCTTACCAACGCCGCGAACGCCGCTTTGGCCGGGTCAGCGAACAAATCATCGCTGGCGACCTCGAACCCCATGGCATGCCGGCGGCCCAGTTCGACGCCGCGCCGGTACCGCTGGATTTGGAATAGCTCCACATCAACTCGTCACGCCTGTCGGCCATGAAGAAACGACGCCGGCGCCTGCTGACGGCGGCCACTCTGGTGGTCGCCGCTCTGCTCGGCCTCGCCGGGTGGAAAATCTACGCCAGCCGCCCCCTGCTGCAGCGCATCGTCGTGGAAAAAATCGAGACGACGCTCGGCGGCGTGTTGCTCTATCGGGATTTGCATCCCACCTTCAGCGGCGTCGACCTGCGTGACCTTTCCTTTCAGCCCCATGCAACCGCGGGCAAAATCGCCTTCACGCTGCACGCCCGGCAAGTTTCCATTCGGGTAAATTATCTCGCGCTGCTGCGTGATCTGTTTGCGCCCGCGCCGCGCGTCATTCAAATCGCGGTGTTCGAGCCGGTGCTGGCGATTACGCCGGCGCGTTCCTCCCTGCCGGCCGCCCCGGCAAACCCGTCTGCGCCCGCGCCGCCGGTGGTGACCCGCCCGGCGGTGCCAGCCACTGCCGATTCTCGTGCGCCGGAAGCGTCAGCACCGGCCGCCGCGGCCTCGAAATATCTCATCATCGAAAACGTCGAGATTCATCACGGCCGGATCACTTTCGCCGACAGCGCACTCGCGCAACCGGCCCTCCCCATCGTCAATGACATCAACGGCTGGATGCACGCCTGGGGCGAGTCGCAGGCGCAGGTGCGGCTGCACGGCAACGTCCAGCATCCCAGCGCCGCGGAGCTGACGCTTTCCACTGCCATCGACATGCGGCGCGTCGCGCTCGATTCCATCCGCCTCGATATTTCCGATCTGCAGTTCAAAGGCCGGTTGCCCATTGGCTTGCCGGGACGAATGGAAATGGCCGGCGGCACGCTCGGCGGCAGCCTGGTCTTCGCTCGCCACCCGGCCACGGCGGCGGAGTCGGTTGAAAACGAAATCGCAGTCGGCGGCCATTTGCATCTCCGCCACGGCAAATTCCTCTACGCCCTGGACGAGCCGGCCAGCCCGGCCAAACCGCAAGCCTCTTCCTGGCTGGATCGCCTCAGCCGCAAACTTGCCGCCCTGGCCGGCAACAATTTGATGAAGCATGTGGCCACCTCCCTGCAAACCGCGCCGCTCGTCATTGCAGACGCCAGTTTTGATGCCACATTACAAGACGGCAGCCTGACCATTGCCAACGGCAGGCAATTGGTGAATGCCCAACCCATGCATTTCAGCGGCAGTGTGCAACTCGGGGAGCTGCCCTTTTGGATGGCTTCGCTGGGGCGCGGCAAGAATCCTTATGCCCTCAAAATTGCCGCCGAGATGCCACCGGTAGATTCCCTGCAAGCCAGGCAACCCAGTCTGGCCGTGGCCGCGCCGGCACTCAATCTGCATTTTGGCTGTGACTCTCTTTGGCTGCGCGAGTTTCTTGCGCCCTTCCTGCGCGTCGCGCGCCCGCCACGCGCCGGTCAGACGGCCCCCCTCGCCGGCCTGGCTGCAATTCATGCGAGCATCACCGGCACGTTCATCTCTCCGCACATTCAAGCGAGCCTCGCCAGCCCGCTGGCGGTGATCGGGAGCAAACGGCTGCGTGAGGTGAAAGCGCAGTTCGAATATGGCGCCGATCCGGCGGACACTGTCGCAGCCGGTGCGAGCGCCTCATTGCGCTGGCGCGGCAGCGGCATGATTGATCTCGCCCACGAACGTGCCGCGCAAGCGCTGACACGGCCGCCGGAATTTCAGTGGGAAGGCTGGGGCAAAATCGATCTCAGCGAACGCCAATTGCCGGTGGCCGCAACCGTGGTGGTGGAAGGCCGCCTGACGCCGCTGCTTTCGCGCCTGCTGGCGCGCCGCGGTTTCCAATTTCAAAACAACGGCGCAGCCAATGGCAGCGCCGGCCTCGTCTCGCTGCCGGCTTTGCCGCAAACGCGCATGGCCAGTGTCGCGCAGATCTCCGGCAGTTTTTGGCAGCCGTTGCTGCAGGGTCGCATGTCGCTCGAAGTGCAACGGCCGGACCAGCCGGCCATCCGCTGGCTGGGTAACTTTGCCATGGCGCACGACACGCTGCGCCTGAGCGCGGCGCTGCCGCAGCAGCCGGGCAAGGTCAATGCCACTTTCTGGCGGCTCGGCGCGCGGCCGATGTTCAAAATCGAAGGCCTGGAAGTGGAGGCGCTACCGGTGCTTTTCGGAGAAAAAATCTCGCGCTCGCTGCTGGCTGATCTCGATGTTGATTTCAACCTCGAAGGCCACGCCGACAGCCTCAACATCGGCCTGGAGGTGCGCCGCAAGAATTCGCACAACAGCCTGCTGCGCGTGGTGGGTTACATGCTGCCGCTGTTGCAGGGCGAACGGGTCACCTCCGGCTATGTGAAATTCTTTCCGGGCCGGCCCAATGAGTTCATCGCCAACTACACGCTGCACGTGCAGGACAGTCTCTTTCGCATCACCGACTTCCGCTGCGAGCCCTGGCTCAATGCCACGCTCGAAGTGCAAACCGGCAGTCGCCGCGAGGTGAAAGGCGGCCTGCGCCTGGCCGGCGCTGATCTCAGCCGCTTGTTGA
The DNA here is from genome assembly GCA_037445455.1 of bacterium. Lineage (GTDB taxonomy): Bacteria > Zhuqueibacterota > Zhuqueibacteria > Zhuqueibacterales > Zhuqueibacteraceae > Coneutiohabitans. Next base: position 3,307 of record JBBIKM010000218.1, on the reverse strand, counting down.
ACGGCGCCGCAGGCGACAGCGCGGCTTTGCGCGGCAAGATGTTCGGGGAAATGCAGCTCAGCGGCCGCCTCGACGATCCCCGGCTGGCCGGGCACTTCTGGCTGTTCGATGGGTTCTTTCATGAAGTGGGCAACCTCGCGATCAGCGGCCAAATCAACGCGGACCGCAGCGGCTGGCAGGTTGACAGCCTGCAGGTGATGAAAGACAACCGCCCCTGCCTCGCGGCAGAAGTTGGCTATCGCCGCAGCGACCGCCGGTTGCAAATCGATGTGCGCGGTGGAGAAATTCGCAGTGGTGAATTGCTGCAGGCGCTCACCGGCATACCGGCGCACGAATTTGATGGCGAGACCTCGCTCCGGCTCATCGCCGCAGGCCCAGCCGCCGATTTCTGGAGCGAAAAAGGCGTGCCGCTCTCCGGTGCACTCGCCGTGCGCAACGCCAGCGTGTTCGGCATACGCTTCAACGAGCTGAGTGCTGATCTCGAAGACCACAGCGGTGACCAGCAACCGCCGGCGAGGCTCTCCCGCCATGGGATTTATCTGCCGCGCCTGCGTCTCAGCAAACAAGACGTGCTCTCGCTCGCGGGCGAAGCCTTTCTGCCCTTCAGCAGCGAAGCCGAAGTGCGGGCCTCATTCGCCGGCGGCGGCAATCTGCTGGCGATCCTGCCGGAGGTCAGCCATTGGTTCAAGCCGGGCGCCTCCGGTCAAAGCCAGCTCCGCCTCAATGTGCGCGGCCCTTATGGCCGCCTGACGTTTTATAATTCCCGCTTGAGCCTGCGTGACGGCGCCATTGCGATGGCGCGGCTGGCACGGGAAATCACCGGCATTAATGCAGAGATTGCCATCGATGGCCGCGGCACTTTCATTGAGATTCCCTTTCTGGAAGCCCGTGTCGGCGAAGCCATGCTGTCGGTGCGCAACGTCGAGCACCTCGCGCCGGTGATGCTCGCCGATGCCAGCGGCGCCGGCGTCGACGCGCTGGCGGCAGCCGGCGGCCCCGGCTGGGAACCGTTGCAGATCGGGAACTCCTCCCTGCATCTCGGCACCATTTTGGTCAAGTCCTCGGAAAACGGTTTGCCGTTGAGCATTCCGGGGTTGATGAAGAAGCATGAAGTTGGCCGCTTCCGCTTGACAGGCTTGGTGGATTCCACCGCCGTGTGGGGCGATGCCGATGAATTCATGATCGGCGGGCCGTGGGACCATCCGCGCGTGCAGGGCCGCGCCGTGCTCGAAAACGTCGAGTTCCAGTTTCCTTTCATCGAAGAATCCGATCCGGTTTTGCGCCACCTGCTGCGCCGCATCAACTGGAACGTCGTGGCGGAGAGCCGCAAGGACAATCACTACGTGCGCGCCATTCCCACCGCCTTTAACGATGTCTATATCGATCTCGGCGTTGATGATGCCCGCAGCCGCTTGCGTTTCGCCGGCATCGTGGATGACACCACTTATGGCGAGAATGCCTTTCGCATCGAAGGCAGCGTGCTCGCCACCCGCGGCGAAGTGGAATATCTCGACATGAACTTCGAGGTCGAGGAATTCGGCGCAGAATTCGACAAGAGCCAGCTTTTCCCCATCGTTTACGGCCGCGCCAAAACCGTGGTGCGCGATTCCACCAACGCGCCCTACAACGTCTACCTGACCCTGGTGGCCATTGACCCGGTCTCGGGCCGGGAGGAGCCGCGCGGCCGCTTCCAGCACGCCGTCTTCAAACTCGTTTCCGATCAGCCCAACCTGCTGGGAACCGGCCAGGAACAAGTGCTGGCCTCGCTGGGCTATTCCGTGGACCGCCTGGGCGAGAAAGCCACCGAAGCCGTGGGCATCGGCACCGACAATTTAATTTTGCGGCCGTTTCTGCGGCCGGTCGAGCGCGCGGTGCAGCGCACGCTCGGCCTGGACGTGGTGCGCTTCAGCTCGCGCTTCACCAGGAATTTCCTGACCACCAACCTGTCCGGCAATTCCTCGGCAAATACGCCCACCCTGCCCGATGCCCGACGCTCGTTGTTCCGCAGCAGCCGGTTGACGGTCGGGAAGTATCTGCTCGACAATCTCTATCTCTCTTACATCGGCCAGATCGAGAGCGGCGCCGAGCAGGACAGCACCACCACGATCGACGGCCAGCCGCTGCCGGATTTGGAGTACAAACTGCAACTGCGCCACCGTTTGGGATTGGAGTATCGCCTGAATCCCGACATGTTGCTGCAAGTCGAATATGACTTCGCCGATGAAAACGTGCGATCCGATCGCAGAATCTGGCTGCGGCATTCCTTTCCGGTGGAGTTCCCGAAGGAGGAAAATTGAGGGGACTGCCCTTGCGTTCTTCGCCTCCTGGCGATTCTCAAGCCGTTGCAATCCACGTCTGGCGGACTTTGCCAGACAAAGCACGACCCGCAGGACGCCTCACCCTCTCACCCTCATTCACCTCAGTCTTTCCATGCGACAGAATACACGATTCGATCTGACCGGCAAGGTTGCCTTGATCACCGGGGCCAGCAAAGGCATCGGCGCGGCCATTGCCGGCGGCCTGGCGGAATGCGGCGCCCGCGTCGTGGTGAGCAGCCGCAAACTGGAGGCCGTGGAGACCGTGGCGCAAACGCTGCGGCAGGCCGGTCACGAGGCCGCCGCCCTGGCCGCGCACATGGGGCGAATGGAGGAAGCGCGCGCGCTGGTGGATCAGGCGCAAGCCGTGTTTGGCGGACTCGATATCCTCGTCAACAACGCGGCCATCAGCCCCGTGCTCGGGCCGTTGCTCGATCTGGAAGAAGGTCTGTTCGACAAGATCATGGCGGTGAACGTCAAGGGCCCGCTCGAGTTGTGCAAGCGGGCTTATCCGATGCTGGCAAAACGCGGCGGTGGCGCCATCATCAACCTCGGCAGCGTGGGCGCGATTTCACCCGAGCCGCTTCTCGGCCTCTACAGCGCGAGCAAAGCGGCATTGGTCACCCTGACGAAAGTGATGGCGCGCGAATGGGGCCGGGACGGTATTCGTGTCAATGCCATCTGTCCGGGCGTGATCAAAACCCGTTTCAGCGCCGCGCTCTGGCAAAATGAAGAAATCGCCGGCCGCGTGTTGCAGCAGCAGGCGATTCCGCGACTGGGCGTGCCGGAGGATGTTGTCGGCCTTGCGATCTTCTTGGCCTCTGACGCCGCGGCGCTTTGCACCGGCGGCGTATTCGTGGTGGATGGCGGGCACACAATTTAGTGGGGGGCGACTTCTCTTTGGCCGTCCGGCCTCCTCGCGGGGAACGGTTGCGACCGCGAATTGGCTGGCTTCAACCGCGGTTCACGCGGGTTCGAAACGCCTGCCGGTC
>JBBIKM010000217.1:0-10029 GCA_037445455.1 bacterium | reverse complement strand
TCGCTGCGGGTGAAATCCAGATAGGGAAATTGGAGATGATAAGTTTTGCCGTGCTGCAGGGCGTGGGGCAATTCGAGATAAATGAAATGTTCGAGCACAAAAGGATAGTTCAAGGCATGATTCGAGCTGAAATCCTTCGCCTTGCTTTTGCGGCCGACTTTGAGCGGCGCGAGCGGCGTGGCATAGTTGGGATCATCGGCGCTGCTCAGGGTGTAGGAGGCGGTGCGCATCGCCCAGATGAGCAGCAGCTCGGACTTGACGACGCGATCATCGTTGCCCGCCTGGCCGAGGCCATAATGCTCGACGTAGCCGTCGTCAAAATGCAGCATGAGAATTCTGTCCGTGACCGGCAGGAGCTGCTTGAATTTAGAGGCGGAGGCGTTACCGCACAGGAGGGTCAATGTAATGACAAGGATGATCGGTTTTGGAAAGATTCTCATAAGATTTCATGGCGCCAGCAATGCATCTTCCTATTTGAGCGCTAGAACGATTTTTTCACCGGCCAGCTTCGTGGCCGCATCATCAAGCGAGCCGGTATGTTTTTCGAGCCGCTGTTTTGGGATGGTTTGAATATCATCGGGCTGCACAAAAGAAGGCGCGGGCAGATTCGTTTCTTGATCGATGTCGACCTCGGTGGGACAGCCCCTGCTCTGCGAGGTAATTTCAGCAACAGTAATTCTGTTCAGGTGGGGAATGACTGCGCTGCGCGCAAGAATCACGAGGGGACGCTTCGCGGCCTGTGCGCCCCAATCAGCCTGCCATCTTTCACCTCGTTTCATGCCGCGGTCCACGCTTGCGGTTCCCGCCATTCTTCGGCGCGGTTTGTGTCATCCGGGTTTTTCGCGAGCGCCGTAATCCATTCCTGTTCGAAGCCGCCTCCCTGCCGGCGCTTGCGCCAGGTCGCAAGCGCTGCGCACATGATTTGGGTAACGTTTTGTCCCGGCGAGCGGATTGCCGCCAGCCGCTGCTCGTCCATGGCAATTTGAATGTTCGTCATGGCTCGTTCCGAAGATATTTGGGTTCTGCGTAGTCCGGCACCGGCATGCCATTCTACCAGAGTGAAGGTTCACTTGCAAGCGGGATTTTTTGCTTTTGAGGAGAAAAACGCCTCTCACCTCGTTCGGCATTGTCACACGCTTCTGCGCTGCAACTTCTCCTGCCGCCTCGAAAATGTTGTTGCTTCTTCGATGATTGTTGAATAAGTTCGGCTCAAAGAACTGAAGAAGAGGCGCCTTATGCCGGTCAAGCTAAAAGCCCACGTCGAAAAAACAAAAAACGGCAAGATTCGGATTGAGATCAGCCGTGACGAATTCGAACGTTTTTGCAACGCGTTCGGATTCTTCCGTAAGGATTTTCTCCAGCTTCTCCGTGAGTCGGAAAAAGATCATCGCGCCGGGCGGGTTACGAAAAGGAATAATCTTTTCGAGCTGATGAACAAATAATGCAAATCGCCACTACCCGGACTTTTGACCGGCTTTTCAAGGCGCTCGACAAGAAGATTCAGCGGAAAGCCGCGAAAAAGACCGAGCTCTTTAAGGAAAACCCCTTCAATCCCATCCTGCGCACAGAAAAACTCCATCCCAAAGCGCATGAAGTTTGGAGTTTTCGCGTCGATCTCGACTATCGCATCGTTTTCAAGTTTGTCGAAAAGAACGTCGCCGAGTTTCGCTTCATCGGGCATCACAATCGAATTTACGACTACCCAATCTTTTTGGATTGATCTCTGTTGCCCCGTTCCTATTCAACGGCCAATTCTCTCCGCAGCTCATCCACCTCCGGCCTGCGCCGGCCGTAGCCCATCGCTGCGATCATCTCCGCCGCCTTCTCCAAATGTGCTTTCGCCGTTTTCATGTTGCCGTTTTCTTTTTTCTGTTTGCTTTTTTCTTTTTGCTGTTTGATTTCCAACCGGCTCGCCTCCAAATGATAATCCGCCAACCACAACTTCATGCCCCCGCGTTCGGCAATTTCGCGCGCTTCTTCGAGGTCGGCCCAGGCGAGGTCGAATTCATTTTGCACGCGATAAAAGGCGGCGCGGGCGAATAAACCGCGAGCAATAAATTCTTGCGCTCCAGCTTCCCGCAAGCCGGCCACGGCTTGCTGCAGATACTCTCGGGCTTGGTTGAAATACTGCCCGGGCGCTCCCAGCGCCCGGGCAGTGGTTTCCGCCAAGGCTTGCAGCAGAAACGCGCGGCCAAGGGAGAGTTTGTCCAAAGCAAAATCAAGCAAAGAATATCCGTGAGATCCCCATTCCAGCGTCTGCCGGGCGCGCTTTTGCACCTCCTGATATTGCCCTTGACTCAGCAGCAGATCGCAGAATTGAAAGCCGCGCAGGGAATAGAGATAAGGATACTCCGGCTGCCTTTGCTTTTGCATGGCCTCGGCTTCGCGAAAGAGTTTCTGCGCTTCGGTTAGCTCGCCGGCTTGATGCAGCGCATCTCCTGATTGAGTGCGCGTAACTTCTCTCATAAACCCATCCCCGCTGCGGTCAGCAAAGTCCACGCTCTGGCGGGCAGAAGCCACGGCTTGGCTGACCTCGCCCAACGTGAGATAGAGTTCACTGAGGTTGCCGGCAGCCGATGCAGCATTTTCCCAATCTTTTTGTCTAGCCTGAAGCTCCATTCCCGCCTGCATGGGTTGGCTGGCCTCGGCTAAACGGCCCAGCGCCCGCAGAGCAAAGCCGGCCCAACTCAAGACAACGGCTTTGTCAGCATCTGTCAAACCAGAGGCGGGTTGGCGCCACGGAGCTTCAAAAAAGTTGGAGAGCGCCGACAAATCTGCACCAAAGGCGCCGAGTTTATGAAAAGTGTAAACTTCATTTCCTCTTCTAATCCGTTTAAAGAACACATTGTCCAAAGCTTCCTGATGCCTCCCCGCCTGACACCCATGCGCCACAGCCGCAAACAGCGGCTCCATTTCTTCCAAAGTATCAGGCAATTCTTTGGCAGGCAGGTTTTTGTAATATTCAAAAAGCCGGCGATGCGCTTCCTTCCACGCGGCCGGGTTTTGCTGGCGGAGTTTCTCGCCAAAATGCTCACGCACCAGCGGGTGGCAGTCGAGCGTGTCGGGGCGCTGCGCGTCTTTTTCCGCGAGCAGGCGCAGGTCGCGCAAGTGCTGAAAGGCAAATTGCAATTGGGCGAGGGGCAAGTTCTGCAAATTGGAAGTCAAGCCCTTGATCGCGGGTTTGGCAAGTAAGGCATCAATGGCGCCTTTGGCAGCCGGGCGGTCAAAGAGTCCCATCAAATGGAGAATAGCGCACTCCGGCTTGCCCGCCAGCCAGCGCTCGTAAGATTCCATCACCCGCCTCGCGTGGCCGCCTTGCTTTTCTTCTTCCGTCAAATGCGGAATCAAATCGCGTTGGCGCACCTCGCCGTCGTGCACCACGGCCAAATAGCGGCCGAGCAGGTTCAACGCCAGCGCATGGCCGCCAAATTCCTGGCTGGCGCCGGCCAGTTCCTTGTCCGTGCCCTTCACCTGCAAATGGCGCAGCAATTGGCTGCCGGCCTCAGGGCTCAAGTCTTCGAGATCAACACGGCGGGAGGTTTTGCCCTCGGTGTGTCTAATGTCTTCCAAGGCCACGCGCGTGGTTACCACGCACAGGCCCAAATTGGCGCGGGCCAATTCCTTCAGCAGCGCTTTGAGTCCCTGGTCTTTCAGCTCGCCTTGCAGTTGTCCGGGCGGATATTGCAGCGGCTCCACGCCATCGAGAATCAGCAGGGTTTTCTGCTGCCGCAGCAATTCCGCCAGGCGAATGCCTTTGTCCCACGGTGAGGGAATCGCTGGCCCGCTGTAGCCGAACCAGCGCAGGGCCTCGTCAAAAAACGAGTCTGCCGAAACGTTGCGCTCTTCTCGGGTGCCCTGGCTGTAGAACGACCAGCCGAACACGCGCTCGGCGCCGCGAAAGTTGTCGCGTTCGAGGCGGCTCAGCCATTCATTCACCAGCGCGGTTTTGCCGACCCCGCCCCATGCCACCAGGCTGAGGAGGTGGGTATGTTCATCGGCCCAGGCCGCATCCAGTAATTGCAAGTCTTTTTCGCGGCCAAACAATTCGCTGGCCGTAGTGGGGAGTTTGGCGGTTTGGATTTTGTCGGGCGGCAGAGGTTGGAAAGTAGCCGTGACAGTTGCAGGAGCGCGTTTCAACAATCCGGCCAGTTCTTCGGCAAGAGCAGCCAGCGCGGCTTCGGCTTTGTCTTTGCGCATACCGGCAAGCGGCTTGCCGTCTTGGGGGCGCGCTTGTATCTTTTTCAACCAATCGTTTTGTTGCCAGGCGCAAGGCTTCACAATCATCGGAAAAATCCGCACGCCCTGTTGCCGTCGGCGCTCCAACAGCAGGGGGACTTCTTTTTCCATGATGAATTTGGAGGTGAGAAACGTGGGCGAAATCAGCAGAATGGCGATGTTGCACAAATTCAGCGCATTCTCAATTTCGCGCAACCACTCATCACCGCCTTGAATCCGGCGATCATCCCAAATATCCAGCGTGATCTGATTTTGCAGCACGCGCAATTGCGTCACGAGCCGCTCTTTCCACGTCTCGTCTTTGTGGCTGTAGCTGATGAAGATTTTATTCATAAAGCAACCCCGGAATGATATGCAATTCTCGCAACCATCAGGCGCCATTTTGGCGAGATTCGCCGGTGCCGTAGAATTTGAATTGAGGTGGTAGCATTTGCATGATTGCGAATTCAAAAGCTGAGCGCCTGAAGGCGCGAATACGAACCAAAAGCTGAGCGCCTGGAGACGCTAGGACGAAATTCGCAAGACTTTGGCTCCACGGATTTTTCTTGCCTTCAGTTCGCGCAGGGCGGTGTTCGCTTCTGCCAAGGGAAATTCCTGCACTTCCGGTTTGAGGGGGATTTGCGCGGCGAGAGCCAAAAATTCCGCCACGTCGCGGCGGCTGACATTGGCCACGCTTTTGATTTCTTTTTCGAGCCAGAGGTGGCTGGGATAATCCAGTTGCAGCAGGGCGGCCTTGTCCGCCTCTTCTTTGCGAATGGCGTTGATCACCAATCGGCCACCCCGCTCCAAGTTCTCCAAAGCTGCCACGATCGGCCGCCACACCGGCGTGGTGTCGATGATGGCATGCAGCTTCTCCGGCGCTTTCTCTTCGGTGTCGCCTGCCCATGCCGCGCCCAGCTCCCGCGCAAAGGCCCGCTCTGTTACACTGCGCGCAAAGACAAAGATCCTGCTCTGCGGAAACTGCTGCTGCGCCAGCTTGAGCACGAGATGGGCAGAGGCGCCAAAACCGGTGAGTCCCAGGTTTTGTCCATCTTGCAGGCCGGTCAGCCGCAACGAACGATAGCCGATCGCGCCGGCGCACAGCAGCGGCGCCGCTTCCGCATCGGTAAAGATTTCGGGAATGGGGAAGGCGAAAGCAGCGGGAACAGTCATGCGTTCGGCGTAGCCGCCGTTGGCATCGCGGCCGGTGGCCTGGAATTGCGCGCAGAGATTTTCCTCGCCCCGCCGGCAGAAGTCGCACACGCCGCAGGCGGAAAAGATCCACGCCACGCCCACGCGCTCACCGCGCTGGAATTTGCCGGCGGGAGATTCGACTCGTCCCACAACTTGATGGCCGGGCACCACCGGCAGGCGCGGCGGCGGGGTGCGGCCTTCGATTTCATCCAGCTCGGTATGGCACACGCCACAGGCCGAGACGCGCAGGAGAATTTCGTTGGTTTGTGGAATCGGATCAGGGAGGTCGGCCAAAGCCAGCGGCGTGGGATTGCGGTCGAGCGCCGCCAGGCGGGAAAGGATCATGGCTTTCATGGCAGGTTCCTGGGTGGCAGAATGATTGATGGCGGAAGCATGCAGCACAATGATTGGGAGCGCAACGATTGAATAGCTGTCTGGAATTTTCCCGCTGCCACCGCGGAAACACAAAACAACCGGATCAGCAGGACGATATGACAGCACTTTTCAAATGCGTGTGCAGGTTCGCCGTCCTCGTGGGTCCCTGTTGCAACCGCGAAGCCATTGGCTTCAACAGCCGCTCACAATGGGAGGGGACTACAAACCTTTTCATTCAATTGAAAACGGCTGTAGAATTCACTGATTCCTGCTGATCCGGTCAAGGCCTGCCGTGCGGGCGCCTCAGTCGGCGTTGCCCGCTTTTTCGATCTTGCTCCAGGAATCCTTCAACGACACGATGCGATTGAAGACAGGCTGGCCGGGCCGCGAGTCCACGGTGTCCACGCAGAAGTAACCCAGGCGCTCGAACTGCCAGCGGCTGCCGGGCGCAGCCTGGCTGAGGCCCGGCTCGACGCAGCAGTCTTTCACCAGCTCGAGCGAGTTGGGATTGAGCTGCGCGAGGAAATCCTTGTTGTCGTCGGGATTCTCCTTGACGAAAAGCCGGTCGTACAGCCGCGCTTCGACTTTGAGCGCGTGCGCCGCGGAGACCCAGTGAATCGTGCCCTTCACCTTGCGGCCGTCGGGCGAATCGCCGCCGCGCGTGGCAGGGTCATAGGTGCAATGCAGTTCGATGATCTCGCCGGTGGCCGGATCTTTCACGACCTTGGTGCAGGTGATGAAGTACGCGTAGCGCAACCTCACTTCGCGGCCGGGCGCCAGGCGAAAGAACTTCTTGGGAGGATCTTCGCGAAAGTCGTCGCGTTCGATGTAAAGCTCACGCGCGAAGGGCACGCGGCGGGTGCCGGCCGCCGGGTCTTCGGGATTGTTGATCGCTTCCATTTCCTCGACCTGGCCGGCGGGATAGTTGGTGATCACGACGCGCAACGGCCGCAGCACCGCCATTACGCGCGGGGCGTGGCGGTTGAGGTATTCGCGCACGCAATGTTCGAGCAGGCCGACGTCGACCATGCTGTTGCTCTTGGCCACGCCGATGCGATCGCAGAAATCGCGAATGGCTTCCGGCGGAAAACCGCGGCGCCGCAGGCCGGCGAGCGTGGGCAGGCGCGGGTCATCCCAGCCGCTGACGTGGCCCTGTTCGACGAGCTGCAGGAGCTTGCGCTTGCTCATCACGGTGTAGGTGAGATTGAGGCGGGCAAATTCGATCTGCCGCGGATGGTGAATGCCGAGCGCCTCGAGAAACCAGTCGTAGAGCGGGCGATGATCCTCGTATTCCAGCGTGCAGATGGAATGGGTGATGCCCTCGATGGCATCCGACTGGCCATGGGCCCAGTCGTACATCGGGTAAATGCACCATTTGTCGCCGGTGCGATGGTGGGTGGCATGGCGGATGCGATACATCACGGGATCGCGCAGATTGAGATTGGGCGAGGCCATGTCGATCTTGGCGCGCAGGACTTTGGCGCCGTCGGGAAACTCGCCGGCGCGCATGCGGCGGAACAAGTCGAGGTTCTCTTCGACCGGGCGGTCGCGCCAGGGGCTGTTGCGGCCGGGTTCGGTGAGCGTGCCGCGATATTCGCGCATTTCGTCGCTGGAGAGATCATCGACATAAGCCTTGCCGGCACGGATGAGCTGCTCGGCATAGTCGTACAACTGCTCGAAATAATCGGAGGCGAAATAAAGATGCTCGCCCCAGTCAAAGCCGAGCCAGCGCACGTCGGCGGTGATGGCGTCGACGTATTCCTGTTCTTCCCGGGTGGGATTGGTGTCGTCAAAACGGAGATGGCAGCGGCCGCCGAATTCCTGCGCCATGCCGAAATCGATGCAAATGGCCTTGGCGTGGCCGATGTGGAGATAGCCGTTAGGCTCGGGCGGAAAGCGCGTGATGACGCGGCCGCCGAAGCGGTTGGTGCGGTTGTCTTCCTTGATGAGATCGCGAATGAAATTGGAAACAGCCGGGGTTGACTCATGGGATGGCATAAAGCTGGGTTCCTTTGTGGTTGCGCCCGCAGCGGCAGGCCTTCTGGCAACGGACAACGGTCGTGAAAAATCCGCGCGGGCTGTGGTTCCAGTTGCGAATTCTTGCAGAATATAGTCAGATTAGTCATCGCCGTCAATTCCAAAGTTGGCGGGGTGGCGGCGGGGGAAAATCGCTTGCAACTCTGCCGGCGCCGTTATATGTTTGCGGGCGTGTTCCTTGCCAGAATTCATTCACGACGTTTGTCCGGCGCAGCGGCAGCAGGCGGCGGGAGAGGTTGGCCGCGGCGCCGGTCTTTGCGCTGCCGGGCAGGCGTCGCGACGGTACCGCATCTCAAGGGAAGGAGGAATGGATGAATGAAAAGCCGGCGGTATTGACTTCGTCGATTGGCAGCAAGGTTCTGGTGGCGCTCACCGGCATCGCGCTGGTGCTGTTCGTGCTGGTGCACATGATCGGCAATCTGCAGATGTTCATCGGCCAGGAGGCGATGAACAACTACGCGGTGACGCTGCGCAAGTTCGGCGCGCTGCTGTGGGTGTTTCGCGCCGGCCTGCTGGGCGTCGCGCTGGTGCACGTATTCATGACCCTGCGGCTGAAGCTGCAAAACCGGGCGGCGCGACCGGTGCGCTATTTTTCCAACCACACGGTGCAGGCCACGCTTGCCTCGCGCACGATGGTGATCAGCGGCTTGATCATCCTCACCTTTGCCGTGTATCATCTGTTGCATTTCACCCTGGGTGTCACCCATCCCGAGCATTTTGCGCTGCATGATGCCCAGGGCCGGCACGATGTGTACAACATGGTGGTTTATGGCTTTCAGAACGTTCTGGTGTCCGGCTTCTATGTGGTGGCGATGGTGTTGTTGTTCTCCCACCTGAGTCACGGCGCGGCCAGTTTCTTTCAATCACTCGGCTGGAATCATCCCAAATGCAAGACCGCGCTGGCGCGATTCGGCGCGGCGGTGGCGTGGCTCGTGTGCCTGGGCTTCGTCTCGGTTCCTCTGGGCGTGCTCGCCGGCCTCATCAAACCTGTCGGAGGAGGGATGTGATCATGAAACTCGATGCAAAGATTCCCAGCGGGCCGCTGGCGGAGAAGTGGGACAAGCACAAGTTCGAGATGAAGCTGATCAACCCGGCGAACAAGCGCAAGTTCGACGTGATCGTGGTGGGCAGCGGCCTGGCCGGCGCTTCGGCGGCGGCCACGATGGCCGAACTCGGCTACCGGGTCTCCTGCTTTTGTTTTCAAGACAGCCCGCGGCGCGCGCACAGCATCGCGGCGCAGGGCGGCATCAATGCCGCCAAGAACTATCAGAATGACGGCGACAGCGTCTATCGCCTGTTCTATGACACGATCAAGGGCGGCGATTTCCGCGCCCGCGAAGCCAATGTCTACCGGCTGGCGCAGGTGAGCGGCAACATCATCGATCAATGCGTGGCGCAGGGTGTGCCGTTCGCGCGTGAATACGGCGGCCTGCTTGACAACCGCTCGTTCGGCGGGGCGCAGGTTTCGCGCACGTTCTACGCGCGCGGCCAGACCGGCCAGCAGCTTTTGCTGGGCGCCTATTCTGCGCTCAGCCGCCAGATCGGTTTGGGCAACGTGAAGATGCATCCGCGCACCGAAATGCTCGATCTGGTCTTGGTGGACGGCGCGGCGCGCGGCATTCTCACCCGCAGCCTGGTCAACGGCAAGATCGAGCGGCACGTGGCGGATGCCGTGGTGCTGGCGACCGGCGGGTACAGCCGCGTCTATTTTCTTTCCACCAACGCCATGGGCTGCAACACCACCGCCATCTGGCGCGCGTATCGCCGCGGTGCGCTGTTCGCCAATCCCTGTTTCACCCAGATTCATCCCACCTGCATTCCGGTGAGCGGCGATTATCAATCCAAGCTCACCTTGATGTCGGAATCGTTGCGCAACGACGGCCGCATCTGGGTGCCGAAGAAGAAGGGCGACACGCGCGCGCCGCGGGACATTCCCGAAGACGAGCGCGATTACTATCTCGAGCGCAAGTATCCCAGCTTCGGCAATCTCGCGCCGCGTGACATTTCGTCGCGCGCCGCGAAGGAAGTCTGCGACGAAGGCCGGGGCGTGGGCGAACACAAGCGCGGCGTTTATCTCGATTTCTCCGATGCCATCCGCCGCCTCGGAGAAAAGACCATTCGCGAGCGCTACGGCAACCTGTTCGACATGTACGAAGAGATCACCAACGAAAACCCCTACAAGGTGCCGATGCGCATCTACCCCGCGCC
>JBBIKM010000216.1:0-10036 GCA_037445455.1 bacterium | reverse complement strand
GATTCCGGTTTCAAAATGTTCATGGCACCACCAGCATTTTCCTGGTGGCACTGAACTTTTCCGACTCCAGCCGCAACCAGTAAATGCCGCTGCTCACCAGGCGGCCGGCCTGATCCCGGCCGTTCCAAAAGACCTCGTGCCGGCCGGGAGCAAGCTCGCGTTGCAGGAGTGTGCGTATCTTCTGGCCGATGGTGTTGTAAATCGTCAGCGAAACCTGCGCGGCTTGCGGCAATTGCAGGCGGATGCCGGTTTGCCCGGCCCTGGCGGCAGAGCTCAGTGCGAAGGGATTGGGATAATTTTGCTCCAGACTGAACGCGCGCGGCAGTTCGCTTTTCTCCGCGACCGCGGTGGTCGCAGTGGAAAAACTGTCGATCGCGCTGAACACGGTTGTGCCGGCGGCGGTGGTTTCCACCCGCCAATAGTAAAGGTTGTTGCGCTTGAGCGATCCGTCGCTGATGGTGAAGCTCGTGTCCGACAGCGCGGGCGAGCGAAACACTTGTGTGGAGAGGGTGCGTGAGGTGCCGTAAACTGCCACATAGGTGATGGCGTCGCCGTCGGCGTCGCGGGAGGCGCGCCACAGCAGCTTGACGTTCAGCGTGTCCACGCGCGTGCCCCTGGTCGGCGCGACCAGAATGGCGGCGGTGGGGGCGTCGGGCACGGGCGTGACCGTGACGGTCAAGGTTCCGGTCGCAGAGCCGTTGTCAGCGTCCGTGGCGGTCAGCCGCAACTGGCCGGTGCCGAAGAAATCGCGCGCCGGCCGCAGGCGCAAGCGGCGCTGCGCAGCATTGTAGGAAGTCTTGAGGTTGGCGTCATCGCTCACCTGCCAGCTTATCAGCGCGTCTGCGCTCTCGACATCGGAGACATAGTCATCGAGATTGAGAATCTGCGTGGTGTCATCTTCACTGATTGTGACCAGGGCGGGGAGTTGCAGTTGCGGCAGATCATTGACGGAGAGCACTTCGAGCAAGACGTGCGCGGTGTCGCTCGCCGCCTGGGGATCATAAACCACAAGCGTGACCTGCTCTGTTCCGAACCAGTTGGGCCGCGGCGAAAAGCGCGCGATGTTACCGGCCAGCAGCGTTGCCGTGATATTCGGGCCTGCCAGCAAAGTCCACGTCAAGCTGTTGTCCGGGTCATTCTCATCCGTGACCGCGTCATTGAGATCCAGATCGAAGCTGGTGTCTTCCGCAAAGCTGTAGCCGGCGCTGAAACTCACGCGCGGCGGAAAATTGAACTCCCGGGTCAACACCACCAGCGCGTACGGGCCGTTGCCAAACGTGCCGTCACCGAGCAGGTAAGCGGCATTCATCGTGACTTCGATCTGGCTGGCCGCCTTCCACACGCGAAACGACATGGCCTCGCCGCTGCGATAGCCGTCGACTTCGGGCGTGAAGCTGTCGTCTTCCCAAGCCGTCAGGGTTTGATTGGACGGCCCGGCCACGACTGTTGCGCCAACGCAAATGCCGGCGGGCGTAAACACGCCAATTTCATCGCCATTCACCAGTGCCGCGCCATTGATGGTTGCGGCCTGCACAACGATCGCGTAGTTGTCTTCGGTTTTGGCGCGGTATTGAAAATGCGTCTGCGCCGCAGCCAGGACCGGCCAAAGCACGGCAAAGAGCAGCGCCGGGCAGAAGCGGCGCGCGCGGCGGCCGCGTGAGTGAAGACTGGACATGGCATCCCTCCGCTGGGTTGGCGATCACACATCTTTGCAATCCTACGGCTTTCCGAGGCCCGCATCATCCGGCGGAATTAAGCAAAAAACTTCACGCAATCAAAGTACAAAATTCGCGCCTCCGGCTGCGTCCGCTTCCAGCTTCTCCACCAGCGCCGTTTCGCGGCGGCAGGGCACGAAGCCGGCGTTCTGGTAGAAGGCGAGCGCGTCCGGATGATCGAGCGTGCAGGTGTGCAGCCAGAAGCGCACAGGCCGGCGCTGCCACACGCGCGCCAGGATGTCAGCGAGCAGATACGATCCCCATCCCCGGCCCAGGAATTCCGGCAGCAAGCCGAAGTAGGCCAGTTCGACTTCCGGCATGCGGCGGAAATCAAGTTCGGCATAACCGGCGGGCACGCCGGACACGTAGAGCACGTAGATTTCGACCTGCGGGTGTTGAATGATCTCGGCAAGCGCGGCGTCGGAGAGTTTGCGGCGGTCGATCCAATTCCACGCCGCGCCCACAGTGTTGTACAGATAGCGATAAAAAGAGACTGTCGGGTGCTGCGCCTGTACGATGGCGGCTTCGGGGCGGGGCGCCGGCGCCGGGCGCGTCGGTGGCGCCAACATTTCGAGATGAGTGATGGTCACCGGCAGGAGAGGTTTTGGCGATGGAGATTGCATGGCGGGGAGTGATTTTTTGGTGCCTGTCACAAACGGCTTCCTCCGCATACCAGCGGTGGCACAGCCGCGCGTTCAGATTTGCAACGCACTGCTGATCAAACCCATGAAGTGATGCAGCACGCGCGCGGTGAAGCCCCAAATGCAGATCGTGTGCCGCCCCGCCGGCCAGTTGTCATGGTGAAATCTGAGATGCGGTGCCACGGCCACGTGATAATGCAGATTCAAAAAGTCCTCACGCGAACGGATTTCCAGGCCGGGATTGAATTGCTCGAACAGCAGGCGCACGGGAATCTCGAAGAGGGCGGCGACTTCGCGATGGTGGGGAGAATAGCGCAGCACCGCGAGCGGCCGCGCCACATAAACCGCGACATCAAATCCGGTGGTCATGGTGCTGAACTGGCCCAGGCTGCCCAACACCTCCAACTCGGCCGGCGCCACCCCAATTTCTTCGTGCGTCTCGCGCAGCGCCGTTTCCAGGAGCGAGCGGTCTTGCGGCTCAAGTCTGCCGCCGGGAAAGGCAATTTGCCCGCCGTGCCGCGAGCCGTCACTGGTTTTCATGATGAAAACCGCCTGCGTCTCGCGTTGCCCGCAGCTTTCGGCCTCGAACAAGATGGCGAGCACCGCCGAATGCAGCAAGCCGGGAACCGGTTCGCGGCGGCGCAGCGGCGCAGCTTGCAACGCGCGGCGGAGTTCATGCAGCGGAAGATTCATGACGAATGGAAGAAGTTGACGATACACCCGGCAGTTGCACACCCGCAGAATCGCCGAGCAGCGGCATCCTGTGTGTGCCCGGCCAACCCGGCGGCAAGGGCATTGCGCAGGTTTGCCCCTGCCGGCGCCGCGGCAAAATTCACGGCTTCGTCCGGCCGGCGCACGCAACCTAGCAAATTTCGTCCAGAGACTCAAGTTTTTTTTCGAGTGGAAAGAGAAAAGGCGATGAAGAAAGCTTCATCGCCTGAAGGGCACAGAGGGGTATCGTGGGTGCCTGCGGCCGCGGGAAGGTTCCCGCGGTTTCATTCATTGATGATAAACTCCTCGGGATCGCGGGCCTTGCCGTCCAGCCAGACTTCATAATGCAAATGCGGGCCGGTGGCGCGCCCGGTTTCGCCGACCGTGCCGATCACGTCCCAGCGCTCAATCTTCTGGCCGAGCGTGACATTGACCTTGGAGAGATGGCCGTAGAGCGTTTTCATGCCATAGCCGTGATTGATGATCACCACGCGACCGTAGCCGCGGCGGGGGACGTAGCGCGTTTTCACGAATTCCACCGTGCCCGAGGCCGGCGAATAAATCGGGGTGCCGTGCGGCGCGGCGACGTCCAGGCCGCGGTGATGCCGGATGCGGCGGACAAAGGGATCGACCCGCTTGCCGAAAAAGTCCGTCACCCGGCCGTTGAAAATCGGCTTGATCGAGGGAATATGCTCGAGTTGCTTGCGGCGTTCCTCGAATTTTTCAAAAATGATCTGATGCGCCTCGCGCGTGTCGTTCAAGCGGGATTCCAAGTGGTCAATCAACTCGGAGGGATTCAGGCTGTTGAGATCGACTTCGTCGCGCAAATCCGGCTCTTCGCCGTAGAGATTCGCATCCGGCTCGCCCTTGCCGCCGGTGAGCCGTGGCAGAATGTTGTCGTCTTCATCCACAAACGCGCCGCCTCTGCCGTTCAGCCAGGCGGTGCTGTCGTTTTCCGCCGGCACTTGCATCGTCAATGCCAGCGAGCGGGTGGTGCCCAGCGTCTTGTCGTAGCGATGCGCCAGATCTTCGACACGATTGTGCCATTCCGCAAAGCGTTCAACCAGCCGGGCTTGACGGCGTTCCTGCAACTTGGCGTAGAGGCTCTGAAAGGCGAGTTTCGAGCCGTAGAGCAGGCCTGCCCCCAAAATCAGCAGGACGAACACCCCGCCGCCCAGCAGGCTCGCAAACATTGACATGCTGAACTCAGCCTGTTTGTAGTCGCTCCCCCAGGTGGAAAAGAGCACCAGACGGATTCTTTTCTTATCCATGGAGGTTTACTCCATTCACCATCATGCGTGAGGCTCTGATACAGGGGACCGTTCCATTTCCGCGCCGCATCACCAGTTGCCATGCCGTCCTGACTGAAAGCCGCGGCAGATTCATCCTTGTTCGACAGGGGCCAAGTTCCCCTCCACCACCGGTGTTCGCCGGTCCGCGCCGGGCGATTCCTGCCGCAGGCGCAGACCTTGCCTGCAACTGTCATACACTATACCGGCGCTCGGCCGGAGTACGGAACCAGCGCAGGAAATTTGCCACGGTCTCACTCGATTCGCTCTGTGAAATGATCGCTGCCCTGTACAATCTCGGTGTGTGCTCCGGCGCGACGGCCCGCGCCGCCGGCCCGCAGCGCCGGGCGTGACGATGTTGCAGAATCGTCTTGAATATGGTTCTCATATCCACGTTATTGTCAGGTATCTTGGCTTGCATGCCGGCGCACAACCGGCCGGTAAAGACGCTCGACCAAGGCAAACTGGTGTGGAGACTCGTGTGAGATTTTACTACTTGGGCTTACGACTGTTGTTGGCACTGCTGCAGCGCGTCCTTTATGTTTTGACTGCCGGACAATTGCCGCCCTTTGCCAGCGTGGCGGTGGTGGTGCGCGACGGCAGCAGAATCCTCGTGATCGCACGCCGCGATGGCAAAGGCTACGGCTTGCCTGGTGGCCATCTCAAATTGCATGAAACCGCAGAAGAAGCGGCGCACCGTGAAGTCGAGGAAGAAACCGGCCTGCGACTCGAAAACGCGCGGCTGATCGGCACTCTTTCCGGCCGGCGGCGCGGCACCTGGGTGCGCACAGTTGATGTGGTGTATGAAGGCCAGGTGGCAGGCGGCACCCTGCGTTCCTCCCGCGAAGGCCGCTGCGAGTGGGTCGAGTTCGAACGCGTTCGTGATCACCTCGCCTTCGATTATGGCAAAATTTTCGAGCCCTGACGGCGGTGCCGGCTCCCCTCCGCGCGCGCACCAGCCGGCGGCGCGATCAAGCGCCAGCAGGGGCCAGTCGCCGGGCGAGGATGGCGCCGATCTCCGCCAAAATGCGTACCGGCGGCTGGGACACTTCCACGCGGTCAATGAGATCCTTCGAGAAAACTGCCAGGGTGCGGTTCATTTCGCGTTCGAACACCACCAGCCGGCGGCGGATGATCGGTTCGCTGGCGTCATCCTTGCGATTCTCCAGCACCGCGCGGCGATGCAGCCGCGCCACCAGAATCTCGGGATCGACGCAATGCAGCAGCAAAATCGCCTTGATGCGCGCCACTGCCGGCAGGGTTTCCGCCTGCTGCTGCGTGCGCGGAAAGCCGTCCAAAACCAGAATGTCCTTCTGTGGCTTGAAGGTGCCGACGAGTGCGGCGTTCTGCATGTGCTGGGTCCACAAACTAAAGACGATCTTGTCGGGCACCAAATCGCCCTGGCGCATGTACTCCATCACCTGGCCGCCAAGTTCGCTCTCAATATCCATGCGCCGGAACATCTCACCGGTGGAGAGATGATAGAAACCCGGCATCATGCCCAGCATTTTGCCCCACGTGCCTTTGCCGGAGCCGGGCGGGCCAAAGAGCAGGACGGTATTATAAAGAGGGGAGGTTTCCATCGGCATCCTCGCGTTGGGTTGGAGATTCGCGGCCGCCATGGCGTCGCGCAAAAGCGGGCCGGCCAGGTCTGCCGCGCGGGCAAACCTGCCGGCCCTGATTCGAGGATGCAATTAAGCAAAAAAGAGGAAAGATGCCACAGCGCGGGGCTATTTTTCCCAAAGTTCGCGCAGGGCCGCAGCCGCCTCCGGCTCACTGCGCCGGCCCAGCGCACGCACCGCCTCCCGGCGCACACGCTGATCATTCTCAGCCGCCAACACTTGGCGCAACACCGGCACGGCTTCGCGTGCGTCAACCTGGCCGTACAGACTCACGGCGATCGCACGCATGGCCCAGTTCGAGTGTGACATCATCTTCTTGAGCTCCGGCAGCGCCTGTTGTTCATCCCGGCGCAGCAGGGATTGCAATGCCTGCGCCTGCACCAGCTCATCTGCGCTCAAGTAACGCCGGTAACTCGGGTTGACAGTTTGGTGAGCGAAAGGCGCAGCGAGAAGTTCCGATTCCTCCAGCCAGGCCAATTTCTCCGGCACCGGCGCCTCAGGCAACTCGGCAAGCCCGGCAAGATCAGGCGGGTCGGGCAAGTCGGGCAGTTCGATTTCGAAATCCAGCGGAAGATGGTGCAGCCCGGCGAGCGCAGCCTCAATCTCGGGCAATTCGCCCAGGACGAACGGAGGATCGATATCCTCCAACATTTCAGGAAGCCGCTTCTGCAGTTCCTCCAGGCGCGGCGCCATTTCCAACCGCAGCCGCGCCTCCATTTCCGCCATGCGTTGCGGCATTTCTTGCGAGAAGCGCCGGGCCAGTCTCTCCTGCAACGCCGCTTCGATTTCCATTTGGCGCTGGTGGGCCCGCGTTCTGGCCTGGCTCGAGTCTTGCGCCGGCAGGGGCCCGGCAAGCCCGAGCATCACTGCTGCCATTCCCCACGCCGGCAAAGGGATGATTCGGCTCATTGCTTTTCTCCTCGAATGATCTTCAACAGCGCTTCTTTCGCCTTGGGCGAATCGATTTGGCCGAGGGCGCTCACCGCCGCGCTGCGAATGCGTTGGTTCGATTCCTGCGTGGCGAGCCTGAAGAGCGCCGGCACTGCGGCTTCGGCATTGGTGTTGCCGAGCGCATGTACGGCCGCCAGTTTCGCTTCGGGCGTGCTGAGCTTGTCAATGAGTCCCGTCAGCGTGGCGGCGGCCTGGGCTTCCCCGGCATTGCCGATGGCGTAGATCGCGGCTTCTTGCAGCGCCGCCTCGCTTTGCGTCGTGGCGATCTTGGCCAGCGCCTGCACGGCTGCTTCGCCGCCGGCATTGCCGATGGCGTAGAGCGCCGCCTTGCGAGCCTTCTGCGAGCGCGCTCCGGCCACCAACGTTTGCAGCTTGTCTACGGCCCCCGGCGTCCCCAGGTTCCCAATCGCGTAGACCAGCGCCTCCGCGACCTTGTCATCGGCCTCGCTCATCGCAGCCGCGGAGAGAAAGGCCATGGCCTGCGCCGCGCCGGTGTTGGCCATGGCATAGGCAGTGGCGCGCCGCAGACTCGAGGCCGTGCTCTTGGTGAAAATGTTCTGCAGCGATTGCAGGGCCTGCGGCGCATCGAGATTGGCGATGGCATAGACCGCGGCTTCCTGCAGCCTGGGTTCCGTGCCTTGCAGCGCCGCCTTTTCCAGCGCCGGCAGCGCCGCCGCTTCACCGGTGTTGCCGAGAGAATAAAGCGCAGCTTTGCGAATCTCGAGGTCACCGGCACCCTCCAGAATCTCGCTCAACGCGCTCACCGCTGCGCGCGACGACTGGTTGGCGATGGCATACACCGCCGCTTTGGCAACCTCAGGGTCTTGCTCGTTTTTGGCCAGCCGGGTGAGAAACGGCACCGCGCCGGTCCACTCACTGTTGCCGATCGCCGCCACCGCGCTCTTGCGCACGCTGACCTCAGGATCATTCGCCGCCAGTTGGCTGAGGGTCTCACCAGCTTCCGGCGTATCGAAGTTGCTGAAGGCATACACGATCTTGCGCCTGACCGCGGGACTCTTTTCCGCGGCCAGCAGGTCCTTCAACGTTTTGACGGTCTCCGGATCGTCGCGCCGGCTGATGGCGATGATGGCCTGCAAGCGCAGATCTTCATCCGCATCCTCGCGCATGGCCTGCACTTCCGCCTGATAACCGGTTTTTCCGGCTTTGGCGAGCGCCGCCGCCAGCAAAATCATGTTGGCTTTGGCTTCGTCCACGTAACTGCTGCGCGGGTATTTTTTGATGAAGGCTTTGTAGGCCTGATAAACCTGCTCGGCGTCATCCCCGCGCTTTTCCCGGCTGTAGCACAACCAGAAAGTGGCTTCCGCGGCGAACCGGCTGCCGGCATATTTGCTGAGAAAGTTCTCCAGTTGGCCGGCGGCTTCAGCCCAGCGTTGCTCATAAACATAGTTCTGCGCCGCGCGATACGCCTGACTGGCAGCCTCCTGGGGGTCTTGCTCCTGTGACGCGAGAGCTCCAAGGAGCAGATCCCACGGCGCCGGTGAGCGGCGCGGTTCCATCTCCGCCAGCAGAGCAGTGGCGGCGCCCAGCAGAATGACTAGTGGCAGCAATCTGCTTTTCATATGATGCCCTCGTTTTTTCGAAATCGTACCGCAGTCTCTGTGGTGGCGGCCTCTACAGTGCGCGGCGGCCGGATTCACGCTGCGGCGTCTTTGCCGGCGACTGCCGCGCCAACTCTTCCAGATTGATCTTGAGCAGCAGACCCTCGCGATTGATCCCCTCGCGCACGAATTCAACCGCGGACAAGTCATGCTCGATTTCGAGATTGGCAATCTGCAGCAGAACAACTTCCAACTGATCGAGCAGTTGCAGCAGCCGCCGGTCCGGCGTGGCGCGCAAATCGGCGCGCAACTCGCGGGTTTCGGCCAGTAAGGCGTGAGACACCCGCCGCTGGCGCTTGAAATCTGCGGCGCTGGCGGTGGAAAAATCCTCGTTGACAACGCCGATCAACAGGATTTTCGAACGCTCCAGCAGCAAGCTGCTGCGCGCTTCTGCTTCGGTGACGGGCAGCGCAGTGGAGAGAGGGGGAGCCGAGGCCGTTACCGGCGCCTCAGCACTGCCCCAGAAATTCCGTCCGATGAAAATGCCGAGGAGAACCAGCGCGGCTGCAGCCGCGAATTGCAGGGCCGGCAACCAGCGCGCTGGCACCAGGGAGAACCGCCATGAGACCCGCGGCTGCGGCTCTGGCTCCTGCGCCATGCGATCGCGCAAGCGTTCCCAAAATCCTTCCCAATAATGCGCCGGCAGCTCGGGGCGCCGCGGCGCGCCGAGGGTTTGCTTGATCTCCTGAAACGAGGCGAGCGTTGCCCGGCAGCCTGGGCAGGAGGCAAGATGGCGCGCCAGCTCTTGCGCTTGCTGAGCGGCGAGTCCGCCGTACAGCTTCTCGAGCAGCAGTGCTTCATATTTCTTGCAGGAAGTCATGGGCCTCGTCCAGTGTGCTGTTCTTCTCATTGGTTTGGGCGGCTCATTGGATTCGTCATCCCGCAGGGCCCTTGTGATTGACCCGGCACGGCTCCACATTCTTCACAGCATCTTCGCTGCAGCACAAGGGCAATACCTGCGCCGGGTTTCAGACAAGCTGCACCCGCAAGCTCACGGGCAGCCGGAAGCCCGATTCGTTCACTCTTGTCTCGCACGAGGTATCCACCAGCATGGTCATCCGGTAAGAATCCTGTGAAGAGTGGGGTACACGCCTTCGCCACTCTCCTGAAAACCTCGCCACCGGGACGCAAAGACCGCCGGGAAGGACTCTCTTGATCTCACAACTCTGCGCGCTTCGCGGCGTAAGCGCTTGCTTCGTCGTCAGGAATCTTTCAGAATTCCATTCTGATTTTGCGCGCCTTATGGCCTGCGCAAGTTTTCAGGCAGGCTGAAAACTTGGCCCTTCGGGCAGCACAAGAATTTTCCAGCCGATGGCAGAACCCAACTGATGAAGCATGCTTGTCAGTTGGATTCTTCCAGCAGTTGGAGAAAAGCTGGATTTTTTTTTCCAGGCTTGAACAGCTCATCGCATGAACTCTCCCAGACACCAGGCCACTAGCCCAACTTCCGCAGTTGACGGATCTAAATTTAGTATTTTCAATAGAAGG
>JBBIKM010000215.1:8968-10095 GCA_037445455.1 bacterium | reverse complement strand
CTCCAGCAACCTCTCAATCTCCCCGCAATAACGCTGAGCCATTTCAGCAACTGGAAGCTCCAGCAGCGAGGTGATACAGAGCGTGTCGCCGGCGACTTTTCCGAGGAAGGAAATCGGCACGCGGTGCTGGGCGCAAATCGCGGCGATGTTGCGGCGCTGCGACGGGGCATAGGAGATCACTACCAGGGATTGGCTTTCGCCAAACAGGGCAAAGTCCGGCCGCACGAAGCCCGGCAAAGCAATCTGCGCGCCGAGGAATCTTTCTTCGTTCATGATGCAGCATTCGGCCAGGGCCACGGCGAGACCGCCATCAGAGACATCATGCGCGGAATGCAGCAGCCGCTGTCGGATCAGCTCGAGGCAGGCCTGGTGCAGAGCCTTTTCACGCTCGAGATCCAGGCTGGGGCAATCGCCGGCTACCAGGCCGTGGATCACCTTCAAATATTCGCTGCCGCCGATCTCTTCGAAATTCGCGCCCAGCAGCGCGATTTCATCGCCGGCCTCCTTGAAATACGCGGTGGTGGCGCAGCTTACATCTTCCAACACGCCCAGCATGCCGATCACCGGCGTCGGATAAACCGCGGCGGTGGGACTTTCATTATAGAAGCTCACATTGCCGCCGGTCACCGGTGTTTCCAACGCGCGGCAGGCCTCTCCGATGCCCGCGATGGCCTCCTGGAATTGCCAGTAGACTTCCGGCTTGTAGGGATTGCCGAAGTTCAAACAGTTAGTGATGGCCACGGGCCGGGCGCCGGTGACGGCCACGTTGCGCGCGGCTTCGGCAACGGCAATGGCCGCGCCGCGGCGGGGATTGAGATAAACGTAGCGGCCGTTGCAATCCGTTTTCACGGCCAGGCCCCTGGTTGTGCCTTTGAGGCGGAGCACGGCCGCATCGCCGCCGGGCAGGATCACGGTGTTGCTGCGCACAGTGGAGTCGTATTGTTGATAAACCCAGCGCTTGCTCGCGATATTTGGCGCGGCCAGCAGTTGCAGCAGGCAGGCGCCGAGATCCGGCGGTTGCGGCAGGCCGGCAGCGGAAAAGGCGCGCGTGCCTTCCAAATAAGCCGGGGGCCTGGCCTCGCGCAGGTAAACCGGCGCGCCGCCGCCGAGCACCAGGCTCTCGGCAG
>JBBIKM010000215.1:0-8937 GCA_037445455.1 bacterium | reverse complement strand
GCCGTTGCGGCGCACTCGCAGCATCTTGTCCGCGGTCACTTTGCCGATGATGGCCGCGTGCAAATCCCACTTGCGGCAAATTGCGGCGATGGCCTCTTCCTGGCCGGGCCGCGCCACCACCAGCATACGCTCCTGCGATTCCGACAGCATGATTTCGTAAGGCGTCATGCCGGTTTCGCGCAAGGGAACGTTTTCCAGATCGATCACCATGCCGTGCTGGCCGCGCGCCGACATTTCCGAGGTGGAGCAGGTGATGCCGGCCGCGCCCATGTCTTGAATGCCGATGAGCAAATCCGCGCGGATCATTTCGAGCGTGGCTTCGAGCAGGAGTTTTTCGGTGAAGGGATCGCCGACCTGCACTTGCGGCCGTTTGCTCTCGCTTTGCTCGGAGATTTCCTCGCTCGCGAAGGTGGCGCCGTGAATGCCGTCGCGGCCGGTGGCGGAGCCGATCAGGATCACGCTGTTGCCCACGCCGCTGGCCACGGCTTTGGCCAGACCCTCGTGTTTCACAATGCCCACGGCCATGGCATTGACCAGCGGATTGTCGCGGTAGCAATCCTCGAAGCAAACCTCGCCGGCCACGGTGGGCACGCCGAAGCAATTGCCGTAGTCGCCGATGCCCTTGACCACGCCCTTGACGAGATAGCGCACGCGGCTGTCGCTCAGGCTGCCGAAGCGCAGCGAGTTGAGCGCGGCAATCGGCCGGGCGCCCATGGTGAAAATATCGCGCAGAATGCCGCCCACGCCGGTGGCCGCGCCCTGATAAGGCTCGACTGCGGAAGGGTGATTGTGGCTTTCGATTTTGAAGGCCACGGCCAGCCCGTCGCCGATATCCACCACGCCGGCATTTTCTTCGCCGGCTTTCACCAGCAGATCCTTGCCCTCGCGCGGCAGGGTTTTGAGCTGGGCAATGGAGTTCTTGTAGCTGCAGTGTTCCGACCACATCACCGAGAAGATGCCCAACTCGGTGAAGGTCGGCACGCGGCCGAGAATTTGAAGGATGCGGTCGTACTCTTCGGCGCTCAGGCTATGTTGCTGGGCGAGCGCGAGCGTTACTTGTGGTTCAGTCATGGTGCGGTGTGAATCCTGGTCTCGACGGTTTTCTCAAAATGCATGTAGCTGGAATAAGTCGGTTTGATGGTCAAACGGAGAGTGAATTTTCCGGCGGGCACCGGTGCCAAAGGCGGCAGATTGGGCGGCAGCAAGGCGGGATCGACCGGTTGCCAGGCGCCGCTAAAGGACTCGCGATTGGCGCCGGCAAAGCGCAGGGTGTTGGTCATCGGTTGCGCGAGCACGGCGCCCTCGGCATTGCGAATTTCGAGGGTGACAAAGCTGGGCTCGGTCAGGAAGTAGGCGACTTCGAGCAGCCGCTGGTTGGTGAGGCGGGCGGTGAAGTCGCGCAGGTCGGTGCCGATCCAATAATATTGCACGGCCTCGCGCTCGGCAATGATGACCTGGCCGAAGCGTTTGTAAATGGCAATCCCACGCGGCTCGCGAAATTCCTTGGCGCCGCTGCCGCGCCGGCCAAAGCTGGTGAGGTAATTCAAGTCACGGTCGAATTTGTGAAGGCAATGGTTGGCAGCGTCGGAGACATAGATGTTGCTGTAGTAATCGAGGGCGGCATAGGCCAGCCGGGAGTTGGGGAATCCCTGGCTTGCCATGGTGCGTGAAGCGAGCAGTTGTCCTTCGGGAGAGAATTTCTGCAGCCGCTGCTGCTCCTGGTCGATGACGATCACAAACGCGTCTTTGTAATAAGACCAGGACTCGCTGGCATCGGTGGCGGCCACCGCGGTGGGCCGCTGCAGGCGGTTGTTCGCGCCCCAACTGTGCAGCAGTTGATCCTCGCGATAGACCACGATGCGATCGTTGCCGGTGTCCGCGACATAGACGGTTTTATCGGGGGAAATCGCGACGTCGCGCGGGGATTGCAAACCGGTGAGGCTGCGGATGAACTTCAGTTCGCGGCCGGGATTGTGGAAATGCACGACGCGATGGTTGCCGGTATCGGCCACGTACACTTCCCCGCTGGGATGCGCGGCTATGCCGTTCGGCTGCCGCAAGCGCCGCTCGCCGGTTTCATTCATGCCATAGAAGGCAATCGCGCTGCGCGAGGTATTGAAGATGATCATGTTGTAACCGGCATTCACGCCGTACACCGTCAGCTCATCGTCATCCTGCGACCGTTTCGGATCTTCCCAACTGTCCAGCCGGGTGGCGGCCACGCCCTGGGGATTGTCGACCTTCACGCTGTTTTTGGTGTAAAGCTTGAGGTGAGTGGCCGTGGCCTTTTGCACCCAAATGTGCAGAAAAGGCGGAAACACCAGGGTGGTGGGATCATATTTCCCCTCAGGCAGGGACAGGAGGGCGGCCTGTGCGAGCAGGAGGGCGATGGGGAGCAGGTTCATGAACGATCGAGTGTGGGCATGGTTTGGTGACCGCGAGAAGCGGTTGGCGTTTGAAACGGTGAATGATCCTGAACCGCAAAGCAAACATCTGAACCGCGAAGAGGTGGAGAGCGCAGAGTTCCAGCATCAAAAGCGGAACCTGTTTGCGTTCTCTGCGTCTTCTCGATTCAGATGTATGCTTTGTGGGCAGTTCTACAACGCAAGTTAGACTGGCATCTCCATAAGGTCGGGTTGTCCCCGTCGGGGTCGCATGTGATAGCCTACGGGCAGCGCCCTGGGAGTCGATGGGATTTGTCGCATCCCGTCCTGCCGGGGCGGTATCCACAGCGCGGACAAGCCGCAACCAAAAAGAAAGTCTCCAACGGATTGAAAATTCCGACGGATGCGGGAATCTTGCTCAGTTGGGTTTTTTTAATCCGCTGTAAATATCTTCGCTTTTTTTGCACTGATTTGATTCTTGCGACACCACGCCAGTTTTCAACTTGCCTGAAAACTGGCGTAGAATCTTATTCCAACTTTGCGCGCCTTGCGGCCCGATCAAATGGTGCCTGCAATCATGGAAGACTGAAGTCAAATCTTCTCTTTGCACACCTCGGCGTCCTGACGCGCGCTGTGGCCCTTTGGGATTGCGGCACATTCGGGCTGCCAATTCAACAACTCACTCTTCATCAGTGGTCTTTTCTTGCTGGTCGCTCGCGGTGTGAAAATAATCCCAAATGCGCTGCGCCAGCGGTGCGGTGATGCCGCTCACCAGCATCAACTCATCGACCGAGGCCTGGCGCACGCCCGCGAGCGAGCCGTAGAATTTCAGCAGGGCGTTGCGCCGCGCCGGGCCGATGCCGGGAATCTTCGACAGCTCGGAGTCGGTGGTGCGCTTGCGCCGCAGGCTGCGATGAAACGTCACGCCGAAGCGGTGCGCCTCATCGCGAAGCTGCTGCAGCAGTTTCAGTCCCGAAGACGTGCGCGGAATGTTTTGCGCGTCGGCGGCACCGGGCACGAACACTTCATCCAGCCGCTTGGCGAGCGCGGCCAGGGGCAGGTCGAGATTTAGTCGTTGCAGCACGGCCAGCGCGGCATTGAGCTGGCCTTTGCCGCCATCCACCAAAATGAGATCGGGCAGCGGCAGCTTTTGCGCCAGCGCGCCGGCATAGCGGCGCTCGATGGCTTCCGCCATCATGGCAAAATCATCCGGCGTCTGCTGGCCGCGAATCTTGAATTTGCGGTAATCGGACTTTTTCGGCCGGCCGTCTTCAAACGTCACCATCGCCGCCACCGGATCCGTGCCCTGAATGTTGGAGATGTCGAAACACTCGATGCGGCGCGGCGGTTGCGCCAGCCGCAAATCGCGCTGCAGCGCCACCACGCTGTGCGGCAGCTTGAGCCTGGCCTGCATCTTCTGCAGCTTCAATTCCTGCAGCAGGAGGTGGGCATTCTTGGCGCACATCTCCATGAGTTTGGCCTTCTCGCCCAGGCGCGGCGTGATCAGCCGCACCGGACCCTGGCGCTGCAGTTCCAGCCAGGCGCGCACCTCTTCGCTTTCGGGAATCTCCACCGGCAGCATGATCTCTTCGGGAATGAAATCCGCCTTGAGATAATACTGCTTGGCAAACGCGGCCACGACGCTTTCATACGGCTCCTGGAACACGCCGTTGAGATGGTAATGCTGCCGGCCGATGATCTTGCCGTCGCGCACTTTGAACACCGCGCCGGCCGCGTCTTCATCTTCCAGCGCCACCGCCACGATGTCCCGGTCTTTGAGATCATCGGTGACGACTTTCTGGCGGTATTGAAACTCTTCGATGAAGCGGATGCGGTCGCGCAGCTTGGCGGCTTGTTCATACAACCGCTTTTCCGCCAGGGTCTGCATCTTTTCCTGCATCTCCTGCACCACCAGGCGGCCGCGGCCGTTGATGAAATTGACCACCTGCTGCACCACCTGGCCGTAGTCCTCCGCCGAGACCAGGCCTTCGCACGGGCCGTCGCATTTCTTGATGTAATAATCCAGGCAGAGTTTGTATTTCTTCTTCGCGATGACTTCCGGGGTGAAATGGTAGTTGCAGCTTCGAATCGGGAAGATGCGCTTGACGGTGCGCAGCAGCGCTTTCATCTGCCCGACGTCGGTGTAGGGGCCGAAATATTGCGAGCCGTCCTTCACGATCTGGCGCGTCGGAAAAATGCGGGGAAACATTTCATGAGTGACGCGGATGTAGGGGAAACTCTTGTCGTCGCGCAGATTGACGTTGTAGCGCGGCCGGTATTCCTTGATGAGATTCATCTCGAGAATGAGCGCTTCCATTTCGGTATCGGTCACGATGATCTCGAGATCCGCGATGCGGCTGCGCAGGCGCGCGGTTTTGGCATCGAGCGGACGGCTCTCTTGAAAGTAGGAGCGCACGCGGTGGCGCAGCACCTTGGCCTTGTAGATGATCTTGCCGGTGCGATCTTTGAATTGATACACGCCGGGCTTGAGGGGAAGATTTTCGAGCTTGTTTTGCAGCGTGGTGGACATGGGCATTGGATGCGAGGGCGGCATTCAGTCAAAATACAGGAGGCCGGCGATCACCAGCGCGAGCAGCGCCAGCGGCCAGATGAAGGGCAGCGTGCGTTTGGTGATCTCCAGCGCATCCACCCGGGTGAAGCTGGCGATCCAAAAATTATGGCTGTTGGTGGGATCGCACACGGCCTGCACCGCGCCCACAGACAGCAGCATTGCCATGATTTGTTCAGCGGACAGGGCGCCGGCGGCCAGCAGCAGAGCGGCAAAGCCGCTGCCCAGGCCCCAAATGTTCAATGGTCCGCGATAGAGCGCAAGCGGCGCCAGCAGGCCGAAGATCACGATAAAGGCCGGCCGCGGCAGGCCCTGCTCCGGCAACAGCGGCGCCAGCAGGGTGCTGAAAGCGCTGGTGATGTTCTCATGTTTCACCGTGACCAGCAGCATGCCGATGCCGATGATCAAAAACAGCGCCGGGCCGGTGCTCTCGAAACTCTCGATGATCGACTTGGTGAGAATCTGCACCGCCTCGCGGCGAATGGTCAACAGGATCGCGATCAGCATGCCGGCCAGGAAGGCCAGCGTCGCCTCCATTGCAAGGCCATGGATCAAATACAGCGGCAGCAGCGGCGTCAGAATCGCAAGATGCGTGCGCCGGGTGTTGCGCCGGCGGAAGCTGCGCACCAGCCGGAAGATCGTCCAGGCAAAAAAGGGCAACAGCGCCACGGCAGCAGTCGAGGTGCCGAGCGGCGTGCGGTCGGGCTGCGGCAACAGGCCGGGAACGATCAGCAGGTTGGTGAGCAGAACCAGCAATGACGCCAGCGCCAATTCGCCCTCGAAGCTGGAGGCAAGGATGGCGAACAAGAGTCCCGCGATGAAAGCCGGCACGATCGGCCAGTCGAGCACCAGCACGAGCAGCAGCGGCACGATCGGGGTCAACAAGGCCAGCCGGTGCAGCGGCGGTTTTACCGGAGCCGCGGGGGTTGTGGCGAAGCGATGAAGCTGGCTGGGCCGCAGATGCCACAGGCAGAAGGCCAGACCGAACGCGGCAAACAAAGCCACCATCACCAGCGCGAAATCGCGCACCTGCGCCGCCTCGACGCCGAGCACGTTGATGTAAAGCTGCCAATTGCGCAGGTTGAGCACGCTGCCCATCGACAGGCCGATGATCATGACAGCGGAGGCGGTGACCGGCGGAATGCCGGCATTGAGCATGATCGGCAGGATGATCGAGCCGACCAGAATCACGGTGCCCAGCTCGCCGAGCGCGATGAAAATCGCGGCGGTGATGAACATCAGGCTGAGCGCCAGCACCAGCGGCCGTTCGCCCACCAGCTCGGCGGTATAGCGAATCATCAGTTCGACGACGCCGCGGTTCTTGATGAACATTGCGAGGATGCCGCCGAAGATCGTGGCCAGCAGGGCAGAGCTGACTGACAGCGGCCCTTGCTGCAACACGTCCTCGAGGAGATACTCCCTGGGCACGCCCGCGGCCAGCGCGAACAGCAGGGCCATCAGCGGCAGAGCAAGCATGGCAGACAGCCGCTTGAGATACATCAACAGCACACATCCCACCAGAATGGCGAGCAAAAGCGCGGAGACCAGCACGGGTTCATCCCACAATGAGGTGTGACGGTCAGGATTGCGGCTCAAAGTAAGGAGGGAGGGCGCGAA
Source organism: bacterium (assembly GCA_037445455.1). Taxonomy (GTDB): domain Bacteria; phylum Zhuqueibacterota; class Zhuqueibacteria; order Zhuqueibacterales; family Zhuqueibacteraceae; genus Coneutiohabitans. The sequence continues at coordinate 2,367 of JBBIKM010000215.1, read as the reverse complement.
AGTCAAACGGATTTTCCGGCCGGTGGCCCATTGCCGGCGGCCGGTATGTGCCGGCTTCGCCGCCTGGCGCAGAGGGCGCTCAGCGCCGGCGGCACGGTGATGAGCCAGAGAATGAAATACGGATATTTGTAGCGCGGATCCCCGACTGTGAGGAGATTCATGCCCAGGCCAAACACGCTGAAGAGGTAGATCACCGCAAAGCGTTCCAGCCAAACGGTGGATTTGTTTGTTATCAGGCGAAAAGCTTGATACAGCACGAGGAAGAGCAGGAGGAAATAGTAGACGTGATGCACGAGTTGCAGCGCGAGGAACCCCACTTGAAAGCGAAGCGATTCGCCGGCCAGGAATTCATGGAAGCTGCCGGCCTGTATGATTTTGCCGATACGATAGAGGCTCCAGGCGTGGCTGTGCGTGAGGGCATTGATCGCCCAATCGTCGCGCGCGAATAGGTGCAGCAGCTTGCGGGGGATCAGGGCGAGCCATTCGAACGGATGCGCGCGCATCCAGCGCCAGGCCTGCGCCGTCCAGTAGTCGCCTTTCTCCACGAACGTCATGGCGCTGTCCGCCGGCAGAAAGCCCGGCTGTCCGGGATCGAAGACTCTTTTGTTGTAGGCGCCGGTGGCGAGATCATTGGCGCCCATCAACAGATTGGCGGGACCGGTGGTGGAAGTGAAAACGAATTCTCCCACCGCGCTTTTGCCGGCGAATCCCAGAATTGTGATTACGGCGAACGTGCCGCCGGCGAGCCCGAGCAGGGGTGCATGCCACTGCCGGTGCCGCACAAAGGCCAGGGCCTCGGCGGTGAAACACGCCAGCAGCAAGGCCCAGCCGAACGGCCGCACGCCGATGGCCAGTCCCAGCAAGACGCCGGCGGGCACGGCTGCTCTCCAATTGCGGTGGAGATAAAGATTCAGGCTTGCCAGGCACAACACGCCGAACAACAACTCCGTGAGATTGTGCAACACCAGCCCGAGGTTGGTGAGATAGCAGACGTACAGCACCACCACCAGACGCGCCCAGCTTTCCTTTTCCAGGATTTTGCGGGCAAGGCGGTGGAGCAGAAAAAGCTGCAGTGAATTGAGAATGAGATTGGCGAATAGAATCGTGGCCGTTGCGTTGTGCAGGGCGAGCAGGCCAATGAGAAAATTGAGGTACACCGGCGCGAGAATATAGTCGGCGCCGCGGTGTTGCGGCAGGGGATAGAATTGCCCGGCGGCCAGGCATTCCTGCGCCAGACGGTAGTGTTCGAGCGAATCGTTTTCGAAGGGCAGCGGCAGAAAGATGACGTAGGCCAGTTGCACAACAAAATAGATCGCGAGAATTGCATAAAAGCCATTCTGTCGCAGTCGGTCGGAATTCATGATGGCTAGTGTATTGCTACTTTAGCGTGAATGAGCCGTTTGTTTGAAATGTCATGCTGTGGCAGTTGGTGGATTGATTGGCGCTGAGCCTGGCTGGCGGTAAGGCAGACTGCCAGGCTGCAAACGAATCAAACTGGAAAAGACTTGGCGGTCGCGCCAGTCTTGCGGCGTGGCACCTGACGCCAGTTTTCCGGCAAGCTGAATACTGCAGCTCTCCGGGCAGCCACGCCCCGGCCCGATTCAGCATACTGCAGAATCACACCAAGTCAACACCGGTGCCGCAAAGTCGCAGCGTACGCGGAGCCAGGCTTTTCATTGCGACAGCGCGGCGCATGCCGCGTATCCGCAGTGCAGTTGTGTGCTTCGCGGTCAAGGATTTTACCGAATATGGCTCTGAAACGCAACGCGTCTGTGCCAGTTTTCAGAACAGCGCGAACTGAAGCCTTTGGGCGGCTCTCGCAAAAGCAATATGCGATTAGCTTTTCAAACTTGGAAAAAAAATCTGACTTTTTCCGACTGACAGAAGAGCCCAACTGATGAGCATGCCCCTCAGTTGGATTTTTCTACTGGTTGTAAAATTTTTGTGCTGCCCGCAGGGCCAAGTTCTCAGCTTGCCTGAAAACTTGCCCAGCTCTTTGAACAGGCAATGACAGAAGGATGATTGGCAAGAAAATTTCACAGCTTTTTGTTGCTACGATGAACATTTCTCCGATGATTGCAAACTACATATTTATGACAGCCATCTTTCTGTCATTGCTTTTTCTCAAGCAAGCTCAACCTGATCAAGCTGCTTTAATTATCTTGACAAACAAAGGCGAATAGTTGGAAAAATCTTTGGGCAGCAATGAGCAATGGCACTAAGCGATAAGCTTTTCAAGTTTGGAAGAGTATTCCAGCTTTTCTTCAACTGATGGAAGAACCCGACTGATAAGCATGCCCTCTCAGTTGGGTTCTTTTATTGGATGGAAAATTTTTGTGCTGCCCGCAGGGCCAAGTTCTCAGCTTG
>JBBIKM010000214.1:6779-10099 GCA_037445455.1 bacterium | reverse complement strand
GCCACGCTGTGGTTTTTCATCGCCCTCTACAAATATCTGCAAGCGACCGGCGACGAGCGCTTCGTGTGCGGTGAGTTGATGCCGGTTCTGCGTGACATTCTGCAATGGCATGAGCGCGGCACGCGCTATCACATCCGCGTTGATGCCGATGGCCTTCTGTCTGCCGGCGAACCGGGTGTGCAACTCACGTGGATGGATGCCAAAATCGGCGAGTGGGTGGTGACGCCGCGCTCGGGCAAGGCGGTTGAAATCAATGCCCTGTGGTTCAACGCCCTCATGGTTTTTGCGGAGCTGGCGCAGCGCTGCGGCAATGCCCGGGAAGCGCAGGCGGTTGCGCAAAAAGCGGCACGCGTGCAGCAGCGGTTCGTGGAAGTTTTCTGGAACGAAAGTGCCGGCTGTCTTTACGACTATGTCGACGGCGAGCATCGCGATGCCGCGGTGCGGCCGAATCAGATCTTCGCTCTGAGCCTGCCGTTTCCGCTGCTGGCCGGCGAGAGAGCCAGGAGCGTTCTGAAAATCGTGGAAGAGCAACTCTACACACCATTTGGGTTGCGCAGTTTGGCACGCGGTGAGCCGGGCTATCGGCCGCATTATGGCGGGGATCAATGGTCGCGCGACAGCGCTTATCATCAAGGCACGGTGTGGAGCTGGCTGCTCGGCCCGCTGTTTACCGCGATCGTGCGGCTCGAAGGTGAAGCCGGCCGCCGGCGCGCCCGCCGCATGTTGCAGGATTTCGAACCGCATCTCCTGGAGGCCGGCGTGGGGACCATTTCAGAAATCTTCGACGCCGAGTCGCCGCATGCGCCGCGCGGCTGCATGGCTCAGGCCTGGAGCGTGGCCGAAATTCTGCGCGCTTGCGCGGAAGACCTCATGAAAGTATCCGCTCCGAACGCCGCCCGCCGCGCCTTTCACCCGGAAAAGAATCCGTGAAGAATTGAGCACACTCCCCAGCCATTCTCATCATTTGGTGAAGCAGGCTGCGCTCTTGACCAGGCCAGATTCGCCGCGGCAGCGCAGCGTTAGCTGGGAATCCCGGCAAATGTGCGCCGTGAAATCCGTGACGCTGGCGGCATCCGATTGTTTGAAGTCGATTCACAGCCAGAAAGGCAAGGCCTTGTTCGTGGGGCGTGATCTGGGCCGGTCTTGATGCGGGTTTCGTGACATTGCTGCCCGCGGGGCTTCAGTTTTCAGCTTGATGGAAATCTGGCGCAAGCCGCAAAGCGCGCAAAGGCAGAACAAAATTCTGAAAGACTCTTGATCACAAAGCAAACGCTTGCACCGCGGACTCCCGGAGAGCGCAGCGTCTTGCGAACAAGAGAGCCCTTCGCCGCGTTCACCGCGTCTCGCGGTGAGCTCTTGATGGGAACAGCGCGGAGGTGTGCCTCAATCTTCACATGATCCTCACGGGATGACACCTGGAGGACAGGAGCAGTAACCCAGCCACGGCGCCGGGTCTTTTGGTAGATCCCTGCGATCGGCAGGAGAGGAGAGCAGGCAGAGTCAACGGGAGGAAGCGGCCTCCAGCCAGTGCACTTCCAGACTGCGCCGCAACATGGCGCGGGCGCGATGCAGCATCACCCAGAGATTGTTGGGGGAGATGGCGAGGATTGCGCAGATTTCTTCGCTGCTGTAGCCGTCGATTTCGCGCAGCGTAAACGCTTCGGCGAGACGCTGCGGCAGTTGCGCCAGACAGCGGTTGAAGACTTTCCAGAATTCTTCCTGCTCGAGCAACTGGCTGGGATCGTTCGCCCATTCTTGCGGCGCGCCCTCCTCCGTCCAGTGTCCCGCCCATTCCCCCGCCTGCCGGAAGAGTTCATCCGCACCGCCTTCAATATCGGCCACGGGCTGCTCGCGCCGAACGCGACGATAATGATCGACGATCTTGTGCTTCAAAATGCCTACCAGCCAGGTTCGCTCGGATGATTGCCCCGCAAAATTCTGGCGCGCCTTGAGCGCAGCCAGAAACGTTTCCTGCACGATCTCTTCCGCCAGCTCATGATCGCGCAGCCGCAACAGGGCAAAGCTGTACAAGTAGTCGCCGTGCTCGTCCACCCACGTTTCCGGATTCACGGCCGGCGTTCGACTGCGCTGCGGGCGCGGGCCGGCAAGGGTTGTACTCGTGCTGGGCATCTCCAGGCTGGTCACAGCATCCACCTCTCTTTTGGAATTGCGAGCCGTTGCCTGATTTGTTGCAACTCACGGCCCGGCCGGTTTATTCCAGTACACTCGTGGAAAGACCGGCGGCATGCAACAGGTTGCGAAGATCCATGCCGGGATTCATCACGCGCATGCTGCCGCGCAAATGGCCGATGAGTATTTCGATGGCGGCGGCACTCAAGGCCCAAACCTGACTGAAATCGAGCAGGATATCCCGCTTCTCATCCGGCTGCAGCGCCGCCAACTGTTCCTGCCAGAGCGGCAAAACCTCGTCCGTCACTTTACCCTCGATCTTGTGAATTTCGACTGAGCCGTTCGCGAAAATTCTTGTCATTCTAAACATGGTGCTCTTGGTCATGTATCGCCGGGGAATTCTCTTCTCACTCAATCCGTTCAACCGTCTCGACTGATCAGCGGGAGGCGAATCTGAGGCGATCACTTACCAAAATCGTGCCGCGCTGCCAGCGTTTCGGGCTGCACCGCAGGGCCTTGTGTTTCCTGCTGTTGTGCTGATGATCGAGATCCGCAATTGAGGCGGGATGATGAGCGGCTGTCAAAATAATGACAGGCGTCAATATTTTGACAGCATCTCAATGACGGTTGGTGCTTGGGGAGATGATCAGGGGAGAGGCTTGCGCGACGGGAAGGAATCTCCGCCCGGTGTGTGCCGCTACCGGCGAACTCTGCGGCCCTTCAAGCCGCAGTTCACTGCGGCTTGGTGATGCCGAGCTTTTTCATGCGGGCCAGGAGAGTGGTGCGATTCAGATCAAGCCGCCTGGCTGCGCCGTGCGGGCCGCCGATAACCCAATGCGCGTCTTGCAGGGCTTGGAGAATGTGGCGGCGCTCGGCCTCCTGCAAGGTCAACGCTTCCACTTCGGGCTTGACTGTCGGCGCCGCCAGCCCGAGGTGATCGCGGTGCAGCACGCTGCCGTCGCAGAGGATCACGGCGCGCTCCAGCACGTTGGCGAGCTCGCGCACATTTCCCGGCCAGTCATACTGCGCCAGGCGCGCCAGCGCCTCGGCGGAGACGCGATCGATCTTTTTCCCCAGCCGCCGGGAGAATTTTCCCACGAAATGATGCGTGAGAACCGGGATGTCGTCGCGCCGCTCGCGCAGCGCGGGCAGATGAATCGGGAAGATGTTCAGCCGGTAGAACAGATCGG
>JBBIKM010000214.1:0-6740 GCA_037445455.1 bacterium | reverse complement strand
GAGATCGCGATTGGTGGCGGCGATCACCCGGGCGTTGACCTTGATGGTTTGGGTGCCGCCGACACGCTCGAATTCCTGCTGCTGCAACACGCGCAACAGCTTCGTCTGGGTTTCCAGCGGCAATTCGCCGATTTCATCGAGAAAGATGGTGCCGCCGTCGGCCAGCTCGAAGCGGCCCTTCTTCTTCGTGGTCGCACCGGTGAAGGCGCCTTTTTCATGGCCAAACAACTCGCTTTCGATCAGGCCGCTGGGCAGGGCGCCGCAATTCACCGTGATCAACGCGCTGTCCTTGCGATGGCTGGAAGCATGAATCGCACGCGCCACCAGTTCCTTGCCGGTGCCGGTTTCGCCGGTGATGAGCACGGTGGTGTCGGTGCGCGCCACCTTTTCGAGATTGCGGAAGACGGTGCGAATGGCGGCGGAGTTGCCCGCCATTTCTTCGAAGTTCTGTTGCATGCGGATTTCCTCCTGCAGGTAGGTGTTTTCCGCCTGCAACCGGTTTTTGAGTTGTTCCACTTCCGCGAGCGCGGCGCGCAGCGCGGCTTCGGCGCGCTGGCGTTCCGCCACTTCCTGTTTCATTTCCTCGTAGAGGCCGGCATTCTGCAGGGCAATTGCGGCTTGCGCGGAAAGCATTTGCATCACCGCAATGCGGTCCGGCGTGAACGCGCCGGTGGTCAGATTGTTCTCGAGATACAAAATGCCAGTGAGCTTGCTCTGCTGCCGCACCGGCAGACAGAACAGCGAGCGGGTTTGATGCTGCGTGAGGTAGGGATCATGCGCAAAGCGGCTGTCGCCGGCGGCGTTGGCCAGCACCACGCTTTCGCAGGTGCGCCGCACATAGTTCACGATGGTCTGAGAAAGCGCCGGGCTGGTTTCCGCCGGCATGCCGCGCAGCACGAGCACTTCCTCATCGCGGCCGGCAGGCGCCGCTGCTTCTGGCATGGCATCCCTCCGGGCCAGCACTGCTTCCGCTTCGATCACCAGGTTGCCCTCTTTTTCCAGCATCAGAATGGCCTTCTGCGCGCCGGCATTCTCCATCACGATGCGCATCAGCTTCTCCAGCAGCCGCGCCAGTGTGATTTCACCGGAAATGATGTGCGAGGCTTTGATCACGGCCTCCAGGTCGAGCGACTCCGGCCGGCGGCCAATGGTGAGCTGCGTGGCCGGCCAGTCGCCGGCGGAAGAGGGGCCGTCAGCGGCGTGCGCCAGCAATTGTGGATGGCGCTGCTCCAGGTGTTCGGCTTTTGCCTGCGCGCCCCATTGCCGATAGCATTGATGCGCCGCGAGCAGGCAACTGCGCGCAATTCGGTCCTGCTTGCGCGCCAGCCAGAACTTCCCATACAACTCATGAGCCAGGGCCTCGTGTTGCAGAATGCCCTGTTCGTGCGCCGCTTGGATGGCCTGCTCGTAGCAGGTGATGGCCTCCTCCGCTCTGCTGCCGATTCTTGCCCACTCCGCCGCCAGCAGCAGCGCCTGGTGCCGGAAATTTTCCGGACAATGCGCGGCCCAATGCTGCATTTTCGCCAGCAAGTCTGCGAGCGTTGCCGCGTACGCCTGCCGTTCCTCCGCCCCGGCGGAATCATGCAGCGCCGCCAGCGTCAGGCCATGATAGCAACACAAGGTCGTCATCCACAGCGTGCCAAACAGTGCCGGGATCACCGCTTCGGCACGCAACGCCATGCGGCGCGCCTCGGCATGGTCCTCGAACAGGTAATGCAGATGCAGCTTCGTGGTGAAATAGAACGTTTCGAAAAATGCGGCGCCGGCATACTCGCGCACATAGGTTGCTTCATTGAAATCTGCGCCGCTGAGCGAGGTTCTCTCCACCGTCCTGCCTTGCAGCGCCAGGCCCCACTGCAGGATCAGACGCTGCGCCTCCGCAAAGCTGTGATTCTTGATCTGCAGCAGCAAGTCGACATGGGGCGCATACTCCTGGTGAAATTGCTGCAAATCACTGCTGCAGAAGAAGGCATGCCAGCTTTCGTGAATCGCGGCGTATGTGGCGTACACGAAATCGCCGCTTTCCAGCCCGGCGCGCAGGGCATTCCTGGAGTGGGGAAAACAGGTGCGGATCGGCCGGCGCCAAAAATTCACGAAGCAACTGAACATGTGGTGCACCTTGGCGCGCAGCTTCACGTCGTGAAACTTGTCATTGACTGCCAGCGCCAGCCGGCCGTATTCATAGCCGGAGGCATAATCGCCCAGACTCGAGCCGACCGTGATGGCGTGCGTCACATAGCCGTAGCTCGAAGCTTCCGTGTTGCCGTATTGCAGCGACAGCCGGACCATCATCGCCGAAACCAGCCGCACCAGGCTGCCGTCGCCCGCGATGTACGCCGGCGCCCACACCGTCATCAAGAGCTTCATGCTCATTTGCATGTCGGCCTCGGCCATCACCGGCAAATGAATCAAATCTGCGATGGCACGCTGGCCGCGCAAGGTGGCGATGGCCTGCAATTCCGCGGCAAAGGCGGCTTGCCTGGCCTGTTCTTCCTGCGGCAGCACGATGCCGAAGAGCTCCAGCGCTTCGCGTCCCGCCTGCAGCGCGGCGGCGTATTGCGCCATGTTTTCATGTTGAATGATGCGCAGGTTGTGAATCTCCATAAGTTCCCGCCGGCTCCTGGCCTTGCGCAACAGCAAAGCCAGGCAGCGTTCCGCCGCCTCGAAATTGCCGCAGAGATATTCACACTCGGCCAGCTCGCGGTGCAGGGCAAATGCCAGCGCGTAATGGGATGACCAGCCCTCGTCGCCCAGCAGAGCCGTGCCGGTGCTGAAGTAATTCAACGCCGGCTTGAACGCCGCCGCTGATTTGGCCTTGAGGCCGGCGTGCAGGTTCAATTCCGCGAGCTGGGCAGCCTCGCCCGCCTCGGTCATCAACTCTCTGCCGCGATTCAGATGATTGACGATGTCAAAGATTTTCTCTTCGCGCTCGGCCGCACCGCAGTGTTGCAGCAGCAGCCGCCCAACCTGCAGATGCACCGCCTTCCTGCGTTCCGGCGGGATGAGCGCATAAGCGGCCTGCTGCACGCGATCGTGCAGAAAGCGGTATGCCGGCGCCGGGCTTGCCGAAGCCTCGCTGGGGAAAAGATCAGTGGGGCTGCCGATCGGCAGGATGAGGCCTTCGGCCAGCGCCTCCCACAGATCCCGCGCGGCTAGCGGCACCGGCCGTTCGAGCACCAGCGCCAGCGTTTTGCAGTCAAACTGATTGCCGATGCAGGCGGCGAGTTTGGCGGCTTGTTGCGTTGCCGCCGGCAGTTTCTGGATCTTGCCTGCCATCAGCTCGACGACGTTGTCGGTCATGCCGAGGCGCTGAATGCGCTCGAGATCGTATTGCCAGTGGCGGCCGCCATAATCGAACTGCAGCAAGCCTTCCTGATGCAGCGTCTGCAAAAACTGCGTGACGAAGAAGGGATTGCCGGCGGTCTTCAGCATGATCAAGTCCGACAGCGGCGTTGCGCTGCCGGCCTCGCAGCGCAGTGCTTCAGTCACGAACTGATCGAGATGGCTGGGCGCCAGGGCTTTCAGCGTCAGGTTGCTCAACCGGCAGCCGGAAGTGGTTGCACTGTTTTTGGCGATTTCGGCCAGCGTGAGCGGCAGGGGGTGGGCGGGGCTGACCTCATTGTCGCGATAGGCGCCAATGACGAAGAGAAACCGGCTGTGGCGGTCCGTCATCAGCGCGTGCAGCAGCTTCAGCGTGGCGGAGTCAGCCCACTGCAGATCATCCAGGAAGATCACGAGCGGGTGCTCTTTTTGGGCAAACACACGCAGGAAGCGCTGAAACACCAGCGTGAAGCGGTTTTGCGATTCCGCCGGCGGCAGCTCCGGCACGGCGGGCGGCTCGCCGATAATCCATTCCACTTCGGGAATGACGTCGGTAATCACCTGGGCGTTGGCCGCAAGCGCCGCGCTGAGTTTGTCCTTCCATGCCGCAATTTGTGCCTCACTCTCGGTCAACAGCAGCCGCACCAATTCCTGCAGCGCATGAATGATGGCGCTGTAGGGAATGTTGCGTTTGAGTTGATCGAATTTGCCGGAGATGAAATAGCCGCGCTGCTTGATGATCGGTTTGTGGATTTCGTTGACCAGCGCGGATTTGCCGATGCCGGCATATCCCGAAACCAGCATCAGCTCGAGCCCGCCCCGGCTGACGCGCTCGAAGGCCGCGAGCAGCGCCGCGATTTCCGGCTCGCGGCCATACAGCTTTTGGGGAATGTGAAAACGGTCGGAGAAATCCATTTGCCCGGGAACAAAGCCGGTGATCTGTCCGCCCGACTGCCATTGCGCGAAACAGGCCGCCAAATCCGCGTGCAAACCATGCCCGCTTTGATAGCGGCCCTCCGCGGTTTTGGCCATCAGCTTCATGACGATATCGGAGAGCGCCTGCGGCACTGCCGGGTTCAGCGCGCGCGGCGGCGCCGGCATTTTCGCGAGATGGGCGTGCACCAGTTCCAGCGGATCGGCGAAATCGAAGGGCAGGCTGCCGGTGAGCATCTCATAAAACGTGACGCCGAGCGAGTAAAAATCCGTACGATAGTCGACCGTGCGATTCATGCGGCCGGTCTGCTCCGGCGACATGTAGGCCAGCGTGCCCTCGAGCAGATTGGGATGGCTGATTTTTTGGCTCTCGTGCGGCAGCCGGGAAGCGATGCTGAAGTCGATGAGTTGGACTTGCCGGCTGGCGGGATTGACGACGATGTTCTTCGGCGCGATGTCTTTGTGGAGGATGCCGTGCTGATGGATGGCCGCGAGCGTGGCGGCAAGCTGCAGCCCGATTTCAAAAAACAGCTCGAGCGTGATTCCACGGGCGTCCAGCAGGTGCCGCAAGGACTCGCCGCCGATGTCTTCCAGGATCAATACCGGATTGGGGGGATGCGTTTCCAGGGCGCAAGCTTTCGCGACCCCGGCGATGGGCAGGCTTTGGAGCAGCTCATATTCGCGCTGCATCTCCGCCACGGCCGCCGGCTGCGGCAACTCGTGCGCCAGCGCCTTGATAATCACCGGCGTTTCCTCCGGCAGCCGGAGGCCGCGATAGACGATGCGTTTGCGACCGCGATGAATCTCGGCCAGAATTTTGTAGCCCGGGATCACGCCAATTTTCCTTGTGATTGAAATTCATACGATCTCACCAAGCGCAATGACAGCGGGCATGCCAATCTTCATCTCGGCTTTGGTGAGAAGTATGATAAGAAAAATCGGACAATCCGCAAGGGGAAGGTGAAAGGATCCCGCCACAGAAGGGAAATCCCACGGCGCAGGATTCTTTCTCCGAGGCCGTGGGATTTTCCACGCGAGCCGGCGATGATTCCGCTGCCCGGGGTAACTATTGTCTGTCCAGAAGTGAAGAAACCGCCCGGGCGCTTGGCCCCGAAGCGTGCACAAGTCAGATGAAACTCGCTCTTGCCCGTGACAAAGCGCCCGGGCGGCAATGTTTTTGGACGGACACCAACTGCAGTTGCAGCCGGCTGGCAATCAGTATTGCCCTCAAGCGGCATGCGGCCGCAGTTTGTCGCCGAGCAGGGGAATCTCGTAACGGTGCAGGAAGAGCACGCCCGCGCTCGCCACCGACACGATCACCGCCAGCGCAAACAGCAGGCCGCGATCGTTTTTGACTTCCAGGCCGAGAACGGTGAGATGGCTGAGAATCGCGCCGCTCATCACGCCGAGCGCAAGCAACGCCCCCAGGGTGGTGGTGCGCGGCACGAGCAGCAGCACCGCGGCGATCAGCTCCACGACGCCCGAGCCGATCCGGCCCCAAGGCTCGAGGCCCAGCGTGCTGAAAATGAACTTCGATTCCTCGGCGCCGGTGAATTTGAAAAACAGCGTTTGCAGCAGAATGCCGGCCGCCGCCAGACGCAGTGCCCAGCTCAGAACGAGTTGTGTTTTGGTCAATTCCATCGCAAGGACTCCTTGATAAAAGTTGCAGCCACGGATTTGAGCAGATTGCATCCTTCGCCATGCCCGCGCAGAAATACCGAGCTTCAGCTTACCATCACGGACGCCTGCCGGTGGGCAACGCCTGCCGGCGCAGTGCGCACGTGGCGGCAGCCAATCGCATAAGCATTCAACATGCGCCCCAGCAGCTTGCGGCCCCGGCTCAGCCGCGACATGACGGTGCCGAGCGGGCAGCCGACCGCCTGCGCGATTTCCTTGTAGCTCAAGCCGCTCACGTCGGAAAGCAGCACAATCATGCGATAATGCGCCGGCACACGGTCGAGCGCAGTCGCGATGGTGTCATCAAACAAGTCTTGATAGTTCGCCACCACCCCGGCATTGGACAGACCGCCGGCGCCATGTGTTTCCTCGTGGGGAATGACGGCCTTGCCCGCCTCGAGACTGACCCAGCGCGGCTCACGCTTCTTTCTGCGGTAACGATTGATGAAGTTCGTGATCAGGATGCGGGAAATCCAGCCGCCAAAGTTGGTGCCGGGAGTGAATTGATGATAGAAGCGACACGCCTTCAGAAACGTTTCCTGCACCAGGTCTTCAGCATCCAACCGATTCCTGGTCAGGCGCAGCGCGGTGTAGTAGAGTTGGTTGAGCAGGGGCATGGCGAGGGTTTCAAAGGACTCGCGTTCGCCTGCTTTGCCGAGAGGTCGAGCATTGGTCGGTGCTTCTCTTGTCATGAGCGCCTCCTTTCCTCCATTCGTCGCCGGCGGCGGACAATCCTTACAGCCGGCTCCGGAAAATTTCCGGCCTCAGGCGTGGGCATTTGTGTCATGTTCGCTGCTGCCACAGTGCAC
>JBBIKM010000213.1:0-10282 GCA_037445455.1 bacterium | reverse complement strand
TCCACCATCTTGGTCACGAACGCCAAAGTGCCGGAGGCGTCTTGGATTTGATTCGGCCTTTTTTCTGCTTGCATTTGTTTTGCCAACTCGCCCAATCCCTGCTTTTCCAATTCTTCCGAAATGGCTTTTTGAGCCGTTTGAGCCTGTTGCGCTAGTTGTTGAGAAAGAGCTTCTAATGCTTTTGCATGAGCCGGCGGAAGATTGAGTTCCTTTGGGGCGACGGGCGAAGTAACGGCTGCAGTTGGCTCGCCCTCAATTTGAGAGGGAAGCACATTGGGAGGAAGTTGCGTGAGAAATTGCAAGTCATCAAAGCTGATGTAACCGTTGGCGGAGAAATCCTCTACCATAATCATTGCCTTCTTGCCACGGTATGGCGATACCTCCCAGTAGATCCGCTGCAACGTTTTCATGTCTTTGCCGTGCGAATGGCGGACTCTGTAACTTTCCACCTGTAAAGCAACTCCGCAGAGAGCATCCTCATTGCCTCCAATCAAAAAAGAAATGAACGGAGTATCAATGGTGAACTCTTGACTGAACATGTAACCGATTGGCGCATCACCCTGTGCATCACCGGGTTTTTGCCCCGGCTGGCCTTGATATTTTTCATAAGTGTTTATCCAATACCTGCCTTGATGTTGGGAAGCTTGGCCTCTGCGCCGCATGGCAGAATTATCACCCAGTGTGGGTTGGAATTTGAAAGCTTCTAAAGCGGTTGTCCAGCCGCGTAGTGTTCCTTCCTCAAAATCGGCGGTAAAACCATACGCATTCCCTTTTCCTTGCGCATTGGCATTACTAAAAAGAGACGCCATTGTTATGATCACCGCGGCCTGACGTAATGCAACCAGTATGTTTTTGAAAGTAACTGAATCATGGCTCATAGTTGATCTTTCCTCTCTGTAGATATTCGTTGGCGCTAACACCTTATTCAGCGGCCGGACTCGGCTGTTTTCGATGTTTGTACCAGTAGACATTTGTTTCCAATAGTAGAAACTTTTCTTCACAATGTTTCTACTATTGGAAACATTTCTAGGGCAGCAAAATGTCTAAAGTTGGACATTTTTCATACACCGGATTTGTTTCTACTATTGGACATTTTTTGCTCCCTTTTTTTGTGATAAGCATGCCTCGTATTTCGTTCAAATCCAGGAAGGCAGTTAATGCCGCCTGCACGCCGCCCTTGTACTGGATCTGCGTCGCTTCCACGTCGGTGTGGCTCAACAGCTCCGGCGCGAAACGAAAACGGCGAACAGCGAATCGTGAATGGCAAATTGTCGGGAAGGGAACGTGACCCGGGCTGGGAGAACCAGGCGTGAAGCGGCCCTGAAGTGATACGCGATAGGAGAAAACTTGAACCGAAGGCACCGATGGAGGATTCACGGATGGACTCCTCGTTTCTGCCAGCGTCCCGCGTGGTTGCGTGGAGCAGCCGCCCCAATTGTTGGCCGGAAGATGCAAAGACGCCGAGACAGAAGCAAGCCCGATTTTCAAATTCGACAGGATTTTGTGGGGCTCGGCGGCGCCATTTTATTGGAGGTTCGCCAGGGCAGGAAGGTCGCGCCACCGGAAAACCATCCCCTGCAGCAGTGCCCGGCTGGCAGCGGTCGGCGAACGGAGACGATGGAGCATCTGAAAGAAGCGGCCAGTCGTAATTAGGACGCGGGAGTGACGGCATCTCGATTGAGCCGCGGCTTGGGCGGAACCCAAATAGAAACCAACCTGCAACGGCTGAGTCCAGGCGACTCCTGCCCTCCGCCAGCGCCAAACAGCGTACTGAATTGATCATCTTTCCACCGGCCACAAGACAAAAAAAGGGAATCACAGGGATTCCCTTTCTCTCCAAAATCATGCACCGGGCTTGGTAACGCTGGATCCTCGACCTTTGGGTTGTAACACGAACGGCACCAGCCCGTCGCGCGCGCCGGCCGTTGTTTCGTCTCATCAAATCAGGATGAGCATCTGCCGGGATTCACGGAAACCTGCGCACCGCCGGGCGCTGCTTCATGGCTCGAAAGAATGCCGAGGTGTTTGCCAGGAAAATCGTATAGCGTTCCAGCATGCTCTGGAGCAGAGGCTGCGGCCTCCACCCTCAGGTTCCGACAATCGTTCCTGCAAAACCTGCAAGGCCAGAAGCTCTGGTGTGGTGCCAAGCTTGCGGGCATGACGTTGCGATGTCTTTTCGACTGCGGGCGTTAGGGTAATCGTCATGGCGTTTGTCCTCCAGGCAAATCCGGATGGCTCCACTGTACTCGGTGCCGCGAATCCAGCAAAAAGCGACTCCAGGGAAAGAAGCGCTGAAACGCAGCGCCAACCTCACGCCTCTCAAGGTGGCGCGGCACTCCGCGAAGGGTTCGGGTCTTTTATTTGACGAGAACGGCTCTGATCGATTTCTCAAAGTCGCCCGCGTGCAAACGAATGACATAGACGCCGCTGGGCATGGAGAAGTTCGAGTTGTTTCTCACATCCCAAACCACTTGGTGAAATCCCGCCGGCTGACGCGCGGCCAACAACCTCCGAATCAAATGACCCTGCAAGTCATAAACGCCCAGTCTCACCTCCGCCGGTTGCGGCAGATCATACGCGATGGTCGTCAGCGGATTGAAGGGGTTGGGATAATTCTGGCGCAGAGCAAATGCGGTCGGCAGGCCATCCGCCTGCGCGGCAACGGCCGAAGGCTCGCTCGGAGTGGCCGCCACCGCCACGCCGCCGGCATAACTCGGCACCCTGCTGAAGGCAAACATCTTGTAGAAATGCGGCGTGCCATTGGTGAGGCCGGTATCAACGTAGCGGCCGCTGCTCGGCACCGCAGTTGATTTGTAGATCACCACCGCATTGCCGATTTGACTGTTGACTTCGTACGCCACGCCATGCTGCAGACTGCTCGCCACCGAATCCCCGAGGCTTCGCAAAATCAGGAGGCCGGCAAATCGTGCATCCACCGGATCAGACCAGGTCAATTCGACCTGCCGGTTGCCGGCAGTGGCGGTGACATTCGCAACATCGAGCGGGCGCGAATCGAAATACACCGCACCCATGTCGCTGCGGCTGCCATCAGGATCTTTGGCAAAGGCGGGATCGCCGGTGTCGATGCACGGCGAATCCGGCAGCAGATGAAAATCTCCAGCGCCGGCATTCACATACCTGGGGTTAAGCTCAAGCGTACCGGTGCCACGAGCAACATTGGAGAAGTTCGGATTATTTCCCCAAGAATCAGAATACGTGACAGTGACTGTGCCGCCGTCTTGCGAGTGAATGCCCGGCCCGCTGTTGTTGCTGATGATGCTGTTGACAATCCTTGGACTGGAGGCAAAGCATACGATGCCGCCGCGACCATTGCCGTGAATGGTCACGTTTTCGATCACGGTTGCAGCGGTGGCATTCTGAAGCTGAATGCCGTCATCAAACTCACCGCCATTGGCATCCCAAATCACGATTCGCTTGAGCTGCGGCGAGCAATCGAGGGCGAGAAAGCCGGCCTCGTAGGTATGCTCGATCCGGCAATCCTCCAGCGTGAGGCGGCTGCTCCGGCACAGAATGCCGGTCTCGGCATGGCGAATCACGCAATGCCGCAGCAGGGTTGCAGGAATGTCCCGGCCGAAGGAGATGCCTGCCCACTCGCCGTTGCGCGCGGCCTGCAGCGAGGTGAACACAATGGGTTGATCCGCGGTGCCTTGCGCTTCCAGCCCGCCAAAGACTTCCAGCCCGGAGGAATCCGCGGCATTGGGCATGAACTTGATCACCGTGCCCGGCTCGATTTTCAATTTGACAAAGGAGGGAATTTGGACGCGGCCGTGAATGTAGTAGGGCGAATCCTCCGGCCGCCAGATTTCGTTGGTCAACACATAGCGCGGCGGCACCTGCGTGCCGAGCTTGTCGATTTCGATGCGCAGCGGCTCGGCAAAACTCTCCAGGCCGGCAATCGCGCTGACGTTCTCGATATGAAGCTCGTCACGTTCGCCCTCGACCAGGTCGCCATCCGCGGTCAGCATCACGGTTTCTCCGGTGAGGTCTGCACGGACGATGCTGCGCGCGGCGGAAGCGCCCACCAGACGATAGTTGTTGGGATTGGCGGCACTGCTGGAGGGTGGTTTGTTGAAGGTCAGGACCAGCCGCGCGCCCGCCTGCTGCGATAATGCCGTAACGCGAATCTGATTGTCCACCAGCGCCTGCATGTTGATCATGCCGCGGCCGGCGCGCGGGTGCCAAACTCCGGCGGCAATCGTTCCCACGGCTTGCGAATATCTTTCAAAATAGGCTTTCAGCATTGCCGCGGTCGTTTGCCAGCGGCGTTTGAGTGCCTGCGCGATCCCGCCTGCGGCGATCGGGCCTGACATGCTGGTGCCTTGCATGAACTGCTGATGCTGCAGGCCATGCGCCGGATAGCGCGGCCCGATCGAGCGGAATTCCTCGGGCGTGGCGGCCGGCGTGGCCTCAATGTCTCCTGACAGCGCCGAAGCGATCATGGTGCCGGGCGCGACAATGTCCGGCTTCTCTCTGCCGTCGCGGGTGGGTCCGCTGGAGGTGAAGGAAGCCAGTTCGCCGATGACTTCGCCGGTGAACAACTCCGTGCCGTCAGGAATGCCGGGCACGTCGCGCACGCGAAAGCGGTTGCGAATCACCGTGGCGCCAACCACGATGTTGTTGCGGCCGCAGGCCTCATTCACCAAAGTGTAAGAGTTGTCGCTGGTCGCGAATTTGAATTCTGCCTCCGGCTCGGCATGCCACATCCACGCATGGACGATTGTGGGAGTTACCGAGGCCAGGCGAAAGCGCCAAGTGCCGGCTGCAGCATTCTGCAGCGTGATGCTGATGCGCTTGTCGTTATTGTAAAACTCCGGACCATTGCGGGCATTATCCACCACCACCGGCATGCCGGGAAACGGAATCGTCCCCCAGGCACCGGAGGGAACCGGGTTCGATGACAGACCGCCGGGCGCGAAAATTTGAATCGATACATTCTGATTGCCGGCATGCCACAGCTCAAACTCGACCACGGGGGCGGTGCTTTGCAGGCTGAACGACATGTCTTCCCCGTTGCCATCGGCGGTGACCATGGCATGGATCGGATTGTCACCGTCATTACCCGCGGATTGCACGATGATACGGCCCGGCCCGCTGAGATAATCCTGTGCCGCGGTGAAGGGATCACGGCCGTCGTGCGGGCCGCGCTGGCTCCCCAAACTGAGATTCACGATCGCCGGCTTGCCCAACTGCCGTGCTTTCTCGAAGACATAGTAGATGCCGTCCAGAATTGCGGCGCTTGCATAAGTGGTCTTCACGATAATCAAGTTTGCCGCAGGAACGCTGCCGCTGTACGCTGAGTCCGGGCCGGTCGTAAGGTGCTGCGCGATCGAGCCGGCAACGTGCGTGCCGTGACCATCCGTGTCCTTCTCGGTGCAAAGCCCCTGGTCGATTTGTGTCTTGGTCCATTCGCTGCCATAGTCATAGAACGGCTCTTGTGGCCCGGAGCCGGCAGCGGTTTGATCCCACAAGAACAAAATGCGCGTGCCATCCTGATTGCGAAAGCCGGGATGCTTGACATCGATGCCCGAGTCGACCACGCCAATCAGCACTTCCTCGCCGGTGTAGCCGGCCGCGCGCGCGGCGCTGGCGCCAGTCGCCTGCGTTGAAAGGTTGTTCAATGGCGCGAGCTGCAGCGTGCCCGCGACATAGGCAATCTCCGGCCGCGCCGCAATTTCCTCCAACGCCGCAACCGGCAGGATGGCCGTGGCATAGGGACCGATGACCGTGCGCAGCCTGCCTCCACGGTGCGGCACAAAAGAAAAATCGCCGTTGTGAGACTGCAGGATGACGCTTACCGCAGCGCTGCCGTCCATACGCTCGGCCAGCACGCCGCGCTGCTGCTGGTGCGGCAGGCTTTTGGGATTTTCCCGGTGGGTTGCAATGACATCTTTGAGCCAATAGTCCAGCTTGTTCTGGCCAAAAGCCAGGGGCGCCGCGAGCAACAATGCGGCAACCAACAGGGATGCTCTGAACAGGCTTTTCATGGAATCTCCTCCATCACCGCCAATTTTGACGCGGAATTGCGTCACTCCGGGTTGCCGCACAGCGTGAAGCCACCCCAGTAGTAGGGCGCCGCAAAGGGCGGCGCCGTGCACGCGGCGAGCTTGTCAATCTCCTGTTCGAATTCCGCAAGCCGGCCGGCGGGAATTTTCGCTGCCCGCCGGTTTCCGCCGGCGGCTGATTCCGTCCGTGCCATCATGGTTCGCAATGCTGTGACGATCTCAGCGGCGGTTGCCTTGCTTAACCACCGTTGCGCCCCGCGCAGTGCCGCGCCCGGTTGCCAATTGTGCCGAATCAAATTCTCATAGAAGCGATACATGAGTAATGCGGTGGAAACATCGTCAACCTCCCACAAGCTGCTGATGACACACGGTGCGCCGGCATGCAGAAACGCAGCCGGCAGTCCAACATATTCATCGCCCCAATCCAGCTCGATCATACCGGTTTCACATGCACTCAAAACGACGGCGCGCGATTGCGGCAGCTTCACCTTTTGAAAAATCTCGCGCGCCGTCAGCGGATCGGGATCAGCAATCACCAGGCAGGCGTCGAGCGGATCAGCCAGCATGGTGGCGCCGGCGCCGTGGGTGGCAAAGTGAATCACCTCGCCGCGCTCGATCGCTGACAGGATTTGATCACGCCGGGCTTGTTCATGAAACAGCAGATCGGCGTTATCAAAGAAGGAAGCAATCGCCAGCGTCTCGAGGTCGGCAAAAGCCAGGCTGCGGTCGGGATTGGCCACCGCAAACAGGCTGTGCTGCTGCGGGCGCGAGCGCCCGGCCTGCCGGCAGTAGTTGAGCACGCGAAAACTGGGAGCGTAAGCGATCTCATAGCGATCCAGCAACAGCTCAGGACTGGCAGAGGAATCATCCGCGCCGGCTTCTGCGAGCGGAATCAAGTGAAAGGGCAGCAAATGCAGCCCGAGATGCGGCGCAATGATGATCCGCTCCACGGCCAGACTGGCGAGCTCCTCCTGCACCCGCCGCCAAAACAAATCGTGCAACCTGGCGCCGAGGCCCGCGATCACCGCCTGCCAGCGCCGGTCCCCGCCTTTCTGCAAATAGTCCGCATAGGGCCGGTACCAATTTTCATCAAAAAACCGGCGCAACTCGTGCTCTTTGACCTCGGGCAGTTGCAGCGTCGCAAAGCGCTCCGCCGTGGCCACGAACACCACGAGTCCATCGCGCGTGGCAAACAGCTCGACCAGCGCCGTCTTCTGCCGGTAGGCGGCCGCGTGTTCTTGCAGATGTTCCGGCGCAACCGGCTGGGGATGAAAGATCCCGGCAAACTCGGGATCGAACTGCGCAAGCTGCGCGAGATTTTCTTGCTGCGCGGCGTACACGCCTTCCAGGTCTCGATAAAGCTGCTGGAAAAATTCGGGCGCTTTCACCCGCCTGCCTTCCTCGCGGCCGGCGGCGCCGAGTTGGGATTCCAGCAGGGCCTGCTGCCGGCGCAAACGGAGAAATTCCTCGCGCAGCGCCTGGGGCACGCGTGCCGAGGGCTCCAGATGCGCTTTTGCCAGCAGCCGTAACAGCGTGTAGCCTTTGCCCTGCTCGGCAAAAGCAATCGCCTCCGTGCGATGGCCGGCGAGCTTGAGGCAGACATTCACCATGTCTTGATACACCGACACCCGGTTCTCGCCAAACGACCGGCTGAATTCATCGCGCTTGATTTCGCGGCGCAGGGCCTGCAGCGCGCCGATCGCCTGTTGATAGCGCTGGTAGGCCGGCTCGAGATTGCCAAAGTCGCGATAATGCAGCGAACCCAGATTGTTGTTCCACAAATAGAGATGCTCGAGATCGCGATTGGCCGCGGCAGTCTGCAGGGCCGCAAGGTAGCATTGCTCGGCGCGGCGCCAAAGCTCCTGCTGCTGCGCCGGCTGTTGCGAGCCCAGCGCCCGATAGACGTTGCCCAAATTGCCCTGCCAGCGCGAAACAAAGGTGAAATCCTGCAGTCTCTGCGCTTGTGCCAGTGCTTGTTCATACCACGGTTTGGCTTCCGCAAACCTGCCCTGTTGGTAGAGAAGGTTGCCCAAATTTCCGAGCGCGTCACCCAGACCCAGCTCATCGCCGGCGGCCTGGGCAACTGCCAGACTCTCTCTGAAATAAGCCTCTGCCTGCCGCAAATCATCCAGATCGCGACTGACGATGCCAAGACTGCTGAGCAGGCGGTTTTCCATGATGCGGTTGTGCCTCGCCTGCGCCAAACGCCATGCCGCCTGGTAGGGCGCGATGGCCTTGCGCGGCTGGCCGAGATCGCGGAACACATTACCGATGCTGGCGTCGAGCTTGATCAGCGCCTCGTCATCCTGCGGCTGCACGCCGGTCATCACCTGCCGCGCCTCGTAGAAATATGCCAGTGCCTTTTCCAACTGGCCGGATTGGGCAAAGACTTTGCCGAGATTGCCCAGGCCGTTGCGCTCCCCCTCCTTGTCTCCGAGCTGGCGCGCGAGGCGCAGAGCTGCTTCAAAAGCGGCAATCGCCTCTGCCACCTGGCCGAGGTGGCTGTGACTCAAGCCAAGAAAATGCAGCGTGAGACTTTCCTGGCGCAGATTTCCCTGCTGCCGGTGAAACGCCAGCGCGGCGCGATCATGCGGCAAGGCCTCGGCAAAGCGCCAGTATTTGCGGTGAAAATTCCCGCAGTCGGTCGCAATCCAGCCGCAACGTTCCGGCAGATGGGCGGCAGTGGCGAGATCAAAGGCCTGCTGCCAATAGCGCAGCGTCTCCTCGGGCCGGCCGAGCTTTTCGAAGGCTGTGCCGAGATAGCGCAGAATCTCAATCCAGGAAAGCGTCTGTTGGGTTTCGGGCAGCGCAATTTCGGGACGGGCAGGCGTGAGGGTGTGAGTGTGGGTGAGGAGGTCGAGTGCTTCCTGCCAATGCGCAATGGCCTGCGCGAGCTGTTCGCGACGGAAGCAACACAGCGCCAGATCGCACAAGACGCAGGCACGCGGCACCGGGTCATGAAATGCCTTGTAGACTTCCGCTGCCTCGGCGTAGAAGTCGCACGCTTGCGCCAGGTTTTGCCGCTCGAATTCATAGACACCCAGCGCGGCGAGCAATTGCGCGAGCGCGAAGATTTTGTCGCCGTCGTAGGGACCCTTCAGCTCCGGGCCAAAGGCTTCATGCCGCAGCGTGTTCAGCGCGGCCTCGTCCCACCCGGTCCGCCGCCGGCGCACCAGGGCCAGCATTTCCCGGCTGGTGGTGGCCCGGAGCAGCTCGCGCAGCAATTTGTCGTAGGTCAAGGTGCGCCTCCCCGGCACACGGCAAACGGCAAACAGAGAAAAGCAAACGACAGGAAGCAAGCGCAACCGGATTTGACGCTTGTTGCAGAGCTGCCTCACAGGCTACGTTGCGGCTTGCTTCTTTCCACACAATTTGCGGATCCGGCTGCTCAAGATGTTCTGCAGTTCAGTGGCTTCCTGGCAGCATCTTTTTGAGTGCGCTGCACGGCGATTGTGGCTTCTGCGACCTGCAGCTTGCTCAAATGGCGCTGATGGCGCAGCTTCAAGATTCAATTCGTCTCAATCTCACTAACTACCCCCTATTCCCTACCCCCTACCCCCTATCCCCTATTGCCGGTGTTGGTTGAAAAGCCGCGATAGCACCAACGCCGCGATGGGAAGTCCGACCCCGTAGCCAACTATGCCTATCCTCTGAAGTCTCATGTCGCCAATGACAGGGCCAATGGCGCCAATTAACGATAGGGCGCCTGCTACAACGAGAGACCTCCGGGCAGCAGCCTGAATTCCGGAACCGGCGAAGACGCCGCCGGCGCAGAGGAGGGATAGACCAAGGAAGATATCCCATGCGAGAAGCTCAACGGCGTACAGCGTCGATGGCCACTGGAGAACGGCGAAATCAGTTTGGCGCCCCGCTGTCAACGCTACAAAGTGAACTGCGCCGGTAAGGCCAGCCATGACCCCGGCAAAAACCAGAGCCAGGGCACCAAGCACCCTGCGGTCCCGGCTCGCGGTTTCGTAGATCGAGGCCATTACAGCAACCACGAGAGGAGCCGACAGTAATGTAAGAGCCTCCATCACGGCGAGGGTCGGATCCAGGATCGGATCGTCGAGACCGGCCTGGGAAACGCCCACCGCCACGACCGCAATGTAAGCTACTCCCACGACGAAGAGGCCGATCGACGAGAGATACCCTATTCTGTTAGCCAGGTTCATGCGCAGCCTCTCGGATGTCGCATCCTAACCCCTGTCCTCTATCCTCTATCCCCTATCCCCTATCCCGTACCCCCTATCCCCTACCCC
>JBBIKM010000212.1:0-10460 GCA_037445455.1 bacterium | reverse complement strand
CACTTCTCGAATTGCATCCAGGAGAACAGGTTTTTGTTGACCTCGAACCAGGTTTCGGTGTTGTAGGGATACTTCAGGCGGTTTTCGATCAAGCCGGCGACCTTGTCGGCGAGGTTCATGTCTTCGAGCTTGAGCTGCAACCCGGTCACCTTGTTGCCCAATTCGAACAGCCGTTGCGCCTCGGGGATGCCGATGAAGGCGCAATTCGAATCATACTCGAAGATGCCGGTTTCGAAGTAGCCGGCGACGCGAAACTGCAGCGCGCGCGGCATGGCGCCGAAGCCGCTCAAGTTCAAACCCGCGGCCGAAAGCAGCGTGACCTTGTCGCCCAGCCCGACATCGAGCCGGTCCGCCAGCGAGTACCCCAGCAGGATGCCGGGCAGAGGCCGGTCGCCCTCCTTCTCGATGGTGCCGAGATTGAGCGTGCCGTAATTGACGTTTTTGACGAGATCCGTCACCAGCGATTCGCGTTTGGGATCGATGCCCTTGATGATGATGCCTTCCTTTTTGTCCTGGCCTTGCGAGAGAATCAGCGCCTTGTTGAAGACGTAGGGCGAGGCCGCCATGATGTGCGGCAGATCCTTGATCTTTTCCTCGACCGCGCGGTAATCGGTCAGACCCTGATCATGAAACGTCTTGACTTTGATATGAGCATCGAAGCCGATGATGCGCGAGCGCACCTCGCTCTCGAAGCCGTTCATCACCGAGAGCACGATCACCAAAGCGGCGGTGCCGATGGCCACGCCGGCAATTGAAATGTAGGTGATCAACGAGATGAATTTGACCTGGCGTTTGGAGCGCAGATAGCGCCGCGCAATGAACAGTTCGTAAAACATGCTTGCCGCTTTCCAAAAATCTTGCAGGAAAAATCCTCGTCCGGCGCCGCGCGAGTGATTTGCAAGGGGGCGGCGCCGCGCGGCCCTTACTTCTCCGGCCGCATTTGCGGAAACAGCAGCACATCCCGAATCGAGGGCTGATCGGTGAAGATCATGACCAGCCGGTCGATGCCGACCCCCAGGCCGGCGGTGGGCGGCATGCCATACTCCAGCGCGCGCAGAAAATCCTCGTCGAGCTGTTGGGCCTCTTCGTCACCGGCTTCCATCAGCCGTTTCTGCTCCAGGAAGCGCTCGCGCTGAAGGCATTGCCCACCTCCTTGCCGGCGAGGAAGGGCTCGAAGCGTTCCACCAGGCCGGGCTTGCTGCGATGGCGCTTGGCCAGCGGCGAGAGCGCGACCGGGTAGTCGGTGATGAACACCGGTTGAATCAGTTTGGGTTCGACTTTCTCGCCGAAGATGGCATCGATGATCTTGCCTTCGCCCATGGTGGGGTCGGTCTCGACGCCCAGCTTGTGCGCGATGCTGCGCAGTTCCGCCAGACTCTTGCCGAAGAGCGCATGGCCGGTTTCTTTTTCGATGGCGTCGAGCAGCGGCACGCGCGGCCAGGGCGGAGTGAGATCGATTTCCTGGCCTTGATAGGTGATGCGATAGCCGCCGGTCAAATCCCGCGCGATCTTGCAGAACATTTCTTCGACCAAGTTCGCCATGAAGTGGTAGTCCTGGTAGGCGACATAAACTTCCATCATGGTGAATTCGGGATTGTGGAAACGATCCATGCCTTCGTTGCGGAAATCCTTGGCGAACTCGAAGACGCCGTCGAAACCGCCGACGATCAGGCGTTTCAAATAAAGCTCGTTGGCAATGCGCAGATACAGCGTCATGTCCAGCGCGTTGTGATGCGTGGTGAAGGGCCGCGCCGAAGCGCCGCCGTAGAGCGGCTGCAGGATGGGCGTTTCGACTTCGAGGTAGCCGCGGCTGGTGAGATAGTCGCGCATGCTGGCAATGAGGCGGCTGCGTTTGATGAACACCTCCCGCACCTGGGGATTGACCGCGAGATCGGCGTAGCGCTGGCGATAGCGAAACTCCTTGTCGGCCAGGGCGTCAAAGACCACGCGTTCGCCCGCGGTCACTTTTTCCTTGGCAATCGGCAGGGGCCGCAGGGATTTCGCCAGCAGTTTGAGGCGGCTGGCCTGCACGGTGATTTCGCCGGTGCGCGTCTTCACCACCGTGCCCGCCACGCCGATGACGTCACCCAAATCCAACAGCGGCACCAGCCGGTAGTTTTCTGCGCCGATCAAATCTTGCTTGAGATAGAACTGCAGCCGGCCGCTGGCATCCTCGAGATGGCCGAAGGTGGCCTTGCCCATCGGCCGCAACGCCATAATGCGGCCGCCGATCGTGACTTCCTTTTCGAACAGGGCCTCGAAGTTGTTTTTGACGTCCGCGGCGAGATGGCTGCGCTGAAATTCGTGCGGAAACGGATCGACGCCGAGCGCCTTGAGCTGCTCGAATTTTTCGCGGCGGGCCCGCAAAACCGTGCTCAGATCTTCGGCGTCGGGTGCTTCTTTCTCAGGGTTGAATTGGTCTTGATTGTCGTTCATAGAATTCGCGTCGATGTTTTTTTCACCGTGGATGTTTTTGGCGCTGGCATCGTCGCCGGTGAGCCAGTCTGATTTTGGGATAAAACACCTCAAGCCGGCGTTTGCGTGTCGTCCGCGCCTTCCATATAGCGCCGCGGCACGCGGGGCGAGATGCCACAGGTCACTTCGTAGGGAATCGTGTCCAGGCGTTCGCACCACTCGTAGATTGTGATTTCATCCTCCCCCTGCCGGCCCAGCAGCACGACTTCATCGCCGCGGCGCAGGCCGGCATCATCGCCCAGATCGACGATGATCTGATCCATGCACACGCGCCCGACCACCGGCCGGCGCCGGCCGCCCACCAACACCTCCATGTTATTGGAGAAGCGGCGGCTGAAGCCGTCGGCATAGCCGATGGGAATCGTTGCCAGGAAAGACGGCCTGCGGGTTTGGAAAGTTCTGCCGTAGCTCACGCAGAAGCGGGCCGGCACGTGTTTGACCTGCAGCACCTGCGAGCGCAGCCGCATGGCGGGCTGCAGTGCGATCGATTCCGTGGTTTCACGGCTGGGATAGTAGCCGTACATGATCACGCCGGCGCGCACCATCGTGAAATAGGCCTCCGGCAAGTCGAGAATCGCGCCGCTGTTGGCGGCATGAATCCACCGGGGTGAAATACCGCGTTCGCGCAAGCGCGTGACCGTGGCGCGAAACGCGGCGAGTTGCTGCCGCGCATAGGTTTTTTCGGCCTCATCGCTGGTCGCGAGATGAGTATAGAGGCCGGCCAGCGCCAGGCCTGGCAAGCGGGCGAGGCGGGTCACGAATTCCACCGGGTCATGATGCACGCCCACCCGCCCCATGCCGGTGTCAATCTTGACGTGCACGATCGCGACTGTGCCGAGCGCCTGCGCGCGCCGTGATATCATTTGGGCAAGATCGTGCTCGTAAACCGTCATCATCAAGTTATGCTGCAGGAAAGCATCGATTTGGTACTCGAACAACCCGCCGAGCACGAGCACCGGCGCGGCAAAGCCGTGTTGGCGCAGGGTGATGCCCTCTTCCAGCAGGGCCACGCCGAGCTGCGTCGCGCCGGCTTGCAGTGCAACGCGCGCGATCGGCACGCTGCCGTGGCCGTAACCGTCGGCCTTGACGATGGCCATCACCTCCGCCGGCCGCGTGCGGCTGCAAATGCGACGAATGTTTGCCGCCACCGCCTGCAGGTCAATGTCCGCAACAGTTGGCCGTTGGCTGGCAAGGGGTTCACGTGGGGGAAAGTCGACCGCGGCATGGCCGGCTGGCCTGGAAGGCAGCTCACCCATCATGAGGCTTTCGCTTGGGACGCAATCATCGGCCGCGGTGGTTGCTGCAGAAGGGTATTCCGCGATGGTTTCCAATTACACAACTAGTTTTCGATCTCCAATTCTTCCAGCACTTCGGCGCCGCCTTTCTTGTTAGCGCGCATGCCCATCAAATAGGCCTTGATGAATTCATCCAAATCGCCGTCCATCACTGCCTGCACGTTGCCGGTGCTCACGCCGGTGCGATGGTCTTTGACCAGGTTGTAAGGATGAAAGACGTATGAACGGATCTGGCTGCCCCAGGCGATGTCTTTCTTGTTTTTCTCCAAGTCGCTGAACTTGGATTTCTCCTGTTCCAGCTTGAGCTGATAGAGTTTGGCCACGAGCAGCTTCATCGCCATCTCGCGGTTGCGAATCTGGCTGCGCTCGTTTTGGCACTGTACGACGATGCCGGTGGGCACGTGGGTGAGGCGCACCGCCGAGGAGGTCTTGTTGACGTGCTGGCCGCCGGCACCGCTGGCGCGATAGGTGTCGACGCGCAGGTCTTTCTCTTCGATCTTGATGTCGACGTTGTTTTCCACCACCGGCAGCACGAACACCGAGGCAAACGAAGTGTGCCGGCGCTTGTTGGCGTCGAACGGCGAGATGCGCACCAGGCGATGCACGCCGGCTTCCGCCTTGAGATAGCCGTAGGCATAGGGGCCGGTCACTTCGATGGTCGCATCTTTCAAGCCGGCTTCTTCGCCGGCCTGCAGGTCGATGACTTCGTATTTGAAGCCGCTGCGTTCGATCCAGCGCAGATACATGCGGTAGAGCATCTGCGTCCAGTCCTGACTCTCGGTACCGCCGGCGCCGGGGTGCAACGTCAGAATGGCGTTGTTGTGATCATGTTCGCCGGAGAGCATGTTGCGGAACTCCAGCGCCGCCACCGCCTTCTCGAAGTCGTTGAGTTCTTTCTCGGCTTCCTGGAAAACGCTTTCGTCCCGGGCTTCCTCGGCCAAATCGAGCATGACGGCAGCGTCCTGGCGTTTGCGCTCCACTTCCTGCCAGGCCGTAACCCATTCCCGCCGCATGGCGAGGTCGCGCATCAACACTTGCGCGCGCTCGTTGTCGTTCCAGAAATCCGGCGCTGCGCTCTTCTTTTCGAGCTCTTCGATTTCTTTTTCTTTTTTGGGAATTTCAAAGACTGTCCCGCAGGTAGACAACCCGTTGGGACATTTCCTTGAGTCTGGTGTGCAAATCTTCTCGCATGAGGCTTGTTTTCCTTGATTGAATTTTCAAACCGCCGCGAATATAGCAGAAATCGCGCAGAGATGCAAGCAGGCTTTTGCCCGCCAGCCGCGTGCTGGATCAGCCGCGAAGCCTTTGCCACGGCCATTCTGTTTAGGCAGGGCGCTGTGCGCGATTGGCCACTTCTCATCCCGCGGCATTGCGCTGAAATCGTCTAACGGTGCCTTTCTCCTGTTGACTGGGAAGGGTTCAGGGTCTATGGCATCCTGGTCGCTGGCAGGAGTGCAGTAGGCTCAGTGCAGAATGGGAGAGAGGCCCGAAAACGCGTCCGGCAGCATACGAGCGCCGTGGTTGCATGGCTCGGCGACGCAACCCGAGTAGGGAAAGCCAATCCTAGGCTCGTGGCGAGTTGCTGCCTTGCCAAGTCTCAATGCTGCCGGACTTGGGAGGGAGGAAAGAGTGGAAGTGACTGTAGCTCTGTTCTGGAAGGACTCCTGCGTCTGCAACTGCAACGATGTGATCGCTCAGGCTTCCAGCTTGCCTTCGCCTGCAAGCTGCTGGCCCAATGCCACTGGTTTTCTTTGAGGGAGAATCGGACCAAACCTTGACTGAGCCAGGGTTTCGTGAGCACTTGCACCAGGCGGACACCCCAGGAGCATTCCCTCCTGCGGCGATGGAAAGAGCATCGCCGCAAGGTTGGCGGCATCGGGCCGGGGGCCTGCCCCAAGGGCGACCCATTCAACGAACACCGGCTCTTCGCGTCCCGGCGAAGCAGTGAGCGCAAACTGCTCGGTAGAGCACGCAATCTGCCTCTGCGAGTCAAACCAACTGGCGCGAAACCTGGCTTTGCTGCCCGGGCTTCAGTTCACACTCTCGCGAATCAAAGCCACCACCTTGCCCTGAATCGACCACGCCTGGTTCAGCGGGATGGGGGCGTAGGCGTTGTTCTCCGGCTTCAGAAACATCTCGTTGCCATTGCTGATGAAACGCTTGACCGTAGCTTCTTCGCCGGTGAGCGCCACCACGATGTCGCCGTTGCGCGCCTGGCTGGTCGAGCGCACGATCACGAGGTCGCCCTCATAAATGCCGGCGTCGATCATGCTGTCGCCCTGTACGCGCAGCGCGAAATATTCCGAACCATCGCTGGTCAGGTAATCCGGAACCGGCACGTAGCGCTCGACGTTTTCCTGCGCGAGAATGGGCATGCCCGCCGCGATGCGGCCGAGCACCGGAATGTTGTCCGCGTGAGTTTGGTTGGGCAGGCCCATCGGGTGCAGCACGGTAATGCTGCGCGCGGCACCGCCGCCGTGCTTGGCGATGTAGCCTTTCGCCTCCAGGGCCGCCAGATGTTTGAAGATTGCATTCTTCGAGCGAATGCCCAACTCATCCGCCAGCTCTTGCATGGTGGGCGGAAATCCGCGCTTCTTCACGTCGCGCGCGATCAGCTCGAGAATGAGCTTTTGTTTCTCTGTGAGTTTCTTCATGACATGCTCCAGGTTTTGGTGAGATCTCCGGCAGGCCTCCCGGCGCAGCGTGTCATGGTTCGCGCCGCCTCGCCGTTGCGCGCCGGTCTCGGGTTCCAACCACCTCTCTCCCGCTGTGGAGCCACATTTTGTGAGTGGAGCATTTATCAGCCTTCCACTGGCTCACGCGAGTGCATTGATGTTCACTGATATTATAATCACCGGTGAACGGAATGTCAAGACATTTTTTCAAAAATTTCAACTTTTTTTTCAGATAAAAAAATCCGGTTTTCAATGCGGGTTGAGATGAAATCCGTGCATCCCTGTGTCGGTGTGCTGCTTGGTAGGCCGTGCCTGTGAGGCAGGTTCAGCTCCGCTCAGAGCGGCTCATCGCCTTCCCGGTGAATGCCCTTGTTCAGTTTCCGCTGCTGGCGTTCTCGCGGCGACTGGCGGCACTGCGAGTTCCTGATCTTCAGGTGAAATGAATGGGAAGGCCGATTGTGGGTCTGCAGGCAACTCTTCCGCTTAAGCTTCGTCTCTGGAAGCGTGCGAGTCGAGGCCGTGGTGAGATTGTGCCGTTTCTCTGCATACTGCCTTGCATTCGCAATAAGAGGACTGCCGGCTGGCTGGACGCTCGCCGGCCAGTTGCGCGCGCGGCCGGTCGGGTTGACTTTTCCATCATGCCGGCCTATATTGCCGACCACTACGGCAGGCCCTCGGGCAGAAGATGAACGTGCGCTGCTCGATGCCGAACTGGGCTTTCGCCCGATAGCCGTACGCCGTTGTAGTGCCGGCCGCGTCGGCGCGCTGCGGCGCAACCTCACGTGAGCCGGATTCTCCATGACCTTCCGATCAGCCGCCTATGAAACTTGACTCCCGATTCAAATCCCTTTTGCTCGCCGTTGCGGGTGTTCTGGCCATGCTGGCCTACTTCCAGCTTTTTGCCAACTCGCGTGTGGCGCATTTCCTGCGGCCGGCCGTATCGACCGAGGCCGTGCTGGCCGAGGCTGAGCAGGCCTTGCAGCAATCTCCGCTCGCCGGGCTGGATTTGCACCGCAGCATCGAAGTGGCAACGAATGCCGATCTTGGCAAGTACGTCCAACGAGCAGGGCTGCCGCCATCTGCCGCTTCTGCCCTCCCCATTGGCCGTTGGCAAATTCGCTGGCGGGGCTCAGCGCCAGGCGAGGACGGTAAGAAGAGCCGCGTGCTTTTCCGCGTCGATTATGATCTCACGGGCAAGTTTGTCGGCATGGAATTGCGCGACCCGCGCCGCCACAGCACGTCTCGCTTGAATCAAGAGGAGGCGCTGGCGCAGGCGCAAGCCTATCTCACGGCCCTGGCTTTCGACACGACTGCGCTCGCCCTCTCCGAAAAGAAAACCGGAGATGAAGATGGCGTGCCCTCGCATGAGTTTACTTTCACCCGTCCCTCGTCGATTGCAGCCGCCTTGCAGGAACGCGTGCGCGTGCACGTGGCGGGCAACACCGTCGTCTTTTTTGATCACGAAACCAGAGTGCGGGAGGAAAAGCCGCCCGCCGCCGCGCCGCCGGAAGGAAATGTGCAGTTCTCAACCAAACCGGGCGCGCTCTCCGAAGCGCAGGCGGAAAAAATCGCCGATATCGTTGCGGCCGTACTGATCGGAATCACCTGGACGCTGGTGCTCGGTTTTCTGATCGTGACGTTCTTTAAACGTCTGCGTCATGATGAGATCGAATTCAAACGCGCGTGGTGGTTCGGCGGACTGCTGTTTCTGGCGACGGCAACCACCGTCGCCGTGGAGAACTGGCAGGTTGACTGGCTGGCGGTTCTCCTCGGCGGCGGCATGGGCGGCCTGTTTGTGGGCTTGGGAATCGTTGTGGTTTACGCCACCGCAGATGGCGTGAGCCGCGAAATCTGGCCGGAAAAGCTGGCGCTTGTGGATCTTCTGTTCGCTGGCCAACTGCGCGTGCGCGAATTGGGGGAGGCCATTCTGCACGCCTTTTTCATTGCCGGCGTCTCGGCATTGCTGCTGGCCGCGCCCGCCATGCTGGCCAACGCCGGGCTGCTCAGCTACGTGCATTTTGAGGAGAGCCGGCTTTGGTTTCTGAGCGGACCGGCTGCCCTGCTCACGGTGCTGAGCAAGAACTTTACCGCAGCCGCCTATCTCACGGTTATCTTCTTCCTGTTTTGGTCGGCGTATCTGAAATCACGCTTGCGCAGAGGCGGGCTGGCCCTGGCGCTGCTGGCTCTGTCTTTTGCCCTCTCCGCATTTTCGCTGGACTATCTGCGCCCCATTTATGCCAATCCCGTGCTCATGCTGCCTGCCGCGCTGCTGCTCGCCTGCTTTGCGCAGCGTTATGATTTCCTCTCCCTGCTGCTCGCGCTGCTGCTTTTCGGCCTGCTGCTGGATTTGAGTTTCATCGGCATTCTGCCGCCGGCGCAGACGAGCGCGGTCAGTGTGGCACTGACGGTGCTGGCCGTGGTGCTGCTGGCCGCTGGCGCGCTGCTGGTCTATCAACCCAGGTCGGTGCAGGAATTTCGCGGCTACGTGCCGGCCTACGTCAGCCGCATTGCCGAGCGCGAGCGCTTTTTAAAGGAACTGGAGATTGCCCGCAGCGTGCAGTTGCGCTTCCTGCCGCAGGCCGCACCTCATTTTCCCCGTCTCGAAATCGCCAGCATCTGCCGCCCGGCCATGGAAGTCGGTGGCGACTATTTCGATTTCATCCGCGACGGCAACGACCGCCTGAGTGTCGTCGTCGGCGATGTTTCCGGCAAAGGTGTATCCGCGGCGTTCTACATGACCTTGGCGAAGGGCATCATCAAAGCGCTCTCCCGGCTGACCCATTCGCCCAAGTCACTGCTTTCCGACATGAACACGGTGTTCTATGAGAATACTCCCAAGGAAGTTTTCATCAGTCTGATCTATGGCCGCTTCGATCTCGCTGCCGGCACGCTCACCTTTGCACGCGCCGGCCACAACCCGCTCATTTTGCACAAAGACCTCGGCGGCGAGCTGCAGCTTCTGAACCCGCGCGGCCTGGCCATCGGCATGGAACCCGGTCCAGTTTTCTCCGCCACGATTGAAGAGCAGCGCCTGCCGATTCAGCGCGGTGATGTTTTTGTCTTTTACACCGATGGGATTTCCGAGGCGATGAACAGGAACGGTGAGGAATTCGGGGAGGATCGCCTGCGCCAGGCCATCAGCCGGCTGAGTCATGCCCCGGCGCAGGAAATGCTGGATGCCATCACCCGCGCCGTTTCCGATTTCACCGGAGATGCGCAACAGCATGACGACTTTACAATGGTGATAGTCAAAGTGGTGGGATGAGTTCGCGGCGCGCCGTGTCGAGAGGCTGTTGGAAAGGAGTCGTTTCCCGTCAACCGGGGGCCGCCTGCCTTTTGGAGCAGCAGCGCTCGAGACGCTGCCGCTCTCTACTCCATCGTTTTGAAAACCGCCGGGGAGCGTCACTCCGGAAAATCGGCACGACCGCGCAGTTCATCGCTGGCTTGGTCCGGTTGCAGTCTGGCAGACTGTGTTACGCGAGCGTGCCCGGCTTCTGGCTTGCTCCCAATTCCACCTCGTCGGCAAAGCTGTAGACCTCCAGGCCCAGGTTCTGCGCCGCCGTTTGGGCTTTGCTGTCGACCATCGGTGAAATCACGATGACGCGATCAGCCTTGCGGCCATGCCTTTGCTCGTAAAACTCCTTCTTGCGCCAGAATGCATACATGTCGGATTTGCTCATCGAGGATTTGATTTCACACAGAATTAGAGAGCCGTTGGAAATGATCACATCCAATTCCACCTGATCGGGTTTGCCGAACACATAACCCTGATCGTCAAAGTCCTGGTAGCGCTCGACTTTGACTTTGAAAGAGTCTTCCAAAATTGCCTTGAGGCCGTTGCGGAACGAGGCTTCGGATTGCATCCCCCACCTTGCTCCCAGCGCGCCGATACTGCTCTCAATTCTTCTATCGAGCGCTTTAATTGAAGCCACCATCTCCCTGATGACCTTTTGGTTCTCTTCCCACTTCTTTTGGTTCTCCTCCCACTTCTTTTGGTTCTCCTCCCACTTCTTTT
>JBBIKM010000211.1:0-10502 GCA_037445455.1 bacterium | reverse complement strand
CTCATGCGAGCCCAAATTGGGCGCGACTTTGTGTTTGAGCTGCAGATCGATGATCCGCTGCAGCGCGGTCTTGGTGGGCGCAGAATCGAAATAGCCGGTGGCGCGGCTGCCATCCGGCGCGAACACATCGCCGCCGTGCATCCACACCACCGGCATCCACATGTAGGTCATCTGCGGCCAAATCACGCCGAATTGATCGATCGCGCCGTCGCCATCGCTGTCGCGCGTCAGCCGCCGGGCGGCGGCGAGAAATTCGTGCCACTGCCACTGCGCCGGCGGATACGGCACGCCCGCCTCATCGAACAGCCGTTTGTTGTAATAGAGCACGAGCGGGGTGAAATCCTTGGGCAGGGCATACAGCGCAGAATCGCGTTGTGCAATGGCGAGCACGTTGGGAAAGTAGACGCTGAGATCAACGCCGCGGCGCCGCAGGTGCGGCATGAGATCGAGCAGGACCCCCTTGTTGACGTAGCTCGGGATGGCGCCGGAATCCAGCAGAAACACATCCGGTGGCGAGCCGGCCACAATGCTGGTGAGAATCTTCTGATCGTAGTTGGCCGGCACCGGCTCGAGCACGGCGCGCACGCCGGGATGCAACCGCTCGAACTCGCGCAAAAGGCGTGACTCATATTCGATATCGCGCAGTTGGCTCGACCAATTGCTTACCCGCAGCGTGAGGCCGGCAGCGGGCGCCGTCGCAGAGGCGGTTTCAATCGGCACGCAACAGAGGATCACAACCAGCAGGCGCCACACTTGCATCCTCACAGCAATGGCAGGCAGAGTTTCGGTGAAGGCAGCAGCAGTGCAACCGCGAAAGATGGTTGCAATTTTTTGCGCGAAGCGCAAGGGCTTTGTCGTGCCCGGCCGGCTTGACTTTACTGGCACGGTTCGCTATTTTGCGCGCGACATTATTTGTGTGCAGCCGGTTACCAATGTGGAGATGATGCATGATGACTTTGCCTGGCCGTTCTCACCTTCACTCACGACTGCCAGCCCTGTTGCAGAGGCCTGGTCACAACAGGCGAGCCGGCTTGCGCCGGCCGGTGATGCACGCCTGCCTGCTGGCCGGCGCCGTGGCATTAGCTGCCCTGAAGGTTGCCGCCGCCCCGCCAGCCGGCGCCGTCAAAGAGAAAACCGATGCCAAACTCACGGCGAAGCTGCAGGAGTTGATCCGGGATTTCAAGGGCGAAGTGGGCATCTACGTGCGCCATCTGCCCTCCGGCCGCAGCGCCGCCATTCGCGCCGACGAGCTTTTTCCCACCGCCAGCCTGATCAAGGTGCCGATCATGCTCACCGCCTTTCAGAAGATGCAGGACGGCGAGCTGGATTATCATGCGGACCTGGTCTATCGCGACTCGCTGCTCTACGCCGGTGAAGACATCCTGGGCTCCTTCAAGGACGGCGAAAAGATCAAACTCAGCAAAGTGATCATGCTGATGATCACCACCAGCGACAACACCGCGAGTCTGTGGTGCCAAAAGCTGGTCGGCACGGGAACCGCGATCAACCAGTGGCTGGCGGCCAACGGCCTGCAACAAACGCGGGTGAATTCGCGCACGCCCGGCCGCGAGGCCGATCGCGAAAAATTCGGCTGGGGGCAAACCACGCCGCGCGAAATGGCGGAGCTGCTGGTCATGATCCGCGAAGGCCGCGCCGTCAGCCCGGAGGCCAGCGAAGAGATGTACCGCACGCTCACGCGCATCTATTGGAACGGCGAAGCGTTGTCGCAGATTCCGCCCACGATTCAAGCCGCCTCCAAGCAGGGCGCAGTGAACCGTTCGCGCTCGGAGGTCGTGCTGGTGAATGCGCCCGCCGGTGATTACGTCTTCTGTGTGATCACCAAGAACCAGGAGGACGAAAGCTGGCAATATGACAACGCCGGTTTCGTTTTGATCCGCCGTGTCTCCCGCCTGCTGTGGGAATACTTCGAGCCCAAATCAAAATGGCGGCCCGCGCCGGCGGCGCAGAAATGGGCAAAATAGTGTCTGTCCAGAAATGAAGCAACCGCCCGGGCGCTTGACTCCGAAGCTTACACCAGCCGGATCAAAGTTGCTTCTGTTCATAACGAAGCGCCCGGGCGGTGGTGTTTTCGGAAGGACACGAAAGAGACCCGCCGCGCACGCAGCGCAGGCCGTGACTGTTTGCAAGGATGATAACATGCCGTTGCTTCATCGCATTGCCGTGCCCACGCCCTTTCCCATCGGGCCGGTGAATGTTTATCTTGCCGAAGGTGACAAGCTGACGCTGATCGACACCGGGCCCAAGGATGCCGCCGCGCGCGCGGCACTGCAAGCGGGCCTGGCGTCACGGGGTTATTCCTTCGCCGACCTCGGCCAGATCATTCTCACCCACCATCATGTCGATCACCTCGGCCTGGCCGCGGAAATCCAGGCGCAAAGCGGCGCGCCAGTGTTTACCCATGCCGGCAATCTGCCCTGGCTCATGGATTTTGAGGGCACGCGCCAGCGCCACGCCCGCTTCTATCGGGAGTTTTGGCAGGCGGCCGGTGTGCCCGAGGCAATTATCACCGCCATGGTTCGCGTGAGCGAGGGTCTCGCACAGTTTCGCGACCCCTTCATTCCCGCACAGCCGCTGCTGGAGGGCGACCACCTTCACTTTGCCGGCTGCGATTGGCGCGTCTATCACACGCCCGGCCATGCCGGCGGCTTGATCTGCCTGTGGCATGCCGAGAGCCGGACGTTGCTCTCCAACGATCATTTGCTCAAAGACACTTCTTCGAATCCCATTCTCGAACCGCCCCTGCCGGGCGAAAAGCGACGGCCGCGGCGTTTGCTGGATTACCTGCGCGAACTGCAGCGCATGGCCGCGCTCGAACCTGCCATTGCCCATACCGGTCACGGCGAGGCCATCGCCAACGTCCATGAGCTGGTGGCCGGCCGCCTGCGCTTTCACCGCCAGCGCGCCGAAACGATCTTTGACCTGCTCGGCACGCGCACGCTGAGCCTGTGGCAGCTCACGCAGGAAATTTTTCCGGCATTGGATAATGGCGCGGATTTTTTCCTGGGGATTTCCGAGGTACAGGGCCATCTCGATTTGCTCGAGGAAGAGCAGCGCGTGGAGGCCATCCAACAGCAGGGCCGGATCTGCTGGCGCCGGAGGTAGGTTCACGCCAACCTGATCGTCACCGGCGGCAGCCCGCGGAAGCGGGCTTCACCGCCTATTCCCCTTGATCTGCGGCCACGCATTCGGCAGGCCAGTGTTGCGCCTCGTGCACGATCATCTCCAAAAGCCTGCTGCGGATTTTCAGACGAGCTGAAAACCGCAGCCCCGCCGGCGCGAGTCCGATAAGAAACCCGGACAGGAGCAAACAGAGATTTTGTTCTCTGCTTGCATTGTCCGCTCCGGTTTATGAAAGTTGGAATTCTATTCTGACTTTGAGGGCCTTCTGGCCTTCGCCAGGTTTCTGACAGACTGAACTCTCATGCCCGCAGGCAGCAGGAAGCCCGATTCCCCCGGTTGTCTCGCACAATCTCCCCGCCACCACAGTTATCGAGTTGTCATCCAGTGGGGAACTTGAGCAGACTTGGGCACACTCCCCTGTCATTCACATCAAACGCTCTCCGCGGCTCCGCGGTGCAAACGTTTGCCTTGTGGTCAGGAATCTTTCAGAAAGCTGTTCCGTGTTTGAATGGGCAGTCTGACTCTTGTCATCGAGCAAGAATCCCGTGAAGACTTGCGCACCGCACCGAGTCATTCACAAGATTCGTTTGAATGACGCCCCGGGAGACCACGTCCGGAGATGGATCACCAAAGAGCAAACTCGCTGCACAATAGGCCAGGAATTGTTCCGTGGCGACTTTCCCGACCTGTATTCACGCGGGTTTCGTGTCAATTCTGAAAATCTCCGGCTTTTTCCACTTTGGGCGAAAGAATTCACGCCGAGACACAAAACCGCCAAGATCTCCCAGTCACTTTTTAACCGGCAGTCATGAAAGACAAGGCTCAACTCTTTTCTTTGAGTGGCTTTGCATCATCGCGCTCGCTTTTGCCTTCTTGGATTCCGGCTTGTTAGGGGTATGTGTATCGGCATGAAATCGGAGTGAGTTTCTGAAACGCTGGGGCAGCCAGGGTGGGGAAAAATGAGAGAAGTCGCGCGATCTTTTTGTTTCCCGCTCACTCGCCATATTCCGCCTCCACCTGTTCAACTCTGGTGCTGAGCGCGGCCCATTCTTCCATGAAGGCCTCGAGCAGGCTGTCGACTTCGCGCTGTCGCCGCAATTTCTGCGGATAGATTTCGCGGTTGGCAATGATCGCCGGATCACACACTGCCTGCAGCAGCTCGGCTTTCTCCTTTTCCAGACCGGCAATTTCGGCTTCGAGCGCGGCCAGGCGCTGCTTCAGCGGCCGCAGCTCGCGGGACTTTTGCTGAATCCGTTCGGCGCGCGCGCGGCGTTCTTCTTTCCTGGTCGGATTCGCGGCGGCCGGCCGGGGCTGGCCATTTTCGCCGGAGGCAGCGGCCAGACTTGCCGCTTCCGCGAGTTGCTGCTTGCGCCAGACAAAATCATCATACGTGCCCGGGTAGATGGTCAACTCGCCGTTGATCACTTCCACCACTTTGGTGGCGATGGCATTGATAAAGGCGCGATCGTGGGAGATGAACAGCAGCGTGCCTTCATAGTCCGCCAGCGCGTCTTCCAGCACCTGGCGCGAGAGAATGTCGAGATGATTGGTAGGCTCATCCATCACCAGCAAGTTGGCGGGCTGGCCCAACATCCTGGCGAGCGCAAGGCGCGCCTTCTCGCCGCCCGACAGCACCGCCACCGGCTTGAACACGTCATCGCCGGAGAACAGAAACGCGCCCAGCAGCGTGCGGCGCTGCTCCGGCAGCAGGTGGCCGGTGACGCGCGCGATTTCCTCGTAGACCGTGGCCGCGGGATTGAGGCTCTCGAGCTGGTGCTGGGCATAGTACTCCACCGTGACGTTGTGGCCGTAGCTGCGCTCGCCGTCCTCAATCGGCAAGACGCCGGCCACGATCTTCAGCAGCGTGGATTTGCCCGCGCCGTTGGGCCCGAGCAGCGCCACTTTTTCCCCGCGCGCGAGATGAAAGTCCAGTTTGCGGTACACGATTTTTTCGCCGTAGCGTTTCATCACGCCGCGCAGCGTGATGACGTCCACGCCCGAACGCTCCGGCTGCGGCAGGCGAAACTTCATCGCGCGCGGGGCTTCGGTTTCCACCTGCACGCGTTCGAGCTTCTCGAGCATCTTGATGCGGCTTTGCACCTGCCGTGCCTTGGTCGCCTTGTAGCGAAAGCGCTCGATGAACCGCTCGGTTTGCTCGATCTTCTTTTGCTGATTCTTGAATTGCGCCTCGAGCTGCTCGCGGCGCGCGGCCTTTTGCTCGGCGTAGGATTCGAAATCGCCGAGGTAGGTTACCAATTGCCGGTTGCTGATCTCGATGATGCGCTCGGCAATGCGCTGCATGAAGACTTGATCGTGAGTGGTCAACACGATGGTGCCGGGGTAATCCAGCAGGAAATCTTCCAGCCAGACAATGGCCTCCAAATCGAGATGATTGGTCGGCTCGTCGAGCAGCAGCACTTCCGGTTTGCTCAGCAGCAGTTTCGCGAGCGCGACCCGCATCATCCAGCCGCCGGAAAAAGTATGCAGCGGCTGGCTGAACTGCGCCGGCGAGAAGCCGATGCCGCTCAGAATTTTCCTGGCTTCATGCTCGCGCTCATAACCGCCCAGGGCTTCGAAGCGTTGCCGCAATTCGCCATAGCGCGCGATCAAGCCGTGCTCGTGACTGCTGGCCAGCGCGGCCTCCAGCTCGATCAAATTCTGCTCGAGCGCCTGCAGCTCTGGAAAGCCGGCGAGTACTTCCGCCAGAATGCTGCGCTCGGGATTGTCCCACACCTCCTGCTTGAGATGGCCCAGCCGTGCGCCTTTCGCCAGCACAATGCTGCCGGCCTCCGGCTGTTCTTCGCCGATCAGCAGGCGAAACAGCGTGGTTTTACCGGAACCATTGGGCCCGACCAGGCCCACGCGCGTGTGCGGCGGGATATGCGCCGAGGCGCCGGCAAAAACAACTTGCGGTCCGAATTGTTTGTTCAGGTTATGAATGTGTATCATGCCCGCAGGTCACCGTGCTCAGGTGTGCTTGTGAATTTTAGCGGGCGTAATATACGCAGCAGGCAGGCAAAAAACAACGTCGCGCCGCCAGTCGCGCGTCAACAGGCGAACCAGCAATGTTGTTGGTGGGGGAAAAAGCGGCGGGAAGTCTCCCGCACCGGCCCGGCCGCGCAGGTGATGGGCCTCTCACTCGAGGCCGGCAGGGGGCAAGTTGGCTGGACTTGCCGGCGTGCTCCACACAAATCGGAAATTCTTTTGGGCATGTCCTGCTGGTGCACTGCTACCCGATGGGTTGAAGCACTCTCACCCCGCCATGCGGACGACTCTTGAAAAGAACTCAGCAATACGCGCAAGTCTTCCCAGGGTTCTTGCAGGATGACGGTTTGTGGGGCCATGCGCTTCAAGATAGCAGTGCACCGGGCCGTGCGGAAAGCGATTCTCCCGGCGTGATCCCGGGCCGGGCGCGCGACGCGTCGCGAAATCGGCTGTTTGACTAGGCGGGCGAATGCAGCGCGCGCGTGCGCATCGCCTTCATGAATTCCGGCGCGCGGTACCGGCTGACGGTCACTTCACTCTGAAAGCCGTCTTTCATGCGAAGCTGGCAACGGCCGTCAGGCAAATGAGTGATTTTCTCGATTTGCTGCAGGTTGACAATGGCAGATCGATGCACGCGAAAAAACGAGGCCGGGTTGAGCCAAGTGTAAAGCTCTTCCATGCCAAAATCCAGGGCATGGTGCCGGTTCTCCGTGTAGGCATAAACCAGACGGTGCTTGGTGCCGATCCAAACGATCTTGGCGACGGGCAGGAAGAACTGTTTCCCCAGGCGGTAAATGGGCAGCCGGTCGCGCCACTGCGGGTAGAGTGCCGGACTGAGATCATGATCAACGGGGGGATTTTGCGGCGCACGAGTCTGCGTCGAGATCATAAAAGGCTCCTCGCATGGTCTTGTAAATTGACGTTCACCGACAAAGACAGGGGCGAAGCGCAAAACGTTCAAAAGCGATTTTGGGGGAATTATCGCGCGCTGTGATTGCCGGCCACACCGGGTGCGACACGCGCGCCCGGCCAACTTTTGCCTGGCATTATTCGGAAAATCGGTTAATTTGCTGCACTCGCTGCTTTTCGCCGCCGGCAAATGATGCAATTCACCAACACCGGACTTCCCCACGGAGCACTTATGAAGTCCAAGCCCAAGTCAGTGCGTATTGCCGCTGCTGCACCCGAAGTCATCCCGCTGCCAATTCGCAAGCTGCTGGTCCCGGATCTGCAGCAGTTGGCCTTTGATGTCTATCAAACTTCCCACATGTACCTGGCCTGCCATGTTACGAGCAATGACCCGGACGAAAGCCGGCACTGGCCGAACTCGTGCCTGGAGGCAGGCTGGGAACACTACTATTCCGACGGCTGCGTCGAATCCGGCTGGCGCAGCGTCGCAGATTCGCCTCTCGTTCCGCTG
The DNA here is from genome assembly GCA_037445455.1 of bacterium. Lineage (GTDB taxonomy): Bacteria > Zhuqueibacterota > Zhuqueibacteria > Zhuqueibacterales > Zhuqueibacteraceae > Coneutiohabitans. The sequence continues at coordinate 2,956 of JBBIKM010000211.1, read as the reverse complement.
CATCAGCTTGCCCTCCATCCCGCCACCTGCGCTTTGCATTACGGCACCGCAGCCTTCGAGGGCACCAAGGCTTATCTTTCGGCCAGGGGCCGGGTCGTGCTGTTCCGCGTTCGCGATAATGCCCGGCGTTTGCAAAAGACTGCCAGCCGGGTTCTGCTGCCGAAGGTGCCGGTGGAGATGTTTGCGGAGGCAGTGGCAAGCACGGTACTGGCCAACCGCGAAGTCATTCCGCCCTACCAGCCGGCGAACTGGGCGTGGCCGACGCGCAATCCGCTGTGTTTGTATGTGCGGCCGCTGCTGATCGGCTATGGCCCGCAACTCGGCGTGCGGCCGGCGAAGGATCATTTGTTTCTGGTCTATTGCTCACCGGTGCGCGCGTATTATCCGGTGGCGGGCATGAATGTTTTGATCACCCGGCATTTCCATCGCGCCGCACCAGGCGGCACCGGCGATGTGAAGATTGCGGGCAATTACGCTTCCGGCTTGCTGCCGGCGCAACTGGCGCGCCACGGCTGCGATTGGGCCGGCGGCAGGCCCGTCAAGGTCAGCGATCAGCCGTTTCATGACGTGCTCTACCTTGACGCCAGACACAACCAGTTCGTCGAGGAGTTTTCCGGTGCCAATCTGCTGGCAGTGACGGCCGGCGGCACGCTCGTCAGCCCGCAATCCGACACCATTCTCTCCGGCATCACGCGCGATTCGGTGCTGACGCTGGCGCGCGATCTCGGCATTCCAGTGGAACACCGGCCGCTGCCCGTCACCGAAATCATGGATGACAAGCAAATCGTCGAGGTGTTCTGCACTGGCAATGCCGCGGTGATTACACCGGTCGCCACCCTGCACTATCAGGGCCGCACCCGCAAGCTGGCACCCGACGAATACCAAATCACCCGCCGGTTGTGGGAACGCCTGGCGGAAGTGCAACTCCAGACCGGTGCCGATCCGCACGGCTGGGTTCAAGAAATCGGGTGAGGCGATTTCAAGTCGTGCCGATGATCCGCTTGCACTTCAGCACCGGCGTGGCAGGAGCGCCCAAGGTCACTAACTTTTCAAAAATAGGCAAAACTATTGAAGGCAAAGCCATTCAAAAAATTTTTCAACAAGTTGCCTTTATTTGTCAAAATGATTGAAGCCGCTTGACTCTGAGTTCATTTTAACAGAAGCAATGTCGGAAAAATGGGTGGCAAAAATACGTGGTTTATGATTATCGTATGCTCGTTACGGGTTGGAATGTGAGTCACCACGAGGCGTTTTCTGCCGAAGCAATCTCTCAACTTTCGAAGGATTGCTTCGCCTGCGGCCGTAGGCTGAGCAACGCTCGCCATGACCGTCACAAAATAACCTTTGATGAGCATAACCCAAAGGAGCAGTGAAATTTCTTCTGCCAAAAATTTCTCTGTCATTGCCTTCTCAAAAAGTTAGTGACATTGGGCAGGCGCGCCTGCGCGCGGAAGAGCTTTTCAACAATTCTAACAACAGCCATGACGACGACTTTATTTCGGCGTATTCGCCAGCAGGCGGACTGGGCCAATCAACGCGCGCTGGCCATGCTGCAGCAATTGCCCGAGGCCGCGCCGCAGCTTTGGCGCCTCGCCGGGCATCTCCTGATCACCGAGCAAATCTATCTCGAACGCATGCGTGGCAGGAATCCCTGGCCGCAAGACTTCTGGCCGGAGCTCGAAGCGGCTGCGCTGCTGCCGCTGGCGCGCGCCAATCAGGCTGGCTATGCCGAATTTCTCGCGGAGCAGGCCGCTGCCGATTTTGACAAGGTCGTGAGCTATCGCAACAGCCGCGGCGCGGTGCATCACACTTCCACCGCGGATCTCTTCCTGCACGTGGCGTTGCACGGATCGTATCATCGCGGCCAGCTTGCTTTGGCAGTGCGCCAAGCCGGCAGTGAACCGGTCAACACGGATTTCATCACTTTTGCGCGCGAGGGCCATGAACCGGCCGCCGGCAGCCCGTCCGGCAGGAAATACTTCAGCCGGCTCTTTCAGCATGTGCGCTGGGCAAACAGCAATGTGCTGCAGCTTTTGCAGATGGCGCCGGCTGCTCCCCCGGCTCTGCGCTTTTTCGCGCATTTGCTGGCAGCCGAGCAGGTTTGGCTGACCCGCTTGCAGGGGCAAGACAGCACCAGCCTGGCGATTTGGCCTGATCTGGCGTTGCCGGCCTGCGCCCGATTGTACGAGGCGAATGTTGCGGGTTATGCCAGGTATTTGCAGGAATTGCCCGAGGAGAATCTGGCGGCGATCATCACCTACCGCAACAGCAAGGGGACGGAATTTCACTCGCTGGCCGCAGACATTCTCGCGCAGGTGGTGTTGCACGGCGCCTATCACCGCGGCCAGATTGCGTGGGAGCTGCGCCGCGCCGGCGACGAGCCGGTAAATACCGACTACGTTGTCTTTGTGAGAGAGGCGGGATGAACCGAGACGAAAGGCAAGAGAGATGAATCGCCGAAGAAACGAACTGGGCCGCTGGATTGCTGTGGGTGCGGTCCCGGGCGGCGGCATGGACGTCGTCATGCACAACATCGCCGTGGGCGTGGGAGTAGGCATCGCACTCGGCGCGTTGATCGGATTCCGGCGCAGCCGGTGATGATTGGAGATGTTCTGCTCGCGAATGACTTTAGTCCGGAGTCTGGAGTCAAAACCTCGCTGACGAGCCTGAAGATGCCTTATAGCGACTGAATCACACATGAAAACGCCCCCAAAGATTTCAAGGCCGGACAAGAAGCCGCCCAAAAACGAGCAGGCTCCTCGGCTGCTGTGGTTTAGCCTTGCCTTGCTGCTCTTCGGTCTCTTTACGTTCCTCGCTCAGCGCCAAGCCCCGCGGCCCGATCCCTTTCAATCTGTGCAAACTTTGAGCTGGGATTGGTGGCAATATCCTATCGAACGCAATGCGTTCAAACGCCTGCCCGTGATCACTTCGAATTTGAACGACGTCTTTGCTCTGC
>JBBIKM010000210.1:0-10571 GCA_037445455.1 bacterium | reverse complement strand
CGCCCGGCTTCAAGAAGCAAAAGCAACGGTGCAACCGTTGCTGAGCAATACGCTGATCCCCAAGACAACGCCGCTGACTGCGACATGACCCCAGCCGGCGATGATTCGCCACGGCTGGGCCGTGGCCATGTCACGGCGCCCGGCCTCAAGAAGCAAAAGCAACGGTACAACCGTTGCTGAGCAATACGCTGCCCCCCATGACAACGCCGCTGACTGCGACATGACCCAGCCGGCGATGATCCGCCACGGCTGGGCCGTGGCGATGTCACGGCGCCCAAGCAGCAAAGGCAACAGTCCAACCGTTGCTGAGACATGACCCGCAGGCAGCAATCCTCCCTTGCTTTTTGCGTGTTGGATGCGTATTTTCAGCCGCTTTGCAGACACTGGGAGAGACATGGTCGAGGCGCAGTTTTACAAAAAACTGGATAACGGCAAGACGCTTTGTTATCTCTGCCCGCGCTATTGTGAAATTGGCGAGGGCCAGACCGGCTTCTGCTTCGTTCGCAAGAACGAAGGGGGGGTGTTGTATTCGCTGGCCTACGCCAGCCCCTACGCCGTGCACATCGATCCCATCGAGAAAAAGCCACTTTCCCATTATCTTCCCGGCACAGAGATCCTGTCACTCGGCACCGCCGGCTGCAATCTCGGCTGCAAATTCTGCCAGAATTGGGATATTTCGAAGGCGCGTTATGATCACGCGCGCGCGGCGGCATTCACGCCGGAGATGGTGGTCGCGACCGCGCTGCAGCACGGCTGCCCCAGCATCGCCTTCACCTACAACGATCCGGTGATTTGGGCGGAATATGCCATCGACATAGCCCGGGCCGCGCACGCCGCCGGCCTGCACACGGTGATGGTCACCGCCGGTTACGTCACGCCGGAGGCCCTGCCGGCCATCTTTGATCACATGGACGCCGCCAACGTCGATCTCAAGGGCTTCACCGATCAGTTTTACCGCAAGACTTGTCTGGCCCGGCTGCAGCCGGTGCTGGAGACGCTGGTTGCGCTCAAGCGCCGCGGCACGACATGGTTTGAGATTACCAATCTCATCATTCCCACGCTGAACGACACGCGCGCAGAGCTGCAGGAAATGTGCGCATGGATTCTCGACCATCTCGGGCCGGAGGTGCCGCTGCATTTCACCGGTTTTCACCCTGACTTCAAGCTCATGCATCTGCCGCCCACACCGCCGCAAACTTTGGAGGCCGCGCGGCAGCTCGCTCTGGAGATGGGGATTCACTATGTCTATATCGGCAACGTCACCACTCGGGAGGGCAACAATACCTATTGCCCGGCGTGCGGCGCTCTGCTGATTCGCCGCTCCTGGCATACCGTGCAGCAAATCAATTTGAAGCAGGGCTGCTGCCCGGCCTGCGGCCACCGCGTGCCGCTGATCACCGGTGCGCCAACATCACGCCGTTCGCCGGCGGCGCCGCGGTACCAGGTGCTGGCCTGAGCGCCATGCCCGGCGCGGGGGCGCGGCAACCGGCAAGCCCGGATGAGGAAGCCCGGAGCAAGGGGATTCGAGGTGTGCAACTCGGTTAGGACAATCATGACAGATCACCAAATCGCGCTCGAGGAATGCTGATTTTAAGACGCAAAGATCATGATTCCCCCGCGCCCATCTCCGAACGCGGAAAGGATGCCGGTCTGAAAGTGGAGACGCCCCGCCCCGCAGTGGACACTTATGTGCCGCGCTTGTTGCTGGTCGACGGCCAGGCCAAACGCAATGACGAGCTGACGCAGGCGTTGCGCGAAAACGGCATGGAAGTACACCTCACTCACTCGGCGCAGCACGCGCTCAGCCTGCTGCAGCAGAAGTTCTGCGATGCCCTGCTGCTCGAGATTCCGGCGGTGGACATGCCGGCTTCGCAAATGGTGGCGGTGACGCGCAACCGCTTTCCCTTCCTGCCGATCATCCTGCTGGCGGACAAGAGCCGCATGAACGACGCCATCGGCGCGCTCAATGCCGGCGCGCTGCATTTGATTCCCATGCCCTGCCAACCGCGCCAGGCGATCAGCGCGTTGCGCAAAATCCTGGTCTTCACCCACGACACCATCAAGCCCGGCCGCCTGCTCCCCGGCCTGCGCCAAACCGTGCGCTTCGAGCTGCCCAGCAGCCTCGATTACGTGACCGGCGCCGCCAACCAGCTCACCGAAATGTTCGTGCGCCTCGGCATCATCGGTTTGGAAGAAATCAACATCAAAATCGCGATCGTCGAAGCCCTGACCAACGCCATGGAACACGGCCACCACTTCGATGCCGGGCTGCGCGTCAAAGTCGAAGCGAAAATTGACGAACGCCTGGGGGAAATCAAGATTACCGACAACGGCAGGGGCTTCAACCATCGCCAGTTGCCCGACCCGACCGCGCCGGAGAATCTCTACAAGCCGCGCGGCCGCGGCATCTATATGATGTACCGCCTCATGGATGAAGTGCATTTCAATCGCAAGGGAAACAGTGTGCGTTTGATCAAATACCGCCGGCCCTTCGAACCCAGCGTCAGTTGACCCCGTTGCGCGAACGTTCAATCCCGCCTGTTTGACCCTCATCAGGACGATGGCGCCGCTTCCGCGCGGCTCCGGCCCAGGAGGACCTGCCGGCCCGACGGCGGGACCGCGGGTTTTCCGCGCGCACGGTATTCTCATATCCAATGCTGGGCGGCCACGAACGTCCAGCGTGCCCATCACTACCCGGAAAGGAGTCGTCCCATGTCATTTGTCGCAGAGCTGGAGCCCCGCAGTCTCTGGAAGCATTTCGATGAGATTCTGAAAATCCCGCGCGGCTCGGGCAATGAAAAGGCGATGCGCGAATACGTTATCAGTGTCGCCCAGAAGAACGGCCTCAGCTTTCAGCAGGATGCGGCCGGCAACCTCGTGGTGAAGAAACCCGCTTCTCCCGGCCGCGAACAGGCGCCGATCACCGTGCTGCAAAGCCATCTCGATATGGTGAACGACAAGAATTCCGACGTCAAACATGACTTCACCAAGGATCCCATCAAACCGCGCCGCGACGGCGACTATCTCCATGCCACCGGCACCACCCTGGGTTCGGACAATGGCATCGGCGTGGCCTCGATGCTGGCGCTGATGGACGCCAAAGACCTCCCGCACGGCCCGCTCGAGCTGCTGTTCACCGTCGATGAGGAAACCGGCCTGACCGGCGCCAACAACCTCGCCGAAGATCTGCTCAGCGGCCGGCAATTGATCAACCTCGACACGGAAGAAGAAGGCGCGCTGTACGTCGGGTGCGCCGGCGGCGCGGGCAGCGATCTGCTCCTGCCGCTCAAGGAGGAGCGCGTGGAAAAAGGCATGGAAGTGCTGCGCCTGAAACTTGCAGGACTGCGCGGCGGGCACTCCGGTGTTGACATCCACCTGCAGCGCGGCAACGCCACCAAGCTCCTGGCGCGCGCGCTCTACAGCCTGCTCAACCTCGCGAAGCTGCGTTTTCGCCTGGCGGCGTTTGCCGGTGGCAACAAGCACAATGCCATCCCGCGCGAAGCGTTTGCCACGGTGCTGGTGCCGGGCAAGAAGCAGAATGATTTTCTCACCGCCCTGCAGGCGCAAATCGATGCCATCCGCGCCGAGTATGCCGCGGTTGAACCCGGCCTCAACCTGACCATTGAGAAGGGTCGCGCCAAAACCTGCTGGACCGGTAAGACCACGCGCCGCGTGCTCGGCCTGCTCCATGCGCTGCCGCACGGCGTCCACATGATGAGCAACGACATTCCCGGCCTGGTGGAAACCAGCACCAACCTGGCCGTGGTGGAGACCCGCAAGAAAGGCTTGCACATTCACTGCAGCACGCGCAGCTCGGTGAACACCGCGTTGCAGGCGCTGCGCGACCAGATCCGCGCGATCGGCGAAGCCTTCGGTGCCGGCGTCGAGGAGGGCGCAGGCTATCCCGGCTGGAAGCCCAATCTCAACTCGCACGTGCTCAAAGTCGCCAAGGAAGTGCACAAGGATTTGTTCGGCGTGGAGCCGGGCGTGAAAGCCATTCATGCCGGCCTGGAATGCGGCATTATCGGCATGAAATATCCCGGCATGGACATGGTCTCGCTCGGGCCCCAGATTGAGTTTCCCCACTCGCCCGATGAACGCGTGAAGATCCCGTCCGTGGCGAACTATTACCGCCTGCTGCTGGGCACGCTGAAGAAACTCTCGGAGTAGCGCGTTCGGGCTTGTGCTGTTACCTTTGATCGGAGCCCGACGCAGGATTCAATCTTCAAGCTGATCCCGCTGTAGCTCGGGTCGGTGTGGCAACGCCACTGCCGGGGCGATCTTCGCCATTCTGGACATTCACTGGCCACCTGGTCCGGAGGCCATGTGCCTCCGGACTTTCTCAAATCAACGCAGGGAGCGCGTAGAGCTTGGTTCGTTGGCTGACAACGGTGGGAGCATTGTATCGGAGGAGTTCTGTTGCCATCCCCCAACGGTTGGGGGATTTTTTTTGCCTGGCCCTGGCGGCGACGCTGTGTGCGCCAGGCAGTGCGGCATTGGCACAAACCAAGCATCCGCCCGTCATCGCGGCCATCGCGTATTCGTTTCGGGTGGATAAAGACCGGCCGGCGCATACCGACAGCCTGATTTACACCATCCGGGTGTGGAATGATCCGCTGCAGGCCGACACGCTTGCCGGCGTGGAAGTCGAATTTTTCCTGCCCACTTTCGAAAACGGCCGTTTCGCGCTGCAGCTCGCGACCTTTCATGATGCCGGCCGCTACCCCGTTACCATCGATGCCGCGGCCGGGAAAATCACCTGGCAGGTCGGCGATCTCGTGCGCCGGCCGCCGCCGCTGCGCAGCGACACGGCCACCGTCGTCTTCTCATTTCATATTGCCGCGGTGGCGGAATTCTCGCTGAGCTGCGGCGAAAATCCCCTGACCGCCATCGCGCGCGTTTCGTTTCGCACGGCCGATGGCCGCCGCGTCTATCCCGGCACGCCGCGCGCCGCAGAAAGCACGCTGGTCTTGACGCCGGATCTGGTCGCGGAAAATCTCAGCGTGCCGCTCGAACCACAGCGCCGCGGCGAGCCGCTGACGCTGCGCTATGACTACGCCAATCGCGGCAATGTGGCGGCCGCGGCCAGCCTCTGTCTGCGCCTGCCCGCCGGCCTCCGCGCGGACAGCCTCCAGGTCACGCCCGACAGCATAACCGTTACGCCGGCCAGCGCGGATTCGCTTTGCCTGAACCTCGGCGTGATTGCCGCCGGCGTGCAGCAAAGTGTGGCGCTGCGCCTGCTGCTGCCGCCGGATTTGCCCGGCGACCTCGATTCCCTCTGCTTCAGCGCCACGCTGATCACCGACTGCGACCTCGATCTCGCCAACAATTCCTTTCGCAGCGCCTGCGCCGCGATCGCGCCGCTCGATCTGCTCGCCCTCACCAAGCAGGCCGTGCCGCAACGCGCGCACGTGGGTGACACGCTGACCTTCACCCTCACCGTGCGCAATCTCGATCAGCGCCTCACCGCATGGAATCTTACGGTGGTTGATTCGGTTGCGCCGGGCCTGGAAGTAATCAGCGCTGACCCGCCCTTCAGTCTGGCGAATCGCGTGGTGCGCTGGCAGCGGCCTGCGCTCGCGGCCGGCAGCGCCTGGTCGCTGCGTTTGGTAGTCCGCCTCACCGAGCAATGGCTGCGCCAGCAATCCGGCGACCCGTGTGCGATTGCCACGCTGTGGAATGTCGCAGCGGTTGCCTCCACTTCCGCGCTGGGCGCCGCAAGTCCGGAAGCGCCACAGAACCTGAACAACAATCGCAGCGCCGCAGCAGTGGTGGTCGAGCCGCCGGCCGACTTGCTGGAAATTTTCACCATCGTTGACACCTTGCGGACAACCGGCCCGGCAGTGCTGCTGCCCGGCGACACGCTGCGATTCACACTGCACTATCGCAATCTCAGCGGGCAGGTGAGTGCGAGCGCGACGGTGATCGATTCCCTGCCGGATCCGGCATTCCTGCAACTGCTTGCTCCGCTGCCTGCGGGTTTTCGCTACGACGCGGCGGCCCATCGCCTGGTGCGCGACCGCTCGAGCCTGGCGCCTGCCGCCCGCGACTCCGCTTCGTTCCTGATGTTGCTGCAGCCCGCCGGCAGCGCGTGCGAGAATATCGTCCTGCACAATCGTGCCGTCATTCAAGAGGACACCCAGCTCGATTGCAATCTCGCCAACAACGCCAGTACAACCACTTTGACGGTGACGGGCAACCGCAATCTCCTGCAGCTCACCACGCTCGCGCCGGCGGCTGCCGATCCCGGAGCAGAAATCCTTTTCACGTTGCACTATCAAAACCTGAGCGCGATTCCCGCCGTTGGCGTGGCGCTGCAGGTCGATTTGGCCGCAGCGTTGGTGGTGACGGCAATCAGCGACAGCGGCCAATTGCTGAGCGCGCTGCGCCTCGCCTGGCACTTGGGCACGCTGGCGCCTCATGCCGGCGGCAGCGTGTCCTGGCGCGCGACGGTGCGCAACACGCTGCGCTGCGAGCCGGAGCAGATCACCATCATTGCGCGCCTCGATGCAGGGGTGCAGGACTGCGTGCCGGAGGACAATGTCAGCGTGACAACCCTCACCCTCAACGCGACGCCGCCTGCCGAGCGGCCGCACTTGGCGGTTTATGGCCTGCAGCTCAGCGATGCCAACGGCAACGGTTGCGCCGAGCCTGGCGAGCCCTTGCGTCTGCGCCTGAAGTTTCAAAACCGCAGTGACACCACGGCGCGGCAGATCGAATTCATCGGCTTGGCTGCCCGCTGGGGGGCGCAAACCCTGCCATTGCCGCCGCCGCTTGCGCTCACGGCCGCGCTGGCGCCGAACGACACCGGCTACGCCGACTTCGAGTTCAGCCTCACCGCCAATGATTTCAACGCCACGGCCTTTGCGATCAGCGGCAAGCTTGCGGCCGGGCAATTCTGCACCGCGGCCATCGACAGCGCGTTGCTTCGGCTGCCGTTCTGCCCGCTGCCCAACCTTGTCTTCAAACAGGTCAGCCTTACGGACGCGCCCGGCAACCGTGACGGCCTGGCGAGCGAGGCCGAACCCTTGGCGGCGCTGCTGGTCTACCAAAACGAGAGTCCGGTGACGGCGGACAGCGTCTCGCTCACCCTCACGCTCGCGCCGCCGCATCTCGAGCTGTTGGAAAGCCGGCCGGCGCTGGCATTGCCGCTGCCGTTGCAGCTCCGCGGCTCACTCGCCGCCGGCCAGCAGGACAGCGTGCGCTTGACCTTGCGCTACGCTGATTTCGCGCCGACCGAGGAGATGGTTGCGCTCACTGCCTCGCTCACCGTGTCCGCTTTCGTGCCGCCGGTCACCGTGCATACGGCGATCGCGATCAAGCAGGAATGCTTTGCGCGGCCCAACCCTTTCATTCCGGACCGCCATCCGGAAGGTGTGCGCTTTGCTCCCAACGACGGCCAGCAGGTTGAAATCTTCGATCTGCACGGCAACCGGCGGCGGGCGCTGACGACGCGCGAGCGCTGGGACGGCCGCGATGATTCCGGCAGGGCATGTGAGCCGGGCCTCTATGTCTGGACGATTGCCGGCCACTGCCGCGGCACGATCGTGGTCGTGCGCTGAAACAATCAACTGGGCGCAGCAGATGAATGCCGGATCATCAGGGCCACAGGGTGCTTATCAGCGCGCGATCGACAAGAATTGTCGCCAGGCGGATTGGCAAACAAACGCAGAACAGAATTCCGAACGCGCTCGGCAGAATAATGATCTGAGATCACTCGGTTGCTCCCACATTCTGCCAAAGATCTTTGTGCCATGCCAGTGCCTTGTGACTTTGAAATGTCCGCCACCATCGAGGTCATGCCGCGAGGATCCTGCGAAGAATTGGGCACGGTGTGAGGTATCTTACAAGATTCCATGTGAATGACACTCGGAATCACTGATGCAAATCAAAGCAACAAGACACTCGGGCTTCGATTTTCAATGGGTGTCGTTCTCAAAACAACTGCCAGCGGACAGGATAACAGGATTTGCAAGATGTCAGAGCAATCATGTGAATTCTGTTATCCAGTCAAGAACAGAGGCTGCCGCGCTGCGGCCACCAGTTTTTCAGCTTGTCTGAAATCTGGCGTCGAGGTGACTTTACAGATTTGAGGCAGGGATGCTTGGCCGGGGTTTTCATTCCAAACAAAAATTGCCGCGGGCCGTGGTGCTGCTGTGCGGCCTGGCAGTATTGCTTGACGTGCGGCCGAGTCTGGCGCAGTCCGGCGTGTACCGTGGCGCGCGCGCGGGCGCGATGGGCGGCGCCTATCTCGCCCTCTCCGACGACGTCGAAGGCATTGCCTACAATCCTGCGGGGCTGGTGTACGCGCCGCAGCGCTGGCTGTTTGCCTTCAGCCTGGAAAATCTCTTCAGCGCCGGTTTGCCGTTTCAAAATGCTCTGCACAACAGCGGCGCATTGACGGTCTCGAGCGCCGGCTTCGCCTACAATCACCTGCGCCGTGCCAATCAAACCGTGCCGGTTCTGGTGCTGGGCCGGACGGCAGACTTTCAGTTGCCGCAGCCGAGTGGCCCGGCGCCGACTTCCAACGATTTCTCGATTGGCGCAGGTGCCAGCATGATGCGCACCGGCCTGTTGAGTGAGATTGCCATCGGCGTGTTTGCGAGCAAGGGTTTTTTTGAAAAGACACAGCCGCTGCCGCTCTCTCCGCATCTGCCGCACTGGCTGGCGGTGAGCCTCACCGGCACGCTGGTGGGCGTGCAATACGATCGCGAGATTGCCGCGCATGCCGAAGTCAATTCCGCGGAAGAACTCGAGGCCATTCGCGGTTTCTTTGCCGCGCACGGCCGCAGCCAGTTCGGCTTGGGGCTGGACGTGAGCGCGATGGCGCATTTGCACCGCCGGCTTAACCTGGCCGTGGCCGCCACCAACGTGATCGCGCCCAATTTGGCGCTCGCCGGTGCATTCAAAGCGCCGCGCCGCCACCGCGTCGGCATGGCCGTGTTGCTCGAGACTCGCCGCCGCTGGTTGTTGGCAGCCGATCTCGAGCGGCAACAGGATCTCTCCGGCTGGCGCCTGGCCGTCGGCAGTGAAAGCGGAATCTTCGCGCTGCATCCCGAGGTGCTGCGTCTGCGCCTGGGCGTGAATCACAACTGGTGGTCGGCGGGCTTCCGTCTCGCTAGGCCCGCGCTGCTGGAATTGCACTATGCTTTGCTCATGCCGGCCTTTTGGCGCTCAGACCGCCCCGCCGGCTTTTTCAACCACCGTGTGACTCTGTCCTTCTCCCGGCCGGCCGGCCCGGATTCACCCTAAGTTCGTGCGAGTGACCTCATGCGACTACCAACTGCCCTGCTGCTGCACGTTGGCCTCGCCGCCGCCATTTTTTCCACCGCCGTTGCTGCCCCCGACGAGCGCAGCGCCGCGCCCATTGCCGCCCGCCTGCTGCTGACGCAAACCTATGCCTGCACGCTGAATGTCTGGAATCAGGAAACGCAGGCCGGCAGCAAAGATCTGCGCCTCACCGCATTCCGCCTCACCGTAACCGCAGTCCGGCAGAAGCAGGCTGACCAGACCGAAGACTGTCCGCCCGATGCCACCCGCTTCTGGCTCGATCAGTTGACGCTGCAGTATCTGCGCAAATGGCATCCCGAAGCAAGCGGCCACGAAGAACAACCCCAGGTGGACTGGAACAAATTGCGCATCCGCATCGAGGCGGATCGCCAGGGCTTCGTGCCGTTGCGCCAACTTTCACCGCGCGACACGCTGGCGCGCATCGATCTGCGCTCCGAAATCGTGATGGGGCGCAATGACCTGCTGCGCCTCGGCATCTTCCACTTTCAACCCGATCAGCCCGGCGTTTATGATTTGCATTTCACGCTGCAACGCCGGCAGGCAACCACCTTCAGCGCGGTCAAGCGCGTTGAGTTTTTTTGCGCCGTGCCGGCGCCGGAACTCACGCTGCTGCATGCCGTCAGCGTCGACACCGCGCGGGCAAACTACCGGCATCTGCCGCTGGTGGCCAGCACTTTTTTTGAAGCCGGCTCCGATCGTCCCAACCAGAATGACACCGACCGCAGCCTGCACTCATTGTTTCTGGGAATGGTGGCGAAACGGCTGGCCCGCCAGCCGTTGCAGGGTGATTTCCTGGTGCTGGAGGATCCGCTCGCTCCCGAAGATCGCGCCGCCCAGCTCCTGCGGGCGCAAAGCCGCGCGCAACATCTGCGCAGCCGCGTCGAGCAATCTGCCCGTGCCTTGCAGACACAAAATGCCTGTGCGATTGACTGGGAGAAGGAAGCAGCGGACGCTGGAGCTGACACAATGGTCAATTCCGGCTTGCGCCTGCGGGAAGCCACACCGGCCGAACGGGAGATCTATCTCAAGCGTGAGCACTCGGAGGTTTCGCCGGAATGGTTCGCAGAGGAAAATCGGGTAGTGCCGCTGGCCTTGTCGCCGGCGGCGCAACAGCTTGTCTTTGCACCGGTGAGACTGGCGCACGATTTCTCCGGCGATTACGCCACCTTCCGGTTGTCACAGCTCGATACCCTGCTGCTGGGAGGCTGCATTCGCGCCGCGGAACTGGTGGTGGCCGGCGCGGCCGGCCGCGCGCTCACCCAAGATATTTCGCCGGCGGA
>JBBIKM010000209.1:0-10589 GCA_037445455.1 bacterium | reverse complement strand
GTCATCACAAGAGAAATCACCAAGCCCCACCGGGGCGCGAGAGAACCACGTCACGAACACCGCCGCTGCATGGATAGAGACGGCAAGTTCGATTCGTAAAGCCAACCAGCCCCACCGGGCGAAAGGCGACAGCGAAGGGCAACGCCCTGGAAAAGCCGTAATCGCGAGAAATTACCAAGTCCCATCGGGGCGCGAGAGAACCACGTCACGAACACCGCCGCTGCAGAGCTGCATGCGGTAAATTCGATCAATTCCCCGGGGCGCTGGTGGTCAGGCATTTTGTGCTTGCCGGTCCCGGCTGCTTCACTTGATCGGCAGCAAGTCGCTTTTGTGCAGCGGCAGCGTGCGCAGCTCCAGCGAATCCGCGCTGCTGAATGCCGTCCAAATCGGCATGATGAGGCCCTCGCGCGCATCGAGGCCCGTGTAGTCGCCGAAGAACACTGGCTTCCTGGTGGTGAAACTGTCCGGCGAGAGGCGGTGATTGCTGAAGGTTTCGCCGCCATCGAATGACGCTGCCAGATACACGTGGGTGGCCGTGGGATCGCTGCCCGTCGCGCGGCGATCATAGAAGAGGATGTAAATCGCGCCGTCATGCGGATCGACCGCCAGCCAGGAGAGGAATTGCTCCCTGCCGTTTTGCAGCGAATCATCGTTCGCGCGCCGCGGCGCGCTCCAACTTGCGCCGCCATCGCGCGAGCAGGCGAGGAAAACATCCGGGTCGCCGTGGCGCTGGTCGATCCAGTTTATGTAAATCGCACCGCGCGCGGGGCCGTTGCTGACATCGCAGGCCGTGACCGGCATGCCATTGCAGCGGTAGAGGCCGTTGACCTCGAAATTCCATCCGCCCGGCATCGCGCTGACCACGACATCGCGTCCAAACGTCAATCCGCCGTCGCCTGATTTGTCGAAATAGATCCCGTCTCTCCCGGCCCACGCCAGATACACCTCGCCATTCGGCCCGACCGCCGGCACACAGCCTTCCACGGTTGCATCATCATCGCGCGCGTCGCCGGCCACGTCATTGACGCGCATCGGCGCCCGGAACGAGATGCCTCGATCGCTGGAACTCGAAAACAGAATGAAGCTGCTGTCCTCCGGCGCGGCACTGCCATAAGTCGTGAACTCCGTCCACGCGATATAGAGGTTGCCGCGATACGGGCTGTTGGTGTTGTCGATGGCGAACCAGGGTTTGTCCTGAAACGGCGTGGCGGTGTTGAGATCGTAGACCGCCACCGGCTCGAGCCAGGTGTGGCCGCCGTCCACGGACTTGATGCAAAAGATGCCGGAAACATTCTCCCGCTGGAAGCCGGTGAAGGAAATGTACACGCTGTAGGCGTTGCCCTCGGCGTCGAAGCGCACCGAGCAATCACCCTGCGCCCGTTTTTCGGGATTGGGCAAATGCTGTTCGAAGAACGTGCGGCCGCCATCAAACGACGTGTAGGCAAGATTGGTGACGCGCGCCCCAATGCGGCGGCCGCTGGCATGCGACACCGCGATCACGTTGCGTGGATTCAGCGGATTGATGGCGATCGCCACTTCGTTGGGATTCAGGTCACTGGTGTTGACGCGCACCGCCGGTTGCGCCACGAATTGCGCGGCTGCCGCCGGCGCCAGCGCCAAAGTCAACAGCAGGGCCAGTTGCATGGCAAGCATGAATGCCTCGTGAGGTCAGCGCTTGTCGCGGTTTGCCGCTGGAAATAAACGCAGCCGGAACCGCAGCGGCAGCGCACCGCTCAATCGTTTTCGAGCACCGGCGCAATTCCCATCTCTTGCAGGAGATGATCGGCACCGGCGAACTTCTGCGTCACCCACAGCACATAGCGAATGTCCACCGCGATCGAACGGCTGTAGTCTTCGCTCCAGGCGTAGTCGTTGATCGTGGCCTCGAAAGCGCGATCGAAATTCACGCCCACCAGCTCGCCGCGGGCATTGAGCAGCGGGCTGCCGGAATTGCCGCCGGTGGTGTCGAGGTTGTAGAGCACCGCCACCGGCACCTCCTGCAATTGCGGCGACGCAAAGCGGCCGTAATCCTTCGCACGATACAGTTGGATGAGCTTTTCCGGCGTATCGAAGGGCTCCCGGCCGGTGGTCTTGGCGATTACCCCGGACAGGGTCGTGATCGGTTTGTAGTAAACCGCATCAGCCGGGGAATAGCCGCGAATGCGGCCGTAGGTGAAGCGCAAGGTGCGATTGGCATCAGGAATGAAATCGGCCTGGCTGAATTCCTTTTTCACCTCGATGAGCTGGCCGTGCAATTTTTCCAGCGCGCCATTGCGGCGTTGCGTCTGCTGCCGCATCTCCTCATACACGGGATAAAGCGACTGCGCCAGAGTGAGGAACGGATCCTTCAGCTTGTGCAGCTCCTGCGGCGATTTTTCCAGGCAGGCCATCAGGAAGCGTTCGTCGTTGAGTTTGCTCCTGGCATATGCCTGCTGGATGAATTTTGCGATCGACTTCTGCGGATCATCGGTGGCGACGATATCGGCCAGTGCGGCGAGGCGTTGATTCGCCGGCAGCCGGGCCGCGCGCAGCAGCATCTCTTGCAGAATGATCCTGTCGGTGGCCTCGTGATAGTTGGTCACGGCCTGTTGCAAGTTTTGTCTGGTGGCGCCGAAGTTGCGCTCCATGTAAGCGGACAGGCGCTCGAGGTCCGGCTTCTGCAATTCCCGGCTGGCCTCATGGACAGAGAGGGCCAGGCGGAAGAGCGAGACGTTGGTGAGATGCTGCAGCAGCAGATCACGCTCGGCCGTTGCCGTCATTTCATCATAGACCTGCGTGATTTCCGCCAGCAGCGTGCCATACTTCTGCCGGCGATCGGCCGCGGCGTCGATGAAGGCTTGCAGCGCCTGTTCCTGCGCCCGCTTTTGCTCGACCAGTCCGAGACGCTGCAGCCCTTTGAGCTTGCCGCGATAATTCTTCATGGTATTGGCCAGACTCTTGATGCGGCTGGCGTGCTTGAGCGCGACGCTGCGGTCGGTGCGGCCCTGCTCTTCCATCGTCTTGATCAGCCATTCGTAGAGATCGGCGACGTAGGGCAGGCGGATTTTTTCTTCGAAGGCGAGATAGGCCGCGGTCTGATGGCGGTAGGTGCGTCCGGGATAACCGAGCAGAAAGACGAAGTCGTTTTCGTTCACGCCCTCCGGCGCGACGCGCAGAACGGTTTTGGGATGGTAGGGCACGTTGTTGGGCGAATACTCCGCCGGCGAGCCGTCCGGCGCCACATAGGCGCGCATGAAGGAGAAATCGCCGGTGTGGCGCGGCCACACCCAGTTGTCTTCGTCGCCGCCGAATTCGCCAATGCTGCGCGGCGGCACATACACCAGCCGCACGTCCTTGAGATTGGTGTAGAGAAACAGCACGTAGGTTTTGCCGATGAACATTTCCGCGACCTCGGCGCGCCGGCCGGGCTGCGCCTGTTCCGCGGTTTGCACGATCTCCTTGAGCTTGCGGTCGATCGCCCGGGCGCGCGCGCTGTAATCCATTTGTTCGTTGACCGCGGCCAGCACCTCCGCGGAGACGTCGCGATAGGACTCGATCAAACGAACGGTGAGGCCCCTGGCCGGAATTTCCTCGCCGCGCGTCGCGGCCAGAAAGCCGTTCTGCAAATAGTCTTTCTCCGCGGTGCTGGCGGCAGTGACCGCGCCATAGGCGCAATGATGGTTGGTGAGAATAAGCCCCTCGGTCGAAACGAACGAGCCGGTGCAGCCGCCCACCATGACGATGGCATCGATCAAACTCGCGCCGTTGGGATTGTAGATGGCGGCGGGATCGATCAACAGGCCTTTGTCCTTGAGCGGCAATTTGTGAATATCGCTGATCGGCCACATGCCCTCATCAGGCGCCGCCTGCACCGCGAGCGCCAGGCAGCAGGCAAGAATTGCGGAAAATCGTCTCATGGAAGGCTCCTGATTGCTCTCTGAGAATGCGGGTGATATTCTGGTAATCCGCTGCTTTGACTTGTCCGGGTGATTCCGCCTATCATTCAGCAGGAATCTTGTGAGGCACCTGGCAATGTGCTCAACGCTTCACCGGATCCTTGCCGGGATGACAGGAAGCGGGGTTGAAATTTCGATGACGGCGCTGCAATTCGGCAGAGCATCACTCAATCTCAGCGCGCAACCGCCTGGCCATCGCGGCGGCATAAAGGCGCGGCGCCAGCCGGTTGAGCCAGTAAGCCAGCCGGCTGGTTTTGCCCAGCAACAGCAGCTTCTGCTCGCGGCGCGCCGCCTGCAAAATGCGCTGCGCGGCCACCGCAGGATCCAGCTTGCGGCCCACCACCACCTGCTCATGCTGCACGGGATTGCCGTCCGCGCCCAGCGCATTTTTGTTGATGGGCGTGTCGATGAACGCGGGGCACACCAGCAGGATCGCAACGCCCTCTGCCGCCAGTTCCGGCCGCAGGCTTTCGAAAAAGCCGTGCAAAGCGTGTTTGCTCGCGGCGTAGCCGGTGCGGCCGAGCAACGGAGAAAAGCCGGCAACACTCGACAGCGTGATGATCATGCCCCGGCTTTGTATCAGAGCCGGCAGCGTTGCCGTGGTCCAGTTCAGGGCGCCGAAGAAATTCACCTCCAACACGCGGCGAATCACGGCGATGTCGGTGGCGGCAAAGCGGCTGCGATGGCTGAGGCCGGCATTGTTGATCAACAGATCAATGCGGCCAAACTGCCGGAGAATCTTGTCCGCCAGTTTTTGCGTGAGGTCCCAATCGCTCACCTCAGCGACATAGCCGGTGAAATTCACCGGCGTTTGCTTGAAATCGCGGCCGAGCAGCTCCAACTCCAGCGCGGCCTTGTCGATGCCGACCACCAGCGCGCCGGCCTCGCCGAAGCTTCGGCACAGTGCGCGGCCCAGCCCGCCGGCGGCACCGGTGATGATCACGACCTTATTTTTGAAGTCGCGCTTTGGCATAGTGGGCAAACACCTCGCAGGAAGTCATCGCCGGCGTGAAGCCGAATTCACCTTTCAATTTCGTGTTGTCGAGCACCGGCCGGTAGCGGAGAAAATCGAGCTGTTCCGGACCGTATTGCGTCAGCCGCAGCCTGCGCAGCACGGCCAGTCCCCATCTTAACAAACCTGCCGGCAAAGTCAACGTTTTCTTGCCCAGCATGTGCGCGATTTCTGCCATGGTGAGCGCGCCGTCGCCGGCGAGATTGTAGATGCCGGTTTTCTCCGAGAAGATTGCCGCGCTCAGGCACGCGGCAACGTCCCTGTCCCAAATGAAAACGAACGGGCTGCGGGCGCCTTTCACTGCCAACAGCCGCGGCTTTTCGAACAGGGCCGTGATTTGGTTGTTGGTGGTCTCGCCGAGAATCGTACTCACGCGAAAGATCACCTGCCGCAGTTCCGGATGCTGCTGCCGCCACTCTGCCAGCAATTCTTCGACCAGACGCTTGTGATGGGCGTAGGCGAATGCCTCATTGCCGCGCAGCGGCTGCTCTTCGCGGATGAGGGCAGGGTTGTCGGCGTGGTAACCGTACGCGGCGCCGCTGGAGGTGACGATGAGTTTTTCCACGCCGGCAGCCTGGCACGCCTGCAGCAGATTCCTGGTTCCCTCGACTGCGACGGAATAGGCCAGGGCGCGATCGTCATGGCGGCCGGGCGTGACGATCGCCGCGAGATGTACAACCACATTGATGCGATGCCGCCGCAAGAGTGCCGCGAGCTGCGGCGAACGGACATCAGCTTGTTCGTATGCCACACCGGCCGCGCGTTGCGCTGCCGGCGTCTCGCGCACATCGAGGCCGACGAGAGTGAAGGGCGGATGGCCGTCGAGATTCCGGCGCTGCGCCAGTTCCGCCATCACGATCCTGCCGAGATAGCCGGATGCGCCGGTGACGAGGATGTTCTTCATGTGCAATGCCCTTCAGAAGAATCTTGTGAATAGCCAGGCGCCGGGCTTGCATCGTCACAGGATCCTTGCAAGGTGACGAGAATGGCTGGAATGCCTGGTGGCGTAACGGCGCAACGATTCGCGCTGTGCAGCAGGTGTCATGCATTGCCGGCGGCTGGTGGCCGCCGTGACCACAACCACGCGAGCGTGCTGCCGCTGAGGATATGCCAAATGCCCCACCATGCCGCCACCAGCGCCATGCCGCCCAGGCCGTCGAAGAAGTTGAAGATCAGCAGCAAGCCCAAGCCGGAGTTTTGAATGCCGACTTCAATGGCCACGGCGCGCCGGTCGGCTTCCGGCAGCCGGGCCATGGCGGCAACAACGTAGCCGCCCAGCAAGGCCAGAGCATTTTGCAGCATCACTGCCATTGCCACCCGGCCAACGTGATTGACAAAATTGTCCCAATTTGCCAGCAGCGCCGCAAGGACAAAGCCGCCGAAAAAGATCAACGCGAGGATTTTCATCGGTTTTCTGGCAGCAGCGGCCAGGCGCGGGTGGCGATGCGCCAGCAACAGGCCCAACGCCAGCGGCAGGCCCAACAACAGAAAGACGGCGGCCATGAGATCAAGCGGATTCAACGCGATCTTGCGCAACAAGGCCTGCGCCGGCGGATAAAGCGAGCCCCAGAAGGCGAAGTTGAGCGGCGTCATGACCAGCGCGGCGGCGGTCGAAAAGGCCGTCATGCAAACGGAAAGCGCGGTGTTGCCGCGGGCGAAATGGGTGAGAAAGTTCGAAATGTTTCCGCCCGGGCAGGCGGCCACCAGCAGCATGCCCAGCGCCATGCTCGCTGCCGGCGCCAAAGCGCTGACCAGCAGAAACGACAAGGCCGGCAGCAGCACGAATTGCGCGCACAACCCAATCAAAATGGCCCTGGGAAACTTTAGGATCATCTTGAAGTCGCCGAGCTTCAGGTCCAGCGCGATGCCGAACATCACAATGCCGAGTATCACATTGAGCAGCGTCAGCGCGGCCGGATTGAAGTTCAGGTGAATCGCATCGAGGGCGGGCAAGCGGGCCTCTCCGGCTTCATTCTTTGCGGGACGGCTGCACGCCCGCCGGCGGCTGCCGGAAATGGCGGTAGCGCTGCAGCGCGATTTGATAAGCCTTGAGCACGAGCCAGGCGCACAGCATGCCGAACAGCGCGCCGCCGGCAACATCGGAAGGATAATGCAATCCGAGATAGATGCGCGAAAAACCGGAAAGAAAAGCACAGGCATACAGCGGCCCGCGCTGCTGGGGATAAAAATGCGTGAACAGCGCCGCGGCAGCGAACGAGTTGGCGGCATGATTGGAAGGGAAGGAGAACGACGTGTTTTTGCCCAGAATCATGTTGACGCCCTCCAGGGCCACGCACGGCCGCAGCCGTTGGAAACAGGGCTTGAGCACGAAGGCCGCAATTTGGTCGCTGAGCAGAATCACCGGGATGATGAGCAGCGCCGCGGTGCGGCCGGTTTTGCCGCCCTTCCACCACAGCCAGACATAAACCGCCGCAAACAGCGGAAACCAGTTGCGCTGGTTGGTGACGATCGGCATGAGCCAATCGAGCAAGCCGCACTGCAGCGAGTGATTGACGAAGAAGAACAACGCAATATCGGTACGCAGCAGAAATTCCAGCATGGCGGCACGCTCACATTCCGAAACCCATGGTCAGCAAAAACGCCACGCCGTTCAAATTGACCTGGCGGTTGTCCGGCAGGCCCGCGGCCTCGCTGCCCTGTTTGCGGTCAACGCGCACGTGATGGTACAACACCGAGAGGGTGGAGGTTATGCCGTCATCGGTGGTAAAGTAGACGCCGATTTCGCCGCCCCCGCCCCAGCCGCGATACTTGCGCTTTTCACTCGCGGCCGCGGTGCCATTGGATTCCCGGCTCCACAGAATGGTGTGACTGAGGAACGGCCGCAGCAGCAGGCCGGTGTCCTTGAGCGAAGTTACCTTGTCCACGCCGGTTTTGGCCGCCCAGCCTAGGCCGGGCAGATTGGGCAGATTCATTTCGAGCAGCGACAGCTTGAGCACCGGCCCGGCCATGAGCGGCAGCATGGTGCGGGTGAAAGCGATTTCCGCGGCCGGCCGCGCACCGGCTGCCGCATTGCCGGTCACGAAGGTCAGGTCGTGATAACTGCGGCGATGCACGGCTGCGCCCGCGGCGAAATCCCATTTCCACACGCCGGCGCGATCAAGGCTGGTGCCCAGCCACGCGCTGCCGTAAACGCCACCCGCCATTTCCGCGGGATAAATCGCGCCAAAAGTGAAATCCCAAGACACGGGCTGACTGTGCGCCGGCACCGCCAGCGCCAGTGGCGCGAGCCATGCCAGCATGACTTTGAGAATGCGGTTGCGACGTAATTCCATTTCCTCTCCTCCAGTGAAGCGATCGGCCACTGCCTTGCTGCGTTGCCGTGTTTGCAAATGCAGGAAATGCAGCCTGCGGTTTTGGCGTGAATCTGCTCCAAGGCTGGGCGTTGCGATTAACCTGCGAGGCGGCTCTCTTTGGAAACAGACCCACGGCTGGTGCCATGGTGTAATGTGTTTGTCCGAGGAGGTTTCGACCTCGGCAGAGCCGGGGCTTCCAGAACCTCGAGTGTCCTGGTCCATCTGAAGAATTTAATGCCAAGGGCCATGGCCGTGCCGGAACATTCTCCGAAAAGCTGGCGCTTTTAGACGGACACTATTGAATCGGCGAAGAACGCGCAGATAACTGGTGAAGGCACGGGCGATCAGGGCGCTGCGGCTTGGCGCGCGGCTCTTACCATCTCCCTCACTTCGGCGAACAAAGTGGGCGCGTGATAGGGAATGCCGTCTTTGATCGTCCACGCAATGCCGCCGCCCTGGCGTTGTTGATCGAGCGTGGCCTCGCTGCCGGCGGGAAACAGAACATGCAAATTCTCCAGGGGATTGCCGTTCACCACGATGATATCGGCAAGATAACCGGGCCGGAGGCGGCCGAGTTCATGCGCCTGGCCCAGCGCCTGCGCGCCGTTGGCAGTGGCATGCTGGATCACCTCGAGCGGATGAAAACCCGCTTCCTCGTGCAGCTCCAATTCACGCAGATAGCCAAAGCCGTAGATCTGATAAATGAAGCCGGCATCCTCACCGGTAGTAACAATCCCGCCCATGCGGCTGAACTCGCGCAGGGCTTGCATCCACAGACGGTAGTTTTCCTTCCAATAAACCTCATCGGTGCTCGTCCACCCGTGGAAGAACGAGCCATGATAATCAGGATTGGGCTGGAAGAACGCGGCGAGTGCCGGATGCAGATAATCCTTGAACCACGGCTGCGTCAGCGCGCGCTGCAAATCGCGGCAGGCTTCATAAATGCACAGCGTCGGATCCCACGCCACGCCCGCCTGCACCAGGGCTTGCAACACCTCCCGCAGTTTGTGGGGATTGGCCTCGCGCCACAGCCGGCCGGCATAGCGAAAGCGGTGCAGCTCGTTGTTGTAATTGAAATCCGGCGGGAACTGCTGCACGCCGTCGAGCGCGGCGTCAGGCACGCCGTACCAGTGTTCGATGGTGGCGGTGCCGGCTTGGGCATCGTGCCAGGCATTGGCATCCTCCACGCCGGCATGATGCGCGAGCTTGAGTCCAAGTTTCTTCGCTTCGTCCGCGACGATGAGATAGGTGTCGCGATCCATTTGATGGCACTTCAAACCATCCGCGCCTTTGGCTTTCAGCTCCCGCACCCTGGCGCGGATTTCCGCTTCGTTGTTGCCGCCCGGACACCAGAAGTAAAGCCACAGCCGCGGCGCCGCGATGGTATTGGCCGCGCTCTTGCGCTTTTCTGCGAGGGCTTTGTCGTAGTCACTGCCCACGTCGCGCACGGTGGTGATGCCGCAGCCGAGCCAGAGTTTGTATTGATATTCGAAGGGCAGAGGTTTGCCGGCGCGCTCATCCTGCAAATGGCCGTGCAGGTTGATGAATCCCGGCAGCACGTATTTGCCGCCTGCCGCGATCACGGCCTCGGCAGTGCGGCGATAGTCGGCATCCGCACGGCTGCGCGTGATGCGCTCGAGGCGGTTGTGCTTGATGACGATGTCCACCGGGCCCTCGGCAGGCGTGGCATCGCCCGCGATGATCATGGCATCGGTGATCACCAACCGCGCCGGCCGCCGGCCATGTTGCGCGGCCTGCTCCTGGCCAAACAGGGGCAGCACCAGCGCCACCAGCAGCCAAATCAGGCCACACCTCATGGCAGGGGCTGCCGGCCTGGGTGAGCACGGATCACAATGCGATCGCGCCATTATCAACCTCCCTCATGAGAGCTGCAGGTGTCCGTGTTGCACCGGGTGAGCAAGATACACCGCATTTTGTGTTTGACGGGCCAGCGGAGTGGGGCAAGCTGGCATCATGCAATCTCAGCAGTTCCAATCGTCGCGCCCAAGCCGGTGCAAGAGCGCTTCTGCCAGGAGACTGCGACTGTGAAGGCCCACGATCTACCACAGGCCGCCCACCAGCGTCGCCAGCGCGAGCAATCCGATGCCAACGATCCAAAGC
Organism: bacterium; assembly: GCA_037445455.1. GTDB lineage: Bacteria > Zhuqueibacterota > Zhuqueibacteria > Zhuqueibacterales > Zhuqueibacteraceae > Coneutiohabitans. The sequence goes on along the minus strand of JBBIKM010000209.1, from coordinate 207 downwards.
CAGGTGATGCCAATGGCACGACGCTCCAGCACTGCTTCGCCGGGATTGCGGGGATCGTAGTAGACTTGCACGGCCCTGCCTTCGGGATCATTCTCGTCTGGTTCCTGCGGCTGCCCCGCCACCCACCAGCTCATTCGCCCGCCAAAAGCTAGGCGATTGCCGGTGTAGCGCCGGCCCGCGACGGTGTAGGTGTAGACGAGTTGTGCG
>JBBIKM010000208.1:0-10661 GCA_037445455.1 bacterium | reverse complement strand
TAATTTTTCACCACCTGATCCTCGCCGCCGATGCGCTCCAGCGAGGTGTTTTCAATCACCGCGTAGCGCGGGACGACGATGACATTCTCGATCGTGCCGGTGGTGACTTCGGCATGGGCATACATGCCGGGTTTTAATTTGTGTTCAGTGTTGTCCAGCAATACTTCGACTTCCGCCAGGCGTGTCAACGGATCGAGCACCGGACTGATTTTTACAACCTTCCCTTCGAAGGTGCGATCAGGATAGGTGCTCACTTGCACGACGGTTTTCTGTCCGATCTCGAGCCTGGCCAAATCTTTTTCGGTCGCTGCGAAAGTCATTTTCACCCGATCCATCTGGCAGACGCTGACCAGGGGCAGCGCAGGCGTGGCCATGTCGCCGGCTTCGCAGTAGCGTTTGCCGATAATGCCGGCGATGGGCGCCGTGATCGTGGCATCGCGCCATTGGCTGTTGGCGCTGGCGAGCGCGGCTTCTGCTTGTTGCACTTGCGCTTTCGCTGCTTCGTACTGCGTGGCGATGGCGTCGTATTGCTGCTTGCTCACGGAAAGATCACGATACAATAGCTCGAAACGTTCATACTCCGCGCGCAAGTTCGCTTCCTGCGCCCTGGCCGCCGCCACAGCCGCCTCCGCTTGCCGCACCGCTTGTTCGATGGTTGTGGCGACAATCCTCGCAATCGGTGCGCCTTTGGCAACGCTATCTCCGGCATCGACAAAAAATTTTTCGATACGATCGGGCACTTTGGAGAAGACTTTGACCTCATACTCGGCTTTGATGTCGCCGTAATAAATGAGTGTTTGTGCCAAACTGCCCAGGCGGACGGTCATGGTTTCGACGGGGATTTTCGCTTCGACGTTGGCTTGAGGGTCGCTTTGACTGCAACTTCCAATCAACATGCTCAGGCACACTACGGCAGCGCAAAAAGTAATGACTCGTTTCATCGTGCTGTTCCCTGGGGTGCATCTATTTTCAACTTAGTACGACAACGTAAAGTCGACGTCCTTACCGTCCCATAGGGACGAAATGATCATAGCCCAGAGATTTATCTCTGGGAATGGTGCAGAAAATCATTGCAAGTCCCGAAGGGACGATTGAAATAGTGCGGTTTTGTTTGATAAGCAGACTTCATTCTCAACCGTCCCTAACGGGACTATCATTGGATTTTTCAACTTACCACGTCATGAATGACGTGGCTATTATCAAATCGTCCCTACGGGAATTTTCTTGCCACGCCTAAAAAGACTTCGGTGCTCAACTTCATGTTGTTTGTAGAACGATGTTCAATCCCCATTTGCCATGCGGAACCCAACTCACACATCAAAATACAGCGCCATCTCATACGGATGCGGGCGATTGCGCACGGCGTAGTATTCCTGGCTTTTGACCTTGATCCACTCCGCGATCTGGCCTTCGTCGAAGACGCCGCCTTGCAGCAAGAAATCGTGATCGCGTTCCAAAGCTTCCAGCGCTTCGCGCAACGAAGCCGGCAGCGGCTTGATGGCTTTGCGCTGCTCGTCGCTCCAAGTGAAGATGTTCTGGTCGATGGGGCCAAAGCCAAGTTCGGTCGGATTCATCTGCTGTTTGATGCCGTCCAATCCCGCCATCAGTTGCACCGCCAGCGCGAGGTAAATGTTGCACGTCGCATCCGGCGGGCGAAATTCGAAGCGAGCGGTGTCGGGTTGATCGGCGTAAAGCGGCACGCGAATCGCCGCGCTGCGATTGCCCAAGCTGAAAAAGGCATTCACCGGCGCTTCGAAGCCTGGCACCAGCCGGCGATATGAATTCGTCGACGGATTCGTGAAGGCCAACACCGCCGCGCCGTGATACAACAAGCCGCCGATATAATGCAGCGCGGTTTGACTGAGCTTGCCGTAACCGGCAGCATCGTAAAAAATGTTTTTGTTTTTCTTAAAAAGCTGTTGATGAAAGTGCATGCCATTGCCGGCCTCGCCAAACAAGGGCTTGGGCATGAACGTCGCCGTCTGCCGGTGGCGTTGGGCGACCATTTTGGTGACGTACTTGACGATCTGGGTGACATCGCCGCTGCGCAACAGGCCCATCAGCGGCGTTTCGATCTCACACTGGCCGGGGCCGCCGACTTCGTGATGATGATATTTCACCTCGATGTCAATTTCTTCCAACACCAGCGCGATCTCGCTACGCACGTTGTAAAGCTGATCCTTGGGCGGGATAACATGATAGCCGCCGTGCAAAGGAATCAAATGGCCGTGCCCGCCGTTGGCGCTTTGCCAATCCGCCTCCAAACTGTCGACGCGGTACGACGCCGTGTTGACGGCATTTTCAAACGCCACACTATCGAAGATGTAAAACTCATACTCCGGTCCCCAGCGGCTTTCGTCCGCCACGCCGAGTTCTTTCATATACTCTTCAGCGCGTCTGGCCATGTTACGCGGATCGCGCGAGAAGGGGCGCTTGGTATCGGCCTCGTAAGCCGAGCAGATGAAGCTCAGTGTCGCCACTTCCCAAAACGGATCGCGAAAAGCCGTCGCCAAATCGGGCAGGAGCACCATGTCGCCGGCTTTAAGCGGCTTAAGCCCGACCGACGAGGCATCGAAACCGATGCCGTCGCGCATCAACTGCTCGTTGAACTGGCTGGCGGGAATGGTGAGATGATGCCAGCGGCCGCCCAAATCGCTGAACTTGAAATCCACCATCTTGAATTGGTGCTCTTGCAGGTAGGCCTGGGCCTGGGCGATATTGTTGAACATCGTTACTTCACATTTTCTGTGCGAATTCGATTCCATGAGCCCAAAAGCTTGTTCTGGTTGTAAAGTTTTTGGGGGCTCAAAACCTCGGTAGTAATCCCTCAGCTATTGGTGGACAACTACCCATCTCATCCCGCCGTGCGGGATCCTGTTCCGGCTGAGCACAGTGCTTCCAAATAACATGTCATTCTGGAAGAATCTTGTTTGAGCCAGGCACAGTGCTTGATATTAACAAGATCGTTCCACGATGACAAATAAAAATTGCAGAACGATCTACACAGCAGAGAACGTCGGGTTGAAACAATTAATCAAACACCCCTTGCAGCACTTCGTAGTCGCCGTGCAGCGTTTCAATCGCCGCTTTGATCTTTTTCTCGTCGTTGGACGGCAGGATTGCCGACAAAGCAGCAACGGAGGCGGCGAGCTTTTCACGCGATGCCACGAACGCCTCTTCTTTTTTCTTCAAACGTTCCGGCAAAGTCGCTTGGTTCAATGCCTCCATTTTGATTTGCAATTCGCCAACGGAAGCTTTGATTTTTTCAAGATCATGAGCCGGCGTGTAATAATGATAGAGCATATAGAGTACGGCATGAAAGTCTTCGATTTCTTTCAGCGCCGGCCGAATGACGCGAACCAGCCGTTCATACTGCGTGTGCAATTTCTCGGCAGCATCGAGAAGCTGGGGATTGTCTTTTTTCTCAACCGCGGTTTTATATTCGCCCACGACTTGCTGCAGCGCTTTGACGTTTTCATCCCAGGCGTTTTGTTTTTCCCGCAGAATGCCGGGCAGTTTCGCCGCGGCAATTTCGGCGTTGTGCTTTTCGATATCCGGGAGCAATTTGGCAAGCGTCTCGTAGTCTTTCTTTGGCCAGGCATTGTGCCAAAGCTGGTAGATGACCGAATGGAATTTGGTCAATGCCGGAACTTCGGCTTTGGTCTCGGCAATCGTTGCGGCATCCTGGTCCTGCGCCCATGCCGTCGTGGCCAGCGCCATGATGATCACCAAAAAGGAAAATCCGTGCCTGGTTAACATGTGTTTCATTGGTACCTTCTCCTGCAGTTCGTGACGCATTTCGACCGCCTAACCACCCTGCCCGGCCCGCGGATCGGCAACCCCGCCCATCTCGTCCGTATCATCGCGGCACACTTTCACGATTTCATAAAGAATGGAGACCTCACCCTCATCGGTTCGAGTGTCTTGCGGTCGCTGCTGATGAAAATGAAGTTGATAATGGCGAGGCAATCGCAGGGAGGGCTTGAGTCATAACAACCTACTCCTTTCTAACCTGCAGTGAATATGCAAGCCTTAGGCCGCAGTGCCTTTAAATCAGCTCTTGGATTATCATGGGTTTGAGGCAGATGCAAAAGCGGCCGGAGTTGCGTTTTTTTCAATTTTGAGAAGACGGCGGCAGAATTTCTCAGTTTTGGGCAAAAGCGGTTGCCTTTCGAGTTGTAGACCTGATTGCCCGGCGCAGTTCGGGGGGCAGGCGCGGCCCGCTGAATTGCCGGTGGAGATTTCTCCTTGTAAGTTTGCGTTCGAATCGTTACATCAAAGCCAGCAAACGGCGGGGAGATGGAAGTGAATTTCAGCCGTCCCGCCATTGCGGCTTCACCACCTCTCACTGTGGGACCGCCCGATGCCTCGCTTGCAAGAGTTTTGCGCACTTTCCCATCAGATTCTGCAGCGCGCCACTCTCGGCGATCTGCGCCTCGACTTCATGCGCAAAGTCGCGCAGGTTATACGAGAGTATTCCGCCTGTGACGCGGTGGAATTGCATCTCATCGAGCGCCGCAAGTATTATCGCTGCCGCCTGAGCACCGACGGGGTCGCGCCGGAATCCGTGTTTGACATCGAGCCGCTCGACAAATTCGACGCCCCTCCGCCGGAATCTCCCGCTGCCGCAGATGCCGACCGGCAGTGGCTGCGACGCGAGATGTTGCGCGGCCATTTCCAGCCTGGCAAGCCGCCATTCACCGCGGCCGGCAGTTTTTGGACGAACGACACCGCGGCACCGGTGGTGCTCAGCCTCAGCCACGAGGCCGGCAGCCGCAGCCTCAACCTGGGCGGCGAATACCGCAGCCTCGCTGTTTTCCCACTGCTGGCCAATAATCACGAGCGCATCGGCTTGCTGGAGCTGGACAGCCGCCCGCCTGGTTTTTTCAGCGCGGAAGACATCGAGTTCTACGAAAGCCTTGCGCAGATGCTGGGCGTGGCCACCGCGCATCGCCGCGCGCAGGTGGAGGTGCGTGAACGGGTGAAGGAGTTAACCTGCCTGTATCGCATCGCGCAGGTGGCAGAGCGTACCGGGGAGCCGCTGAATCAAATCCTGCAGGCGGTGGTGGCACTGCTGCCGCCGGCGTGGCTGTATCCCGAGATCGCCATGGCGCGCATCATCATCGATGAGCAAACTTATGCCACGCCCGGATTTCGCGACACGCCGCTGAAGCAGAGCGCGGAGATTTACGTGCACGGTGTGCGGCGCGGCGCGGTGGAAGTGGTCTATGCCGAGCCGCGCTCGGAGCTTGACGAGGGTCCCTTCCTCAAAGAAGAGCGTGATCTGATCGAAGCGGTGGCCGGCGAGCTGGAGGTCATCATCGAGCGCGGCCAGGCAGCGCAGGAACGCGCCAAACTCGAAGAGCAGCTCCGCCACGCCGACCGGCTGGCGACCATCGGGCAGCTCTCCGCCGGCGTGGCACACGAGTTGAACGAGCCGCTGGGCAATATTCTGGGATTCGCCCAGCTTGCGCAAAAGTGCCCGGGGCTGCCGGCCCAGGCAGACCAGGATCTGCAGAAAATCGTGAATGCCTCGCTGCACGCGCGTGAAATCATTCGCAAGCTGATGATCTTTGCCCGGCAAATGCCGCAACAAAAGACGTCCATCAATTTGAATCAGGTGGTGGGCAACGGCCTGTCGTTTCTCGAGGCGCGACTGGCCAAGGGCAGGATCACGGTGGTGCAGCGCCTGGCACCAAACCTGCCGGAAGTCGTGGCGGATCCCTCGCAAGTGGCGCAGGTGTTGATCAATCTCGTGGTGAATGCCATGCAGGCCATGCCCGAGGGCGGAGTGCTCACCGTGGAAACGCAGGCCGCCGCACACGCCGTGCGGTTGATTGTTGAAGACACCGGCATCGGCATGAGTGAGGAGGTGCTGCAACAGGTCTTCGTGCCTTTTTTCACCACCAAGGAGGTCGGTCAGGGAACCGGCCTGGGCCTCTCGGTGGTGCACGGCATTGTCACCGCTCACGGCGGCACGATCAAGGTGGCCAGCCAGGCCGGCCAGGGCTCCCGCTTCGAAGTGGAATTGCCCGCGCCCAAACCGCCGGAACACAAAACAAGTTGAATACGAGCCATGCCTTCTCCGGAAAAAATGGAAAAACTGCTCATTGTCGACGACGCCGAGGACACGCTGGAGGTGTTGCAGCGCAATCTCAGCGCGAAGGGTTATCAAGTCTTCACCGCCGCAAGCGTGGCGCAGGCGCTCACCCTTTTGCATGACCTGACGGTGGATCTGGTGATCACGGATTTGAAAATGCCGGAGGTCAGCGGGCTGGATTTGGTGCGGCATGTGCGGGAGAATTTGCGGGACACCGCGGTCATGATGATCACCGGCTATCCTTCCATCGAAAGCGCGGTGACTGCGGTCAAGAGCGGCGCGGAGGAATATCTGCCCAAACCGTTCACCGACGATGAGTTGTATGCGGCCGTGCGGCGCACGCTGGAGAAGCTGCGAGTGCGCCGCGTGGCGCAGGGCCAGGCCCGGCCGGCGCCCGCTGCGCCGCCGGGTCTGCTGGGCGAATCACCGCGCATGCGTGCCGTGTTCCGCACCATTGCCAAAGCCAGTGCCACCTCCGCAACGGTGCTCATCACCGGCGAAAGCGGCACCGGCAAGGAACTGGTGGCGCGTGCCATTCATTACGGCAGCGACCGCGCCGCCGCGCCCTTCGTGCCGATCAACTGCGGCGGCATTCCCGAGGCCCTGTTGGAGAGCGAGCTGTTCGGCCACATGAAGGGCGCGTTCACCGGCGCGGTACAGACGCGCGCCGGCTTTTTTCAAACCGCGCAAGGCGGCACGATTTTTCTTGATGAAGTCAGCGAGATGAGCCTGGCGATGCAGGTGAAGCTGCTGCGCGTGTTGCAAGACCGCGAGATTCACATGGTCGGCTCCAGCCGCGCCCAGAAAATCGACATCCGCGTTCTGGCGGCCAGCAACAAGGATTTGCTGGCACTGGTCAAACAGGGCGCGTTTCGTGATGATCTCTTCTATCGCCTGAACGTGATTCTCATCGAGCTGCCGCCGTTGCGCGAACGCGACAATGACGTCTTGCTGCTGTTGCAGCACTTCGCGCACAAATTCGCCCAGGAGGCCGGCCGGCCGGTGCCGCATTTCTCCGATGACGTGCTGCAGGTATTCACCAGCTATGACTGGCCCGGTAATGTGAGAGAATTGCAGAACGTCGTGCAACGGCTGGTCGTGCTGGCGGAAGGCAATCACATTGACGTTCCCGACCTGCCGGCTTTCATGCGCTTCACGGCACAGCGCAGTGCCGGTCTGCGCCGCACCCTCGCGGAAGTGGAGGCGGAGCACATCCGGCTGGTGCTGGCCAGCGTGACCGGCAACAAGACGCAGGCCGCACAAATTCTCGGTATTGATCGCAAAACCCTGCGCGAGAAATTGAAAACCTATGCGGTCGAATCCTGACAATCTGAAACCGCGGCTGAATCCCGGCTGTGTTTCAACCTGACCTCATGCCTGCCAGCCTGCCGTTTCGCACGAATCCTGCCATTCCCCCCAAATACAAAAAGCACAGAACGGTCGATCATTTCCGAGTCAGACTGAATGAAGCCATGGGAGAAAACGGGGAAATTCTCCCCAATGGGACGCATCTCCCCGGCTTCGCGCTACCCTATCCGCGTTTTGACTTCATGAGCCGGCCTTTGTTGGCCCCCCTCCTCCCTGCTCCCAGCGTTTGATTCCTCGATTCTTACGACCTATGCAGTCGCTGCGCACGCTGGTGCTCTGGCCGCGGGCGGCAGATGGCATGCAAATGGCGAAAGCCTCTGATGTCCAGCCCACAGCGCACATTCGCAACCAGAGGAGATTGCCATGAGTACCACCGCGCCAAAGTTTAAGAGAAGTGAGATCTTTCCGGGGCGAGAAGCGAGAACACTCGCCCGCAGAGCCGTGCCGCAACAGCAAGCCGCGCCCGTGCAGGGGATTTGTGCTTCATGCAGACACATGGCGACGTGCATTTACATGAAGGAACTGCCGCGGCCGGTGTTGTCCTGTGATTTGTTCGAAGGCCATGCCGTGCAAAAAAGCGAGGCGGTGCCGAGGAATGCGGGCAATGGCCGCCTGCCTCGCAGCAACCCGCGCAAGTTCACCGGGCTGTGTGCCAGTTGCCAGAAGATCGAAACGTGCATCTACCCCAAGCCCGAGGGCGGCGTCTGGCATTGTGAGGAATATGAGTGAGGATATCGAGTATGAGCGTCGCATTGAGAGAAGCACCACAAGTGAGCAAGCCGGCCAAGGCACCGGCAAGAAAACCCTCGTTGTATGAAAACGTCATGCGGCAGTTCGACAAAGCTGCCGACTTGATGGAGCTGGAGCCGGACATCCGGAAAATCCTCGCGACCACGATGAACGAAATCGTGGTTCATTTTCCCGTGCGGATGGATGACGGCCGCATTGAGACCTTCACCGGCTACCGCGTGCAGCACAACAATGTGCTCGGTCCGTTCAAGGGCGGGCTGCGTTACCATCCGGCGGTTGACATTGACGAGGTGCGGGCGCTGGCGACCTGGATGACCTGGAAGACCGCCATCACCGGCATTCCGCTGGGCGGCGCCAAAGGCGGCATTCAATTCGATCCCTCGCAGTTCTCGCGGCAGGAGGTCGAGCGTATCACGCGCCGATTCACCTTTGCCCTGGGCAACAACATTGGGCCGGAGTATGACATCCCGGCACCGGACGTGAACACCAATTCGCAAATCATGGCGTGGATTCTGGACACCTATCTCTCCATGATGCCGCCGGATGAGCGCAACCGGTGCACCCACGTCGTCACCGGCAAACCGGTGGAATCGGGCGGCAGTCTGGGCCGCGAGAAAGCCACGGGCCAGGGCATCGTCTTTACGTTGGAACGGTGGGCCAAAGATCACGGCCTGAACCTGAACGGCGCCACCTACATGGTGCAGGGCTTTGGCAATGTCGGCTCGTGGGCGGCGCGGCTGCTCAAAGCGCACGGCGCCAAACTTGTCGCGGTGGAAGATGTGACCGGCGCGATTATCAATGCTTCGGGCATCGATCCGGATCAGCTCGCCGGCCATGTCAGGGCCGTGGGCAATCTCCACAGTTTTGCCGAGGCCACCGCCATCGACCACGAAACGTTCCTGCGGACGCCCGCGGACATTTTCATCCCCGCGGCCATGGAGAATCAAATCACCGCCGAGACCGCGCCCTGGCTGAATGTGAGGCTGGTGGCGGAAGGCGCCAACGGCCCCACTGATCCGGACGCGGACGTGATCCTGCGGCGCCGCGGCATCGAAGTGTTGCCCGACATTCTCTGCAATTCCGGCGGGGTGATCGTGAGCTATTTCGAATGGCTGCAAAACAAGCGCAGCGAATGCTGGGAGCTCGAAGAGGTCGACCTGAAACTGCGCAAGCGCATCATCAATGCGTATGAACAAGTCAAGAGCATGGCGCGGGATTTCGAAACCGATTGGCGGACCGCGGCCTACATCGTGGCGCTCATGCGCCTGGCAACGGTATACAAGGAACGCGGCATTTTCCCCTGAAGCCGGCCCCTGCCGCAGGGCCGCCGCGCACGCTGAACACAATCAACCACCAACCAAGGAGGGCATGATGGCAGCAACCTGTGCAGTTTGCGAGAAACGGATGGCCGGGGGCCAGGGCCAGTTTTTCCCCGAAGACGACAGTTATCTTTGCGAAGCCTGCCTGGAGCAGCATCAGCAGGCCATGGCGCACCGGCAGGACGCCGGTCGCCACAGACGGCAGCACGCGGAAGACCAGCCTTGAACAAGCCCGCGCCGTTACTGATTTGTTTCACAAGCTCGCGAGGTGAAGTATGCGGCACAAACGCACGGCTCAACCCACTCGCGCCGGCCAGTTGGCGGGTGCGCGCGTCAAGATCGTGGCGGTTCACAATCACGGATTGTCCGAACACGTCGTCATTGCCAACTCGGGGACGGTGCCTCAGCCGCTGGGAGCCTGGGCCCTGGCGGCGCTGCGCGGCAACCGGCTTTATTTTTTCCCGGATGACACCATCTTGCGTCCCGGCATGACGCTCACCATTCACAGCGGCCAGGACGCGCGCGCCCACACACCGCCCGGTTTGTTTTGGACGGATGAGCAAATGTGGAGCAATCGGAGCGACATGGCGCTGCTGTTCGATCCTGAAGGCAATGAAGTCAACCGCTTCTCTTATTCCCGCCATCGCCTGTTGCGCCGCGACACCATGCGCCGCAAGCGTCTCATCCGCGCCGGCGATACCTGGCAAATGGTGGATGAGCCCGGCCGCAAAGCCAACTCATTCTTTCGTCAAGCCGCCGCCCGAAGTGCCCCACGCTGACTCATCTTCGTCTGAGAATGTTTCACCCTCGGCTGTGCCGAGGCGCGGCGCGGAGATTCTTGAAGCAACGGCCCAGCCGTTGCTGGAGCGGCTTGTCGAGTATTCGTCGGAAAACGTTTCACCCTCGGCTATGCCGAGGGTTTAGAAGCTTTGCGAATAGTCGCAGCGCTGAGTTTCTTGAGGCAACGGCCCAGCCGTTGCTGGAGCGGCTTGTCGGGTATTCGTCGGATAACGTTCCATCCTCGGCTCTGCCGAGGGTTTCAAAGCTTTGCGAATCGTCGCAGCGCGGAGATTCTTGAAGCAACGGCCCAGCCGTTGCTGGAACACGCTTGTCGGGTATTCGTC
>JBBIKM010000207.1:0-10743 GCA_037445455.1 bacterium | reverse complement strand
CAGCGCTTCCACGGTGGAGTTGATCGGCCGGGTGAACGGGCCTAAAGCTCAGCTTTCTGCCGATCCTTCTGAATACGGTAAAGTCTGCGTGGGCACCACGACCAGCAGTCACGTTTGCATCAAGAACCCAACGGACTGTGACCTGCTGGTTGATCACATCGTTTTCATTTTTATTGAGGGCGGGGTGGCGCGGCAGATCCAACCAGAGCTGTTGACCACGGCCAAGCTCAGCCCGATCAAGATTGCACCACACGATTCGCTGTGTTTTCCGGTTGACGTAACGCCGGGGGCCGCCGGGCCGTTTCAAGTGGAAGTCCGGGTCGTGTCCAACGCGGTCAATGCGGACACCAGCATCACCATTACCGGCCAGGCTTTTTCTCCAGCCCTCGCCGGCAATGAGGCAGTGGATTTTGATTCGGTTGCGGTAGGAAGTTCAAAACAAAACGTGGCGCAGGTTTGGAACGCGGGCGAGTGCCCAATCAGAATCGTCAAGTTGGTGGTGACCGGTCCGGATTCGAACAACTTCACCGTCGGATCAATCACCCTGCCGATCTCGTTGGCAAAGGGCGATACGGAGAGCGTTCCCGTGACTTTTTCGCCCACTGAAGCGCGGGAATATGCCGCGACATTGCTGGTTTACAGCAACGGCCTGCCCAATCCGCTGCGCATCGCGCTGCGCGGGGTGGGTGTGCCGCAGCCGCCGGCTCCGGATATCAAAGTTGAGCCGCTGGCGTTGAATTTTGGCGAGGTCTTCCTCACCAGCGATTCCACGCTGATCGTGACGGTGTCGAATGAAGGCAGCCTGGGATTGTCCGTCAATAGCATCACGATCACCGGCGACAGCGCTTTCACTGCTCCGCTCGCCCCCTTCACGTTGCAAGCCGGTGCGAGCCGCACACTGCCGGTAACCTTTGCGCCGAGCGACACGGGCGAATTTTCCGCTACGTTGTCAATCTTCAGCAACGATCCTGATTCGAACGAGAATCCAGTTGCGGTGAGCCTGAGCGGCCGGGGTGTCACGCCGGCCTCTGCGCCCGCAAAGGTTGAATTTGTGAAGGTCTGCCTGGGCGAGAGCGGGAGGCAGATCATCACCATCACCAATCACGGCAGCCGCGAGATTGCCGCTGACAACTTGTTCTTTGCGGCTGGCCTGCCGGAGTTCAAGGTGGAACCTGTCAATGATTTCCGGGTGCCTGCCGGCGGAACGAACACGCTCGAGATTACTTTCACCCCTCAAACTGAGGATTCCGTTTTTGACACCCTGCGCATTCCGTGGCGCCAGGATGGGGTAGTCCAGATTCCTGTCACGTTGATCGCGGTCTCCGGCAGCGGCATCGCCGGCCAATTGATCGCCGGTGACAGCCTGGTGGTCTTCGCTGATACAAGAATTGGCGAGACGGCCGTCACGTCATACACGATTCACAACCTCGGCACCTGCGACTTGCGAGTGGATTCGCTCTGGATCACCGGGGCGGGCTTTGCGCTCGATCCCGCTCCCGGCGTGCCCATTGTCATTGCCAAAGGCGAAAGTTACCCCGTCAACATCAAGTTCAGCCCCGACACCACCCGTCCGTATGAGGGGGTTCTGAACCTTGTCCACAACGATTTGCCGCACAACCCGAAGCTGGTCAAGTTGCAGGGTAATGGCATCAATTTGCTGCTGGTGTTCGCACAGGATCCGTTTGACTTCGACTCCGTCAGCGTGGGCGAATCGAAATGTGATTCGGTTTACGTCATCAATCAGGGCACCGTGGGCGTCAGCATCGAGACGGGCTGGGTGACAAGCGTGCCACGATTGACCTTCGCCATTGAGCCGGAAAAACTGGAGTTTTGGCTCGCGCCCGGTCAGAAGGCCGGTATCGAAGTGTGTTTCACGCCGCCAGATATTGGCGGGCATGAGGGCCGCCTCTACCTGCGCAGCAGCGATGATCTGACTTTCTCGGTGGGATTGCGCGGCCACGGCCTGGCCCCGCTGCTCGCCGGCCCCAGCGCGTTGGAGTTTGAACCCGCGCAGGCAGGGGTGAGCCGCAGCACGCGAACCTGCATTTTTGAAAACGTTGGCAGCGACACCCTGTTTGTGGCGACGCCAACGCTGGAAAGCGCCGGCGACAAAAACCGCTTCCGGATCATCAGCCCCCAGTCCGATGTCATTCCCCCGGGGCAACGCGGCAAGCCCATCGAGATTGTGTTCGAGCCGGATTCCATGCGTGCGTTCACGGGCACGCTGCTGATTTCTTCCAACACGCATTATTCCCGCTCGCAAGGCGGGGCGCGCCGCGTGTTGCTCAAAGGATTGGGAGTGGGGGCCTCGATCGACGTGCCGAATGAGTTGCCCTTTGGCGACGTACCTGTCGGTGACTCGCTTTCCCTGCCACTCTTGATCAGGAATCGTGGGACTTACGATCTGTACCTGAACCAGATTGCAGCGCTGCCACCCTACCGCGTGGGCGATTACAGTGAAGAGCAGTCACTCAGGCCGGGAGACAGCCGCGAAATACGCGTGACTTTCACGCCCCAGCGCGAAGGTGACTTTCCAATGGAGTTGGAGATTCAAAGCAATGCCTTTGGCCAGCGCAAGACAAGCGTCAAGCTGTCCGGCAAAGGCGTTGTGAAGCACCTGCCGGACCTTTGCCTCGTCGTCGGCCCGGAGAGGCTCAATTTCGGCACCGTCGAAGTCGACGAGAACAGTATTGATTCCCTGCAAGTAAAGAACTGCGGTGAAGCGCCTCTCGAGATTTTGAGAGTTCAGATTGCAAGCAGTTACTTCGAGATCGTGGAACTGCCGCCTGGCCTTCGCCTGGAGGTGAATGAGACGAGAAACATACCGATTCGCTTCCATCCCCGCAGAAGAGGCCAGTTCGACGGGCGAGCCGTGGTTGAAAGCAGTGACCGGATTGGCCGCAAGGTGTCAGACGAGGCTGTACTCACCGGCGTGGGCAAGGGCAGTTCCAATCCCGGCATCCGTGTCAGGCCGACCATCTTCACTCCCAATGACGACTCCTACAACGACTCGGCCAAATTCGACTGGAAGGATCTCGATCAGGACCTTTACGCGCCGGTCTTGAGAATTTTCAATATTCGCGGCGCGGCGGTCGCCACCATTCCGTTCGACAAGTCCAGCAAGGATGCGGGCGAATACGACTGGGATGGCCGCGACGACAGCGGCAAGCCGCTCGCTGCCGGCATTTACCTGTGGCTGATCGAAGACGGGGGCAGGAAGTTGGGAAGTGGCTATATCAGTTTGGTGCGCTAATGAAAGCTCGTACTTGTCAAAGCCGCCTGCTTGCGGTCTCGTTTGCGCTGCTGTGTGGTGGCGTGGCCGTGGCATTTGCCCAACAGCGCGTCACCACACCCAATCCCGCTGATTTGGGCGATGCCCGCGTGAATCTCGTGAACCCGGCGGTGTTGCCGTGGCAGGACCCGATGTTCTTCGCGGGCACGAGCTTCCTGCACGCCGGCTTGGTGGACAATATCTTTGCCGCGCGCAACAACATGTTCAGCCTGACCACCACCGGCAAGCGCGTCGGCGTGATGGGCGATTTTGCCTTTGGCATTACCGGCGAATATCTGAATATCCGCGCATTGCAAAACAACCTCACCTTGAATGGCGTGGCCAGCAGGAAATTCGGCGACCGGCTGAGCCTGGGTCTCAGCCTCGGCGTGTTGAATCAGGCGCTCGATGTTTCCAGTGTCGAAGATTTTACGACGGGCGACCCGTTGCTGGGCAATTCCTCCAACTGGACCTTCTTCAATCTGGGTGCGGGCGCCATCGTCATGGCCAGCCGCAATTTGACCCTGGCATTTGCCGTCAACAACCTCAATCGCCCCAATATCTCCTTCTTCCCCAATGGCAGCGAGCGGCTCAAGCGCTTCTATTCCGCCGGCGCCACCGTCGGCATGAGCACGTTCCGCGGCGGCCTGGCGGTGGCCCAGGAAGGCGAGGATTTCCTCTCGCAGGTTTTTCTCGAAGCCTTCGCCGAGGAGCGCGGCTTTCTCAAGCTCGCCTACGGCACTGAAACCGTCGCCTTTGAAGGCCAGTTGCACGTGGGCGGCGGCGTGAGCCTGAACGCCCGCTATGCCTATCCCGTTACCCAGCTCAGCCAGGCCAGCAGCGGCACGCCGGAAATCAGCCTGCTGTTCAATTTCCGCAAACACGGCTCGCTGTATGCCGCGCGCTGGCTGGAAACCGACATGCCGATGGCGCCTGCCTACAGCCTGTCGAATGCCTTTCAAGTGCAATCACTGCTCGATACGCTGTTCATTCTCGACAAGCACATCCATCGCAAGGTGGAAGCCAGCGTCTCGCAGAAGGATCTGGCCGAGCTGCCCAAAGAGCTGTTTTTCTCCGCCGACAGCCTGGAGCCGGAACTGCCGGAGCGGATTTTTACCGCCCGCCAAAACGGCACCGTGGCCAGCGGCCCGCGCATGGGTGCCGCGCGCCTGCTGGAACGGCTGCGCCGCGAGAACACCAACACCGGCCGCTTCCGCATTCCTGAAGACAGCACCGGCATCGTCAAAGAGATGGAAAAGAATCACACCAAGGCCTACCTGGCCTCGTTCCAACAGCTCGCGCGCCGCATGCAGGAGCCCAATTTCAGAAGCAGCATCGTCATTCCGGCGGACGGCCGGCGGGCCTATCTGGTTTTGCGCTATCTGGAGTTGCACGGCGCGGTCAACGATCGTCTGCAGGTGATCGTCGATTCCACCCGCGCCCAGGACAACCGCAACTTGCTGGGCGCCACCAAGATTCCGGAAAAAGTCTTTCACCGCACCCTGAGCGCGCCAGCCGACACGTTCGTCTTCAGCCTGAATGTGGAGGAAACCCGGCGGTGGGGGCCGGTGTCCGGCACTTTTGTCATTGAAGATGCAGAAGGCCACATTGTCTTCGCCGACAGCAACATTGTCGGCCGCTCACCGACCAACAACCAGATCCTGCGGAAACTCGTCTGGGACTGGAAAGTGCAGCAGGGTGAGCAACCGGGCAGCCTGCCGCCGCAAGGCAATTACTACTACTATCTCGTCTGGAAGTCCGCCGACAAGAATACGTATCACTCACCCAAGAAAAGACTAACCGTCGATCACAAAATCATGCCGATCGTCATCCGGGTGAGCAGGGACGGCCGCGAAGCCACGAGCGATGCCCGCTATCGCGCGACGATTCTGGTGCATTGAAGCCCTGCGTAATCGGCAGTGGCCGGCTGGGCGCTGTGTGCCGGTGAGCTTTTGCGGCGCAGCGCCCGCGCAGGCTTTGCGCCCAGGTGGTCATCACACCGGCGATTCTTAAACCTGCAAATCATCTCGTCTTTCGGGAGCCATTCTTTGTGAGGAGGTTGTAATATGTTTCGCGTCCGCATCACGAACCCCGCCCGGTGCATGCTGGTATGGGCAATGCTACTGATCACCGGGCCGGTGTTCGCGCTGCAGCAGGAGACTGCCGCTGACTCGGCGTCTTCGCCCAGCATCAACTCGCAGAATCCCGCCACCCTGCCGGCGAGCGGCCTGTCGCCCGTCGCGCCCCAGACCGGGGAGAAGCGCGGCAACACGGCGCACACCTTCGCGGAATGGACGGCGCAGGGCGGCGTGATCATGTATCCGATTTATGGCGTGTTCATCCTGGGCATGGGGGTCATCATCTACCAGCTCGTGCGCATCTATTTCGATAGACGCCATGTCAAGCCGATTCAAGCGACCATCGAGCGGCAGCTTAAGGATCTCACCGAGGAAGCCGAGCATCCGGCGCGCGTGCGGGAAATTTGGGAGACCGTTGCCCAGCATCCGCGCTCGGAGTTGAGCCGGCTGCTCACCCTCTTGTGCGATCTCTGGCAGCGCGACCCCAGCGCCCAGGTGCTGCAGGTCGAAATCGACGGCCATGTCACCGGCATCAAGGAAAAATATGAGATCGGCCGCAGCTTTGCCAACCTGCTCTCCGATACTGCCGGTGCGCTCGGGCTGCTGGGAACCGTGTGGGGCATGTATCAAACCTTCATGCCCGGCAGGCTGGAATCCTCGCAAATCATCAGCGGGATGGGCGTGGCACTGGTCACCACCATCGGTGGCCTGGTGGTCAGCATCATTTTGAATTTCGCCAATTCGTGGGCGCATTCCATTTTCTATCGTCACCTCGAATGGATCGTCGAGCGGGCGGACTTGTTCCGCAACCGCTTTGGCCGCGGGCAGTCGATGTCGGTGGTGGCGCCCAAGCAGGCCGTGCCGGCCGCGGCAGTGATCAGCGAGGTGGCGCCGGTGACCAGTGTGGCGCCGCCGGTGGCGGGCCGCCGCATTCCGACCACGCTGCGCGTGCTGTCGGCCAAACGCCAATCAGCGGAGGCAGGCGCCAGCCTGCCCAAACCGCTGGAAGTGGCGGTGGAAGATCAAAACGGCCGGCCCATGGAAAACCTCGCCGTCATTTTCGAAAGCAACGGCAGCCCGATCACCTTCGACAACGGCGCCAACGTCAAGCAGGTGGATACCGATTTTCTCGGCCGCGCCAAAACCACCATCAAGCTGGGCACGCAGGCGGGCAGCCACAAAGTGCTGGCGCGCGTCAATGGCGAAGGCAATCTGGTGGAAGAGTTTGAGATCGAAACCCAGCCCGGTCCGCCGGACCGCCTCCAGGTGCTGTCGGGCAATCTGCTGATTCAACCGGCGGGCACGCAAATACCCGAGCCGCTCAAGCTGCAGCTCATGGATGCCCACGGCAACCCGGTTCCCGACCAGGTGGTGATGTTTGAAGTGGTGCACAACAACGGCAGCCTCGAGCAGAACAAATCACGGTTGGAAGTGCACACCGATCACGAGGGCATTGCGGCCGTGGGATTCCGGCTGGGCGAGACGCCGGGCGCCAACATTGTGCGGGCGTGGGTGAAGAGCAAGAGCACCCGCCGCCTGGAAGCCTCCTTTGAGTCACTGGGAAGGGAGTGAGCGTCACCATGAGCGGCAGCGGCATGATCGTGCGCTACATCGATATCGTGATGATTCTGCTGTTCGGCTTCATCTGCAGCGCCGAATTGAGCCAAACCAGTCACATCGAGCTGGCCAAAACGGTGGAATTGCCGCCCAGCAATCCCGATCCGGAAGTGGTGATTTTCGTCGGTCTTCTGCCGGACGGCTACTATCTGCTCGACAATGAGAAATCCCGCACCGCCGATCCGGCCGTGCTCGAAGAGTATCTCCGGCAAACCAAAGCCAGTTTGCAAGAATCGCGTTACAAAATGCGCGTGCGGCTGCGTGCCAATCACGACACGCCGATCCGGTTCTTGATGAAAGCCGCCGAAGTGTGCGACCGCCTTGAGGTGTTGAAGACTTTCGACGTCCGCATCGGTTCGAACGTGAGAAGCTGAGGAACGGCCATGGGCAAAGGCAGCATGATCATTCGTTACATCGACATCGCGCTCACGGTGTTGTTCGGCTTCATCGCAATCAGCGACATCGAACAGAAGACGCAGGTGCGGCTGCCGCGCAGCGTTTCGGCGGTGAGCACGCCCACCGCGATCAACACCGTCTCGCTCGTGGTCTTGCCCGGCCCGGTTTACACCATGCTGGAAGGCACCACCGAGGTGATCAGCGACCCCGAACTGGAGCGCGTCGAACAGGAACTCATCAACGTGCGGCAAAAATACCTGGATCGGCAGCAGGATATCATCGTGCTGATTCAGCCCGACCCCAACTCCCCGGTGCAGTTGACCGTCAACGTGTTGGACATTTGCGAACGCAATCAAATTCAGCGAAACATCAATTATGTCGAGCCTGGTGTATAGCCTGCGCGGCCGCTGGCGCCGCGCCGAGCCGGAAAAGCTGTGGACGTACGGCTTGACCACCTTGTTCGTGCTCGTGGTCTACCTGCTGCTCTTGCAGGTGAGATTGTCCGAGCCACGCTTCGACGTGGAAAAGTTCCGGGAAATCGACTTTTCCCGCTTCGAACCGCCCAAGCCCAAAGCCGCCGCCGCCGCCAGGAAAAACCCGGCGGAAATGCCCAAGGAGCCGGTGGCCAGCCGCGCGGCGCCGGTCAACTTCGAAGAAATCGATCTGTCGAATCTGGAAGATCTGACCAAGATGACCCAGATCGTGCCGAAGGACTTGTCCACCCTCAGCCGCATCGCCTCGGTGCCGCAAGCGCTGCAACTGCCGGAAATCAGCGTGGGGACCACCACCATGCCGCCGGTGAATGCGCCGGTGGTGGCCAATGTCAAGGATGGCCTGCCGGTGTTGGGCACGCCCAGCAACGTGTACAATCCCAATCTCGCCAGCGCGCGGGTGGGCTATGGCGGCGCCGCGGGCGGCTCCGGCTATTCCACCGGCCGTACCGGTCCGATCACCGGGCCGAAACGCAACACCGATGCCGTCGAAAAGATCGACGTGCGCAACTTCGACGAGAAGAAGCGCCAGGAAATCGATTTCGACAAGCTCTTTCGCGAGCTGCTGGAATGGCTGAAGAAAAACCAGTCCGAGCTGTCGCCCTCGCTCAAACACTACATGCGCTATCGCAACGGCGACCTCACCGCCAAAGTCCGCATCGCAACCGCTGCCGGCAACTATGATCTCTTCTTCCTGTGCAACGAGATTTCTCAGGACATCGGCCTGTTGATGGTGGAAGTGAGCGACAGCTCCGGCGCCATCATGCTGCGCGATACCGGCTTCCGCAAGAAAAGCTTCTCACTCAGCAAGGGCATGGCCAGCCGCGGCGAGGAAAGCAATGTCACCTCCATCAGCATGCTCGCCAGCGACCCGACCCGCAACGAAACCCAGAAATTCTACAGCATCTTCCTCTCCTGGTGGGAGAAAAACAAGCCACAATGAGAAGGGACGCGACCACCACACGCAGTCGGGCGATTCTGCTTGTGCTTGCCGCCGCGGCCGTGCTGGCCGGCTGCGCGAGCGGCGGCCGCCCGGGCAAAGTGCCGCTCGGTGTTGCGCCGCGCATCGCCGCCACCGCCGACAGCATCGGCAGACGGCTGTTCGTCTCCAAAGAGCGCGAGCGCAAGGCTGACTGGCACCGCCGCGAAGGCATGCGCCACTATCATTTGAGTGACTCGATTTGGACCCTGGTTGACGCCAGCCGTCCGGCCGCCGCCGACACAGCCGCGACCGCCATGACTGCCGGCTTGAACGGCACGCCCGCACCGGCCGGCAAACCCGGTGTCGACCCGGAGCTGCGCAGGAATACCATTCTCGCCACCTACCACCTGATGGAAGCACAGCGCAATCTCAGCAAGGCACTGCAATACCACGGCTTCAACCCCCAAGCGCAACACTACCTCGCCCTGGCTTACAAACTGCTGAGCGAGCGCTATCCCCGCCATGGCTCGTTCGACAAGGCCATCGAACAATGGGAGTTTCTGGCCCGCCTCGAACCCGGTGAATATCTGCATCGCTACAACCTCGGCGCGACCTATTTTGCCAAGCAGGACTGGCGCCGCGCCTTGCTCAACTATGCCCAAGCCGAAGAGCTGCTCCTGCTCTCCGCGGCGGTCAGCCCGCGCCGGCTGGCGAATCCCAGTTTGACTGCGGCGGCCGCAATCGACAGCGTGAGCCTGCTGTACAGCGTTTTCTATCAGGGCCAGTGTGCCATCAAGCTGGAAGAGGCGGCGCCGGCGCTGCATCATCTCGAGCGCGCCAAGTCGCTGACGGAGAATCCCGCTGTGCTCGCCACGATTGCGGAAGACATCCGCTGGATCAATTGGGATAACGGCAACATTCGCGCCTCGGTGCTGCGCGATTCGGCCAACACCCTGGTCAGCCAGGGCAAGTATGGCGAAGCCGGCAAGCTCTACGATCTGCTGCTCAACAGGCTGTTGCGCACCGAGCGCGCGCGCCACGACATTGCCTGGGATTTTGCCAGGATCGAGTACGCCCGCCTGGGCCGCCGCGCCAGCGCCATCGCCCGGCTGGACGAGGTGATGAAGCGCATCCCCACCGACAGCACCGGCGCGCCGCTGGACACCACCTACCGCAAGCACTTCGACGCCTACGGCGTGATGTGCCTTGGCCTCGGTACCGACACCGCGCGTGTCAATCGCCGCGTGGGCTATGAATACCTCGAACGCGCCTCCAAAATCGCCTGCAAAGACCGCGGCCGCATTTTCATCGAAATGGCGGATCTCTCCAAGCCGAATCCCGAACTCTCCATTGCCAACGCGGAACGCGCGCTGGCGTGGGAGCAAAGCTTCGATCCCCCCGAATTGCGGCGGCTGTACGAACTGCTGGTGGAAGGTTACCGCCACAAAAACCAGCCGGCCGAAGCCCGAAGTATTTTGAAAAACGCAAGGCCCTGCCGTGAGCCGGGCCGTGGGGGCAAAGTGGACTCTTGCCACGATGCTCGTTCAAGCGAACCTGCCGGTCCCGCAGAGAATTCCAAGAGAATGATACAAAGCGTGAATGGCCTTCCCGCAACCAAAAAGGCTGCCCGCCATTGCCTGTTCGCCATCACAAGGGGAAATCTCACGCTGGCGCAGCTTTCTGCAGGTATTGCTAACGCAGTGACAGAAGAATTTCGGTCTGAAAACTTGAGCAGTCATTGCGCTGCCTTCTGAAATCAAGCTCTCACAACCCGCGCGCCACTTTTTCTGTCTGCACATTTCAGCACGGACCTTCCCAGCAATGCCACCGTTCTCAATGCGCAGTTGCAGTTGTATTATTTCAACGCCACGGTCGCCGGTGGGTCCGCCTGGGTCGATCGCTGGGTCCAAGCGCACGAATTGCTGAAGCCCTGGCACGAGCTGCAGGCGGACAGCTCCGAGCGCCTGG
>JBBIKM010000206.1:0-10811 GCA_037445455.1 bacterium | reverse complement strand
TCGATATTTCCGGCAGAAAAGTCGTGACGCTGCTCGAGGCTGTCCGCAGCGCCGGGGCGCACACGGTGGCGTGGGAAGGAAAGGATGCCAACGGCCGCGTGCTGGCCAGCGGCGTTTATTTTGCTGTGGTGAGATTTCAGACGCAAATGCTGAGCCGGAAAATATTGCTGGTGCGATAAAGTGATCGAGCCAAAGGGCTGCGGCCGGCGCAAGCCGGAGGTGGCGGAGCGGCGGCGGCAGTTGGAAGGATGAGACACGCCGCGAAGCCGCAAAGAGCACGAAGAGAAGATTCAAGAAACCCGGCGTTGCGGAGGGTGAAAGAAAGGGCGCAATTATACGAAAACGTTAATTCGAGTTCTACTGCCCAGACACACAGTCCCAAAGGAACGCAAGGCGGCAGCGAAGGGCAACGCCCTGGCAGGGCCGTAATCAGGAGAAATCACCAAGCCCCGGGGCGCGATAGAACCACTTCAGGAATACCGCCCCCGCAGGGCTGAATGCGACAAGTCCCATCGGTTCCCATGGCGCTGGCCGTGGGCTATTCCATGCGACCCTGTCGGGTTCAATCCGGCCTTC
Organism: bacterium; assembly: GCA_037445455.1. GTDB lineage: Bacteria > Zhuqueibacterota > Zhuqueibacteria > Zhuqueibacterales > Zhuqueibacteraceae > Coneutiohabitans. The sequence goes on along the minus strand of JBBIKM010000206.1, from coordinate 10,235 downwards.
TCAACGAGGAAAGTGTATCCCCAACGCCGACAAGCCGCAACCAAAAAGATAATCTCCAACTGATAGAAGAACCCAACTGATAAGCCAGATCTGTTGGGTTTTTCCACCCGTTGCAAGAAAGTTGGAATCTTTTTCCAAGTTTGAACAGCCAATCGCCTGCGCAAGTTTTCTGACACGCTGAGAACCTGGCCCTGCGGGCAGCACAAAAATTTGCCAACCGATAGAAACAACCCAACTGATAAAAGCCTTTCCAGCAGTTGGCCTTAATCTGTCTGTTGGTGGAAAGTTTGAATTTTATTCCAAGTTTGAAAAGCTCATCCGCGCACTCACGGCGGCTGATTCGAACAACAATCCCTTGCCGAGGAGGTGGAACATGATGGAATTCCCCAGCCGGTTTTTCATCGAGGCCGGCATGGCGATCGCCTGTGCGGCGGCGCTCATGCTGGTCAGCGGCGCCAAGGCGCAACCCGTGCCGCCGGTGGCTGCCAGGCAACCCAAAGTCGATACCCTGCACCAGGACCGGCGCGTGGACGAATATTTCTGGCTGCGGGAAAAGCAGAATCCCGCCGTGGTGCAATACCTCGAAGCCGAAAACGCCTACGCCGGGCAAGTGCTGGCCTTCACCCAGCCGCTGCAGGAAGAATTGTATCAAGAAATGCTCGGCCGCATCAAGGAAACTGATCTCACCGTGCCCTACCGCGAAGGCAATTACTTCTACTACAGCCGCACCGAGCAGGGCCGGCAGTATCCCATCTACTGCCGCAAAGCCGGCACGCTCGCGGCGCCGGAGGAAATCACGCTCGACCTGAATCAACTCGCCGAAGGCAGGGTGTTCATGGGACTCGGCGCCTATGCGGTGAGCGAGGACGGCAATCTGCTGGCCTTTTCCACCGACACCACCGGCTTCCGCGTGTACGATTTGCAGATCAAAGACCTGCGCACCGGCGAACTGCTGCCCGATCGCGCCCACGATGTGGGTTCGGTCTTCTGGGCGGCGGACAACCAGACGCTGTTCTACGTCACCAAGGACGCGGCCAAGCGGCCCTACCGCCTCTATCGCCACCGGCTTGGCGCGTCACCGGAATTGTTGTATGAAGAGCAGGACGAACGCTTCAGCCTGTGGGGCAGCCGCACGCGCAGCCAGGCTTATTTGATCGTTTACGCCGCCAGCCTGACCTCCACCGAGGCGCGTTTCATTCCCGCGGCGGCGCCGGAGAGCGAATGGCAAATGTTGCTGCCGCGCCAGGCCGGGCGCCAGTTCGAGGTCGAGCATCACGGCGGGCGGTTCTACATTCGCGTGAATGACACCGGCCGCAACTTCCGGCTGGTGAGCGCGCCGGTGAGCGATCCCAGCCCGGAGAATTGGCAGGAAATCGTGCCGCACCGGCCCGAGGTGATGCTGGAGAGCATCGATTGTTTCGCCAATCACTACGTGCTCTCCGAACGCAAGAACGGGCTGGAACAGATTCGCATCACCGACATGCGAACCGGCGCGAGCCATTATCTGGCGTTCCCGGAGCCGGTGTACAGCGCCCATGTCGCCACCAACCGGGTGTGGGACACCGCGACGCTGCGCTACAACTATCAATCGTTGATCACGCCCAGCTCGGTGTATGACTACGACATGAACACGCGCCGCAGCACGCTGCTCAAACAAACGGAGGTGTTGGGCGGCTATGACAAGAATCAATACCGCTGCGAGCGGCTGGCGGCCACCGCGCGTGACGGCGCGCGCATTCCGATTTCCCTTGTCTACAAGAAGGGATTCCGCAAGAACGGCCGCGCGCCGCTGCTGCTCAACGGCTACGGCGCATACGGCTTTTCCTATGACGCCGGCTTCAACTCGAATCGCGTGAGTTTGCTCGACCGCGGTTTTGCGGTGGCCATTGCCCACATTCGCGGCGGCGGAGAGATGGGGAAGGCCTGGCACGATCAGGGCCGCATGCTGAACAAGATGAACACCTTCACCGATTTCATTGCCTGCGCCGAGCATCTCATCGCGCAGCGCTATACTTCGCCGCAGCGTTTGATCATCGAAGGCGGCAGCGCGGGCGGTTTATTGATGGGCGCGGTGACCAATCTGCGGCCGGAGTTATTCAAAGCCGTGGTCAGCCACGTGCCGTTCGTGGATGTGATCAACACCATGCTCGATGAAAGCCTGCCGCTCACCGTCGCGGAGTTCGAAGAATGGGGCAATCCGCGCAAGCCGGAGGAATATCAGTACCTCAAGCAATACTGCCCCTACACCAACCTGGCCGCCAAGTCCTATCCGGCCATGTTGGTGAAGACCTCTTTCAACGACAGCCAGGTGATGTATTGGGAGCCGGCAAAATACGTGGCCAGGCTGCGCAGCCTGAAAACGGATCAGAATCCGCTGGTGTTCGTGATCAACATGGGCGCCGGGCACGGCGGCGCTTCAGGGCGCTACGACCGGTTGCGCGAAATTGCGCTGGATTATGCCTTCATGTTGTGGCAGGCGGGCCTGGTGCAGCCGCCGCAGTGAGCGCGCGCACCGTACTGATGCCTGGGAAGCTCCCCGTCAGGAGGGCTTGCAAGGGGGCGTGCGTTTCAGCGCGGTGCAGTGTTGCAGCGAGTCCGCCGCAATCGCCGGCCGCTGGTGCCGGCCGGCCGGCCGTTCATCGACACCAGAATCCCGCTCGTGACATTTCACTGAACGCCAGCGTAAAATTCGCGTATCATGCGCCAGAAATCTTCCCGGGCGCCCGGCGCGGCATCAGCCGGGTTGGTCGCCTGCCGTTCGCATCAAACACAGGGATGACAAATGAGCCAGTCGAAGCTGCAATTCGTGCCGGAGGGAATTCTCGTCCTGGCGCTGGCGCTGATCAAACTCGCGCTGCATTTCTTGACGAACAGCAATTACGAGCTGCACCGTGATGTTTATCTGTATCTCGCCCTGGCGGATCATCCCGCGTGGGGCTACGTCTCGGTGCCGCCGCTCACGCCGATGATCGGCAAAGTGGCGCTGTGGCTGCTCGGCCACAACGCCTTTGCCGCGGGCTTTTTTCCCGCGCTCATCGGCGCGCTCGCGATCGTCATCATTGCGCTGCTGGTGAAAGAACTTGGCGGCGGCACGTGGGCGCTGGTGCTGGCGGGCACCGCATTTCTGATTTCACCGGCCTTTCTGCGCAGCAACACGTTCTTGATGCCGGTTTCCTTCGATCAGTTCGCCTGGCTGCTCAGCGGCCATCTCATGGTCAAATTGATCAAGACGCAGAATCCGCGGTATTGGATCTGGCTGGGACTCACCTGGGGCCTGGCCTTTCTGAACAAGTACGCCATCGTGTTCTTCGTGCTCGCGGCGTTGCTCGCTTTGCTGCTCACGCCGCAGCGAAATCTCATCAAGTCAAAGCACTTTGTTGCGGGCGTGGGGCTGGGCACGCTGATCATTCTGCCCAACCTGCTCTGGCAGCACAGCCATCACTGGCCGGTGATCGGACATATGGCGGAGTTGCGGCGCACGCAGTTGGTGCATGTCGAACCCGCGGGTTTCCTGCTGCAGCAGTTGCTCATGAATCTGCATGCCGTGCCGCTGTGGCTGGCGGGATTGTTGTATCTGCTCTTTGCGCCGGCCGGCCGGGAATTGCGCGCGCTGGGCCTGACCTGCGTGTTGGTGATTCTGATCTTGATGGCGCTGAGCGGCAAAGCCTACTACACGCTGGGCGCATATCCGCTGTTGTTCGCCGCCGGCGGGGTTGCGTTCGAACGGCTGGCTGCATGGCGCGGGCGCGTGTTGCGGCCGGCACTGCTGGCCTTGATGATCCTGCTCTTTCTGCCCGTGCTGCCCTACAGCCTGCCGGTGCTCTCGCTGGAGCAAATGGCGGCGTATGCGCAAGCGAGCCGGGCTTACGGACTGGAGGGCGCGCTGGTGTGGGAAGACGGCCGCGTGCACGAGCTGCCGCAGGATTACGCGGATATGACCGGCTGGCGCGAGCTGGCGGAGATCGTGATCCGGACGTACAACGGTTTGAGCGCAGCGGAAAAGCCGCACACCGCCATCTACGCCGAAAACTATGGTCAAGCCGGCGCGATCAAATTCCACGGAAAAAAACACGGACTGCCGGAGCCGGTGAGCTTCAATGAATCGTTCGTGCTTTGGGCGCCCGACAGCACCGCGCTCCGTACACTGATCTACGTGAATGATGAATTGGGCGAGGATCTCCTCCCCCACTTCGCGAACATCGAGCTGGTGGGCCAGGTGAACAACCGCTATTTCCGCGAGAACGGCGTGCAGGTTTATTTGTGCCGCAATCCGCGTGACGGCCTGGCGGAATTCTATCGCAGCCGCGTCGCGAGCCAGAAGAATCACTATCGTTGAGTCATGGCGAGAGATCGAAGAATGCTGGCGCAGCCGGCGGCCTGGTTCGCCGGTTTGCGGCCGCGGGCCAAATGGCCGGTCGTCTTCTTTCTGCTCTTCACGCTGATCGGAGTGATGAACTTTAATCGATTCTTCATCAACGAGCTGGCGGAAGGCAATTCCCCGAATTATCCCCATTACTTCATCGCTGAGATGACCGGCGCCTACGCAGTGCTCGCGCTGCTGCCGGTTGTGCTGCATTTCTTCGCGAGATTTCCACTGCGGCGCGACACTTGGCGCCGCCACCTGCCGCTGTACCTGCTGGCCAACCTGGGGTTCGGCGTGAGTCACACCCTGTTGATGTTCCTCAGCCGCAAGGCACTGTATCCGCTGCTGCTGGGAAAGGAGTATGACTACGGGCCTCTGGGCTACCGGCTGCTGATGGAATACAATCATCAATTCTTCACTTTCTGGCTCATCTACGCCGCGGCTCTTGGGGTTAACATGCTGCGCGCGCATCAGCGGCAAAAGGTGAGGGCCGCAGAACTGCAGCAGCAACTGACCAAAGCCCGGCTCGAGGCGCTGCAAATGCAGCTCAATCCACATTTCCTGTTCAATACCTTGAACCTGATCTCGGCGACGATGTATGAGGACGTCGCGGCAGCGGACAAGATGCTCGTCAATTTGAGTGATTTGCTGCGGCTGACGTTGCCGCCGGCAGCGGCCGCGCAACATGCGCTGCAGGAGGAGCTGGCGGGGTTGCAATTGTATCTCAACATCATGAAGGCGCGCTTTGCCGACAAGCTGCAAGTCGAGTTTGACCTTGCGGCGGAAACGAAAACGGCGCTGGTGCCGGCGTTTCTGTTGCAGCCGCTGGTGGAGAATGCGATTCACCACGGCATGCAAAGCTTGCACCCCGTCATCGTCATGATTCAGGCGCAGCAGGAGGATCATCGTCTCAAGCTCACAGTGCAAGACAATGGTCCGGGCATCGCCGCACCTGGCCAGGCATTGCGCCACGGCGTGGGGCTGTCCAACACCGCCGAACGTTTGGAGAAACTCTATGGCGCGTCGCACCGCTTCAGCCTGCAGAATCGCGCCAGCGGCGGCTTGCAGGTGACGATCGAAATTCCTTTCTGCAAAGCGGCGGAGGCCGGCGCCAATCACGGCAAGCCCGCTCCGGCGGCAGGCTTTGCCGGCACGGGTCATACCTCGCAATGACGCGGCGTTGTCACCGAAAAAGAGGGCTAGGCCGCTGACACTTCGGCGGGCATGAGTTGTTCATTCAAAATGCAGTTCAGGCGGAATCTCGTGGGGTGCTCGGCGCGGGGCGCGCCTCATCACCGCATCCCGGCCGCATGCCGCCTGCTTTGTCGTGCAAGAAGACTGGCGTGAACCACCCGGCGCAGCGTTCGAATCTGCACGGGATTTCTCAGGTGGGCATCAAAGATGGGAAGCCATCGGTGCCAGGGCGATAAACTGGGCAGGAGAACATGGCGGAAGGCTTCAAAATCCTGATCGCGGATGACGAGCAGCCGGCGCGCCGCAAAATCCGTTCGCTGCTGGCTCGCGAGCCGGGCCTGGGAGAAATTTATGAAGCGGAAAACGGCAGACAGACGGTGCAACTCATTCGCATGCACCGGCCGGATCTCGTTTTTCTCGATGTTCAAATGCCGGGCATGGACGGCTTCGAGGTGATCGAAGCGGTGGGCGTGGCAAACCTGCCGGCGGTCGTCTTTGTGACGGCTTACGACAAATATGCTCTCGCCGCCTTCGAGGTGCAGGCGGTGGACTATCTGCTCAAGCCGTTTGATCAGGAACGTTTTCAACAGGCCCTGCAACGCGGCTTGGCACAAGCGGGCAATCGCGCAGCCGGCGCCGTCAGGCTGCAGGCCTTGCTCACCGAGCTGGGCGCCAATCGTCCTCACGCCCAAAGACTGCTGGTCAACAGCGGCACACGCTACTTTTTCGTGAAAACCAGTGAGTTGCTTTATCTCGCGGCGGAGGAAAAATATGTCAACCTGCACACCGCGCACGGCGCTCACTTGATACGCGAGACGCTGCAGAATTTGGAACGGCAGCTCGATCCCGCCAAGTTCGTGCGCGTGCATCGCTCCTATATGCTCAACCTCGATTTCATCCAGGAGATTCAGCCGATGGCGCATGGCGACTGCCTGGCGGTGATGAAAAACGGCGCGACGGTTCCGATCAGCCGGCGCTATCGGCAGCGCGTGCTGGGCGGCGCCTGAACACGCCCGCCGCAGCCATCGCTTGCCTCCCCCAAAAAGCAAACCCACGGCCGACTCGTTCCGGGTCGCCCGTGGGTTTGTCGCCATGCGGCCGCTGGCTGCGGCGCTTACTCGTAGCGCAGTGCTTCGATGGGATCGAGGCGCGCGGCTTTGGCGGCGGGATAGATGCCGAAGAACAGTCCCACCAGCGAACAGAAGAGCAACGCGAGAAAAATCGACCCGACGGGCAGGATCACCGCCAAACCGAAAGCGGCTTTGATCAACTGGCCCACGCCGATGCCGAGCACGATGCCGATCACGCCGCCGATCTCGCACAGCACGATGGCTTCGATGAGAAACTGCAGCAGGATCGCGCGGCGCTTGGCGCCAATGGCTTTGCGCACACCGATCTCGCGCGTGCGCTCGGTGACCGACACCAGCATGATGTTCATGATGCCGACCCCGGCGACCAGCAGCGAAATGCCGGCAATCACCAGGCCGGCCCAGGCGGCCACGCTGGTGAGCTTGTTGGCGGTTTCGATGAGCGAACCGCTGGAGAAGATTTCGAAATCGTTGTCTTCGCCGGGCAGCACTTTGCGCACGGCGCGCAGAATGCCGGTCACCTGCTCGACCGTGGCGTCATACTGCGACGGGCTGGCCGCCTGAATTTGAATCGACATCGAGCGCTTGGCGCCGTAGATCGTTTCAAAGGTGCTGAGCGGAATGATGACGAGATTGTCCTGGCTGTTGCCGAACACCCGGCCCTTTTCTTCCAGCGTGCCGACAATCAGGAAGCGCTCTGCATCGATGCGGATTTCGCGGCCCACCGGATCTTCGAAGGGAAAGAGGCGGCTGACGAGGTCGCTGCCCAGGATGGCGATGTGGCTGGTGTACTGTTCATCCGTCGGATTGAGAAAGCGGCCGGTGCGCAGCAAATAGCCGTTGTTGTCGAGGTATTCGCTGGTGGCGCCGACCACGATGACGGTGGGTGTGGTCTTGCGGTCGCGATAACGAATCACCGCGCCGAACTGCATGTGTTCGCCGCTGACGCTGCGGGCGAGCGAGGCGCGTTCCATCACCGCCTCCAGCTCGTCAGCGCGCAGGTCCTTGCGGTTCTGATAGCGCAGCCATTGCTCGCGGCTGGTGATGAGAGGGGGAAATTTCTGAATCTGGAACGTGTTGGCGCCCAGCACGGTGAGCTGCCGCTCCAAATCCCGCTGAAAACCGCCCACAATCGACTGCATGCCGATGATGGTCATGACGCCGATGATGACGCCCAGCAGGGTGAGCGAGGAGCGCAGCTTGTTGCTGCGAATGGCATTCAATGCAATGTCGAGATTTTCCGTGAAGATCATGACAAACACTCCTGCGCGCCGCACGCCGCTCCGGCGCACTCGTCCGCGCGTTCAGGGTTATTCATAGCGCAGCGCCTCGGTGGGATTCAGCCGCGCGGCCTTGCTGGCGGGATAGATGCCGAAGAACAGGCCGATGGTCACCACGAACCCCAGGCCGAGCAGGATGATCCAGGGCGTGAACACCACCGGGAACGAAAAAGCCTGCTTGACAGCGAGGGCCACCCCGACTGCGGCGAGAATGCCGAGCACGACGCCCAGGCTGCAAATGATCATGGTCTCCACCAGAAACTGCCAGAGAATGTCGCGCCGCTTCGCGCCGATGGCCTTGCGAATGCCGATTTCGCGCGTGCGCTCCGTCACCGACACCAGCATGATGTTCATAATGCCGATGCCGCCCACCAGCAGCGAGATCGAGCCGACGCCGATGGCCAGCCCCCACAGCCCGGCGGTGAGGCTGTTGTAGAGATTGGTCAGCAAACTCTGCCGGTTGATGGCGAAGTCGTCTTCCTTGTGGGGCGGCACTTTGCGCACGCGGCGCAGGATGCCGGTCAGCTCGTCCTGGGCGGCGTCGAGCAGGGCGGGATGGTTGACTTTGACTTGAATTTCGACCGAGCGGCGATGGCCGAAGGCGTTCTCGAAGGTGCCGAAGGGAATCACCACGAGGATGTTGGGATTGAAACCGAAAATCTTGCCGCGTTCAGCGAGCACGCCGACAATGCGAAAGCGCCGGCCGCCGATGCTGATGCGCTCGCCGAGGGGATCGGCGCGACCGAACAGCTTCTCGGCAACTTCGGCGCCCAGCACGCAAACGTTGCGGCGGTAGTCGACGTCCTGTGTGGAAATGAAGCGGCCGCGTTCCGGTGCGGTGTTGCTGGTCACCATGTAGTTGTCATTGGTGCCGGCGATCAACACGCCACTGATGCCGTTGTCCTTGTATCTGACCGCGGCCCGGGTGTAGATGCTGGGCGTGACCGCCTTCACCAGCGTGGCATGCTTCACCACCGCCTGGTATTCGCGCAGGGTGATGTCCTTGCGGTTGCGAAAACGCGCCCACGCCTCCTGGTCGTTGTTCACCCAGGCGAATTTCTGAATGTAAAGGGTGTCGGTGCCGATGGAAGAAATTTCTTCATAGAAGGCTTGATTGATGCCCTGAATCAACGCCACGATCGTGATCACGGTCATTACGCCGATCACGATGCCCAGCGTCGTCAGCAGGAAGCGCAGCTTGTTGGCGCGCAATGCCTGCAGGGCGATCTTGGTGCCTTCCCACAGGTCGGAGAAAATGGGGAGCATGGTTCTGCTGCTTTCGCTCGCGCCCACCGCGGCGGTTGCTCCGCCGGGTGGCGCCGCCCACAACTTCACGAGATCACGGCCGGCGGCAGCGGCGCGCCTGCTGCCGGGTGGCAGCGCCCGGCCGGTGCCGCCGCAGCCTCAGTTGGCGCGGGAAATGAAGGCATCGGACTCGATGCGGCCGTCACGCAGGCGAATGATGCGGCGCGCATGCTCGGCGATGTATTCCTCGTGCGTGACCAGGATGATGGTGTTGCCCTGGCGGTGCAACTCGGAGAAGATGGACATGATCTCATCGCCGGTGGCGGTGTCGAGATTGCCGGTCGGCTCATCCGCCAGGATGATCGAGGGATTGTTCACCAGGGCGCGGGCAATGGCGACGCGCTGGCGCTGGCCGCCGGAAAGCTCGTTGGGTTTGTGATTCATGCGATCGGCCAGACCGACGCGCTCGAGCGCGGTCTTGGCCTGGTCGCGGCGTTTGGCCGCTGACACGCCGGCATAAACCAACGGCAGCTCGACATTGTGCAGCGCGGTGGCGCGCGGCAGCAGGTTGAAAGTCTGAAAAACGAAGCCGATGCGGCGGTTGCGAATCTCGGCCAACTGGTCATCGTTCATCTTGTGCACGTCCTCGCCGGCAAACTGGTAGCGGCCTTCGGTGGGCGTGTCCAGGCACCCGAGAATGTTCATCAGCGTGGATTTGCCCGAGCCGGAGGGGCCCATGATGGCGACGTATTCATTCTCGCCGATCTGCACGTCCACGCCACGCAGGGCATTGACTTGAATCTCGCCGATGGCGTAGGTCTTGACGAGTTGTTGCACATCGATAAGCATGGTCAATCTCCCGATTTCTGGCCTCCGGCCTCACGCCCGGTGGGTGTGCTTGCCGGCAACGCCTCACGATTGTTCCTTCTTTCCGTCTTTCTGCCGGGCCTCTTCCTTCTTGACTTTCACGCGGTCGCCGTCCTTCAGCAGGCGTGACAGGATGCGATACGGCCCGGTGATGACTTCATCATTTTCCTGCAGGCCGCTCAACACTTCGACGTGGGT
>JBBIKM010000205.1:6853-10946 GCA_037445455.1 bacterium | reverse complement strand
CGGTCGTGTCGCGATTCTCGAGGGCATTCCCGGCCACGAAACCAGTGAGGCGCGCCTGCGCGGTTTTCGCGATGCCTTGCAGGAGGCGCCGGGCATGCTGATCGTGGCCTCGCAGCCGGCGAACTGGGAACGCGATCAGGGTTTCAGTGTCTGCCAGAACCTGCTGCAGGCGCATCCCGATCTGGATGCGCTGTTCGCGTGCAACGACATGATGGCGCTCGGCGCGATGGAGGCCATCGCGGCTGCAGGCAAAACCGGGCAGATCACCCTGCTCGGCTTTGACGCCGTCGCCGACGCCCGCACCGCGATTGCCGCCGGCACGATGGCCGCTTCCGTTGCGCAGTTTCCCGCGGAGATGGGCCGCCTGGCGGTCGAGCACGCCGTGAAGCTCGTGCGCGGCGAAACGCTGCCGGCCTACGTGCCGGTGAAGATCGAGTTGATCACCAAAGCTGCGCTGCCATAACAAAGCGGCCGCGCAAGCGAGCCAGAGCAACAAAAATGACCGAAAAAACCAAAGGCAAAATCAAACTCGGTTTGATCGGCGCGGGGCGATTGGGCCGGGTTTACGCGCGTGATCTCGCCCAAGCCATACCGGCCGCGCGCCTGCTCGCCGTTGCCGACCTCAATCCCGAAACCGCGCAACAGGTGGCCGAGGCGTTCGAAGTGCCGCGCTGGTACGCTGATCCTTACGCGTTGCTGGAAGACAGGCAAATCGACGCGGTGGTGATCGTCACGCCCACGCACACGCACCGGGAGCTGGTCAGCGCCGCGGCGCAGCGCCAGAAGGCCATCTTTTGCGAAAAGCCCCTGTCGCTCTCGCTGGCGGAAGCGGAAGAGATGAGACTTGCGCTCGAACGCAGCGGCGTCTTTTTTCAAATGGGATTCATGCGGCGCTTCGACCGCGGTTACCTCGCGGCCAAGGCCAGGATCGATCACGGCGAAATCGGCACTCCGGTGGTGTTTCGCGCCACCAGCCGCGATCCTTTCCGCCCCAGCCTGGAGTACGCCGATCCGCGCAGCAGCGGCGGGCTGATTGTTGACATGGGCATTCACGATCTCGATCTGGCGCGCTGGTTCATGGGTGAGATCGAAACCACCTACGCCATTGGCGGTGTGCTGGCCTATCCCGAAATGGCCAGCGTGGGTGACATCGATAATGCTGTCATTAGTTTGATCTTCGCCGATGGCCGGCTGGGCGCCATCGACTTGAGCCGCAACGGCGTCTACGGTTATGACATTGCCACGGAAATCCTCGGCACGCGCGGCACGCTGCGCATCGGCTACTTGCGCGAAACGCCGCTGCTGGTGATGACCAAAAACTGCATCGCGCACGACACCGTGCCCTACTTCCTGGAGCGCTTCGCGGCGGCGTACACTTCCCAGTTGCGGAATTTCGTCGACAACCTGCGCCTCGACCGCCAGCCGCCGGTCAGCATTGCTGACGGGATCGCCGCCCTGCGGGCGGCGCTGGCAGCCACCGCCTCGCTGCATGCCGGCCGGCCGCTCGCGGTTGCGTCGATCACGAGCGCAGTTTCCTGAGGCGCAAGAATCCAGACAGGGAGTCAATCAGCGATTGTCCTTGAGCATGCCAGTGCGCCGGGAAGTCTTGTCCAGCCTGCGCGCTTTGCTGTCCGGCAGACTGCGGTGCAGGATTTCGGGCATAAAAAAAGGCGATTGAGTTGTCTCAATCGCCTTTGCTGTTTAACGCTATTGCCGGTGGCCGTCCCAATACCTCGGCCATCCTAACCACAGAACTACTTGAGCAGCGTCATGCGCTTGATCTGCACGAAGGAACCGGCCTGCAGGCGATAGCAATAGATGCCGCTGCTGACGCGCCGGCCCTGCTCATCGGTGCCATCCCATTTGAGATTGTGCACACCGGCAGTCATCTCCTTGTCAACCAGGCGGCGGACCAGGCGTCCTTGCAGGTCATACAATTCCAACCGCGTGGGTACCGTTGCCGGCAGTTCGATGCGAATCACGGTTTCCGGATTGAAGGGGTTGGGATAGTTCTGCGAGAGGGCGAATTCGGTCGGCAGGCCCGCCACCGCAGCCTGCTCCCCCGCAACACTCTTCGCCAGCCCGCTGCCGGTAACAAGGACTTCGAACTCTCCCACTTGCCGGAATCCCGAGGCGGGGGTGTCAATCTGCAGTTTGACGTACTTGGCCGGCACCGGCGTCATGCTGAATTCCTGCCAGCCACCGCTGCTCAGCTCACCCTGCAGCACCTCCGTGAAATTGCCCGCTGCCGTGCCGGTGGTGGAAACCAGGATCCTGAACTTCCGCACCCAACGCGAGCCAAAACCCACGCCGGTGTCGGTCAGCAAGCGCACGGTTGCGACTTTCTCGGTGGCCCCACCGGCGAAGGAGAACACGCCAAAGGCGGGTGTGCCGCTGATTGTGGTCGTGCCATCCCAGCCCTCGACATCACCATCAATCGCATTGTCCCAGCCTTCGTCCGGATAAGTCTCAGCGCCCTGCACAAACACCAGGCTGGCGAGTTGAACCGGGACGGGCACGAACGTCGTGCTCGCCAACTCACCTGCCGGCGTCTTGTTGAGGCGCGTGCAGCCCAGCAGCACGGAAACGGTTTTCACTTCTGCGGTCAGCGAAGTGAGCGTGGCCTGATAGGTTCCCGGGGTCGTTGTTTCGGTCACTGCGCTGGCAGTGTTCTGCGCGCCGCTGACAAACAGCTTGAACGCAAACGAGGGCTTGCCGGTGATCGCCGCGCCGCTGGCGTCGCGCAGGACGATGGTGATTGTGGCTGCGTCCTCGCCATCGGCAACATGCGGGCTGCTGACTGCAATGCTCGAGAGGGTGGTGTCAGGCGGATTCGCATCCAGCGCTTCCCAGACTTCAAATTCACCCAACTGCCGCAAACCGGTGGTTGGTTTGTCGATCACGAGTTTGACGTACCTGGCGCCAGCCGCGGGAAAGGTGAAATCTTCCCACGCTCCGCCGGTTTTGACGCCAGCCAACACTTCGCTGAAGTCACTGTCGGCGGTGCCGGTGGTCGAGACCAGCACGCGGAACTCCTGCACCCAGCGGCTGGGGAAAAGCACGTTGGTGTCGGTCAACAGGCGCACCCGGTCGATCATGCGGGCGTTGCCGTCGCTAAAGCCGAACACGGCTTGCGGGGGATTGCCTTCCGCGGTAACGGTCCCGTTCCAGCCATCCACGTCACCGTCGATGGCATTATCCCAACCTTCGCCCGGATAGGTGGGACTGCCGGATACCAGGCTCAGCGGTGCCTTGGTGAAGCAGTCGAACACATGCACCAGATTGACTTTTCTGGTGGTGATGCGGCCCAGCGGCGTTTCGGTGACCAGCGTCACGGTGTACGATCCGGGCTGGAGGTATGTGTGCGTGGGACGCGCCTCGGTGCTGGTGCCGCCGTCGCCAAAACTCCAGGCATGGCTCATGATCGGCACGTTGGACGAGCTGCTGAACGCCACCGCCAGGGGTGCCAGACCGGAGGCCGGCGCCGCCTCGATATTGACCTCGAGGGCGAGCAGCACTTCGATGTAGTTCACCTTGGTCTCGGTGTCACTGCCGCCCGGGCCGGTGACGGTGAGACTGACGGTGAATTTGGGATCGACCTGCACATCATAAGTGTGCTGCGGATTCTGCTCGGTGCTGGTGTGGCCGTCGCCGAAATCCCACAGCCAGCTTGTGATAACGCCGGTGGATCTGTCGGTGAATTGCACGGTGAGCGGCGTTACGCCGAGCAGGGGCGTGCCCTCGAAGTCCGCGACCGGAGGAGCCACAGGCTCTTCATCCACAGTAATCGCCACGGTCGCGGTGTTGCTGTTCAATTGGCCGTCGTTGGCCAGGAAGGTGAAAGCGTCATTGCCAGTGAAGCCGGTATTGGGAGTGTAGGTCACATTCGGCGGCGTGCCGCTCAGCGTGCCGTTGGCCGGACCGGTTACAATCGTGAATGTCAGCAGGTCGTTTTCAACATCGCTGGCCGTGAGAGTGATCGCCACCGGCAAATCGAGAAAGGTGGTTACACTCTGATCGTTGGCCACCGGCGCATCATTCACCGGCGCGACAGTGATCGATACCCTGGCGGAGTCGCTGTCCAAAACGCCAT
>JBBIKM010000205.1:0-6753 GCA_037445455.1 bacterium | reverse complement strand
TCACGATCGTGAAGGTGAGCGGGTCGCCATCCACGTCCGCGCCCGTCAACGTGATCGGCGTCGGTGTATCCTCCTGCACAATGACATTCTGCGGATTCGCCACCGGCGCATCGTTCACCGGCGCGACAGTGATCGATACCCTGGCGGAGTCGCTGTCCAAAACGCCATCATTAACTTTGAAGGTGAAAGAGTCGGGCCCGAAGAAGTTGGCTGCAGGCGTATAGGTCACGTTCGGCGGTGTGCCGCTCAAGGAACCGTGAGCAGGACCCGTGACGATCGCAAACGTCAACGGCTGCCCTTCCGGGTCCGACCCAGTCAACGTAATCGCCACCGGTGTGTCCTCATCGGTTGTGACGTCTTGCGCGTTGGCTAAAGGCGGGTCATTCTGCTCGATCACTGTAATTGAAACCGTGGCCGGCGCGCTGTCGAGCTGGCCATCATTCACCTTGAAGGTGAAGGCATCCGGGCCGCTATAGCCGGCGTTCGGCGTATAAGTCACATTCGGAGGCGTTCCCGTCAGCGTTCCATGAGCCGGGTTGGTCACGATCGTGAAGGTGAGCGGGTCGCCATCCACGTCCGCGCCCGTCAACGTGATTGCGAGCGGGGTGTCCTCCGGTGTGGTGACACTTTGCGGGCTCGCGACCGGTGCATCATTCACCGGATTCACCGTGATTGACACCGTCGCGATGTTGCTGTCATCCTCGCCATCGTTGGCTTTGAAAGTGAAGCTGTCCGCGCCGTGATAGTTGGCTGCCGGAGAATAGGTCACATTGGGCGGCGTGCCCGTCAATGTGCCGTGTTGGGGCGAATCAACAATGATGTAGGTGAGCGGCTGCGGGCCATTGTCCGGATCCGTCGCCGTCAAGGTAATGTCTTTGGGCATGTCCTCATCAGTGGAAGCGCTCTGGGGATCAGCGACCGGAGGCTGGTTGGCTGGTGTCTCGGCAGAGATGTACGCCGTCTTTGTTTCCGTGTCCGTGCCGGCGTTGTTGGTGACGGTCAGCGAGACGTCAAACGTACCGGCAGAGTTGTAAACCACATTGACCGGGGCCGGCGTCCCTGTGCCGCTGACCATTTCCGGGCTGCCGCCGGGGAAGCTCCAGGCGAAGGTGTCGATCACAGCCGAGCCGGTGATGGCAGGCGTGAAGGTAACCGACAACGGTGCCGGCCCGCTCAACGGGGAGCCGGAGAAATCAGCCGTGGGCGGATTGACCACCGGCGAGGCGTAGGTGATCGTGACGATCGTACTGAAAAACGGTACGCTAAACTCGCTGTCCGTGAGCATGTTACGGGAGTTGCCCAGAACGTCCGTAATGGTTAATGTCCCAGGCACATCACCCGGCGGAAACTGCTCCGCATCCCAGGTGATTTTCACTGAATTGTTGCCCTGCCCGCTGATTTGCACGGTCCAGGTTTCAGAGGTTGATTGGGTATTGCGAAGGTCTTTGAGCAACGTCAATGGGCCACCGACAAAACGCACGAAAAAGGTGTTGGGATCGGGCGGGGGAGGCGGCGCAGGAATGTCAGTGCCCTGGTCAAAACCGGAAGTCGCACCGTCTTGCGTGCCAAAGACCAGCGGTGGGTTCGTCGCGGGGGGCGTAGAAAGGCGCTCGAAACTGATGGGAATCTCCCATTCATGTCCGACCGGTGCCTGCTGCGCGAAAGCTTGTACGCCAAGCAAAGCCGTGAGCAGAATGAAGGTTCGGAGACTTCTTTTCGTTACCGACATAGGTTCCTCCTTGGCTGCTTTCTGAGGAGTTCATAGCAATGATGATGGGGCACTGGACCCGACAAAATGCAATATCCGCACAACCTCAGTCCAAAAGGACTGCGGTGCCGCGCAAGATTAACAGCGTACGCTTAACCAGTAATACACCTCCTCCCTTTTTGGCACTTGAATTGGTGGCAGTACCACGTCAAGTATCGCGTACCGCCCGCGAATTGAAGTCGGCACCCGCCATCATGGCTGCCATGCCCTGGCAGCTCATGGTTCAGCAAAGAACAACACGGCCCGGCCGCTTCCTCTGGCTGGATTCGCCAGCGATCAAGTGGCCGGGCAGTCACAATTGACGGGCAGGGAGGTGAAGCCACGGTTGCAAGCTCGAGGCCGCCGCAGTGAACGCACACATGCCCTGCAGGCGTTCCTCAACTCCGCCCTGGCAGGCTCACGCTCTCAAGTCTGCAGAACGCCGTGTGCTCACTTGAGCAAGACGAGCTTCCTGCTTTTCACAAAATCACCGGCCGTGAGGCGATACAGATAGACGCCCGACTCCGCCGCGCGCCCCAATTGATCCCTGCCATCCCATTGCACCTGGTGCCGGCCGGCCGGCATTTCCGCTTCCACCAGCGTGCGCACTTCGTGACCGAGCACACTGTAGATCTTCAAGCTCACTTTGCCGGCTTTGGGCAATTGAAACTCGATCATCGTCTCGGGATTGAAGGGGTTCGGATAATTCTGCGCCAGGCCATACTCTTTCGGCAACTCGACCAGGCGGCCGCCAGCGAGGACGTAAGCTGGTGGCGCAGGCGGGGCATTGCCGTAATGCTTGGTGAAGGTGGTCATGGCGGCCGGGCTGGGTGCAGGCGCCGCGCCCGTGCCCGGGCTTACGGTGAGGAAAACCGGTTCGTTTTCACTGGCCGATACTGCGATCCAGTAGCCTTGTTTCGGCTCGAAACTGCGCACCGATTGATACGTGCCGCTGATCGGATCGAAGCCGAACATCGCAAACACGTTGCCTTGCGGTTCGCCGTTCACACTCGCCCGGTTGATCACCGCGCCCAACATATCCCAGCCTGAGGCGGTGTAGGTTTCGCTGTACTGATTCAACGGCTGCCCGGTCACCGTCACCGTGGTGGCGGAAGGCATGGTGATCCAATAGCCCCGCGCCGGCAGCAGCCGCGTGACGGCCACATAGCTTTGCGTGGCAAAGTCCCAACCGAATGCCGCCAGCGCCTGCGGGAAGACTACGCTCAAGCGATTGTCATCCGGGATCACCGGCAGTGAAACCAGATACCAGCCGCCGCTGGCCAACGGAAAGTCATAGGTCACCGCAGTGACCGAAATGCCGTTGTCGAAGAAATCGAGATACGAGGCCATCAGGGTGGCCTTGCTCACGCCGGAGATGCTGAAATCATCCAGCCCGCCGAAAGCGAACGAGTTGCCGATGGTGCGTCCGGAAGCCCCGCTGTTCGCCACGCCACAGGTGTAGGCCGGACTGTCATTGGAGTGGATGGTACAAGCCGTGCCAACGGGCGCGATCTGGTCGATGAAGTTGTTCGCCCCGGAGTAGGTAAAATCCTTGCCCTCGGCCAGGCATGCACCCAGCACCGTCTTCAAATTGTTGCTGCCGTCACGCAGCGGGTTGATCTGGAAGGACGGGCCGAAATCGTGGCCCTCGAGATTAATGGGGTCATAGTACCAAACGTCGCCGCCTTCGAGGTACACCTTGCCGCCGGCGGCTAGGTAGCTCTCGATCAACGCGGCTTCGGGATCCGTCTCTTTGATCACGTGGTTGTTGGGATAAATGCCCGTTACCACGAAGAGATAATCGGCCTGCGCGATCTCCGCCTGGGTCAGGGTGTTGGTAATCAGAACGGCTTTGCCGTTGGCTTCCAGCGCCGCTTTCAACTCCAGGTGGCTGGTGGGTGTGACCGTCAAGTTTTGCAGCGTTTCAATGGCCAGCCCGCGCTCTGCCGCCTTCTTGGCGAGATCGGGATTGACGACGTCATCCGGAATCCAGATCACGGCATCGACAACGATATCGAGCTGAACCGGGACAGCAACCTGCGGTTCGTCCGGATCATTGCTGTTGACGATCAGCGTGCAGTTGTAGGTGCCCGGCACCAAGCCGGCAGCGCTCACGGTCACTTCGACGGTTTGGTTGCCGCCCGGTGGAATGCTGCCGCTCAGCGGATTCGCCGTCAGCCACAAACACCCGCCGCCGACCGCACCGCTCAAGCGGAAGAGCAGATCCGGGTCGCTACCGACACCACAACTACTGACACGCTGGCCCCAGTTGGTGCACGGCGTGCCGAATCCATTGCCGGGGTTGCGCCACGCCGAGGGGCTGTTCGACGCCACCGTGCGTTCGGTCCAGCCCCACTGTCCGTAGGGCGTGAAATCCATGTTGGCTTGTACCGAGACCCAGTACGCGCCGGCAGTCAGGATGGCGGGGGTCGGCAGGTCGATCACAAACGACCCGTTGGCAATGCCCGCGCTCGGAACAACTGCGAGTGCGCTGTACACTTCAGCTCCCGGCAGATTACCGGCATTCTGGTAGAACCACACGTTGACCGAAGCGACCGGCCCAGTGCCGTTGAAATAAACCCCTGCCACTTCCACGCGCTCGATCGTCCATGCGCCGTCGCTGGCGGGGATGACAAAATCATCCGCCGCCTGGTTGTCAAAGGCATCGTTTGCAGCCTCGAAGTTCTGGGAGGTGATGCTGTTCAAGCCTGGCGAATCCATCTGGTCGTAGAGCACCTCGGCAGGATTGACCGGCGCTTCGGCGGTGCCCGCGCCGTTGAAGCTCAAACTCGGCGACGAGGAAGTCTGCCCGGCTCCCGGAGCCCCGCCCTCGACACGGCCGGGCGAAACCGGGGAGTTGCGTAAGCTGCTGCCGTGCGGCCGCACGC
The DNA here is from genome assembly GCA_037445455.1 of bacterium. Taxonomy (GTDB): domain Bacteria; phylum Zhuqueibacterota; class Zhuqueibacteria; order Zhuqueibacterales; family Zhuqueibacteraceae; genus Coneutiohabitans. The sequence goes on along the minus strand of JBBIKM010000205.1, from coordinate 2,118 downwards.
CCACCGGCAGCCTCCTGCCGTTGCTCAAAACCAGCGCTGCCTCCTGCTCGGTGATGTTCCAGTCCAGGTTGTCGGCGCCGGGGCCGGGCGGCAGCAAATTGGAAATCGTCATGGTGCCACCCGCGGTGGCATTGCCGTAGGGCAGCGTGAAGGCAAACGAAGCCGGCGTGACCTCGATTTCCGGAGGTATCAACGGAATCACGATCAACTCAACCGGCACCGCAATCTGCGGCTCGTCCGGGTCATTGCTGTTGACCAGGAGTTCGCAGTTGTAGGTTCCTGGCGCCAGTCCGGCAGTGCTGACCGACAGCGTCACTTGCTCACTGCCGCCCGGCGGGATCACGCCGCTCACGGGATCTTCGGAGATCCAGGGGCAGGCGGCCTGAATCGCCACCGCCAGGTTATCGTGCACATAATTGGCGTTGAAGGCGATCTGCAAGCCGATCGTGCCGCTGCTGTTCTCGACGCCAAGTGTGGCAGAATTGACCGGGCCCTGCATCGCAAGATACTGCAGCAGTATGCTGCCGTTTGACCGCAGAATGGCTTGAAACGTATAAGGCGCGCTGCCGCCAAAATGCTGAATGCCGGTGTATTGCACGATGAACTCGTTCGCGCCGGCGTTGTGATAATAGTGGATCGTTCCGCCCAGACTCGGATTGAGATCATCCCAGAACAGGGCAATGAGGTCGTTCGGCTGGCCTGTGTTGGGCAACGGCGTGTTGTTGAAGTCGGTCCCGTTCGGCCCAAAGGCCAGGAATCCGTTGGAGGAGATTTTCACCAGCGACTTGTCTACGCCATAGAACGGGAAGGTGAACGGCAGCGCCACTTCGATGAAAGAATCGTCCGACAGGTTTACCGGCGTGCCCACGCCGGTGATATCCTGCCAGTTGAAGGCCGGGCCTCCGGTTTCATCGCTGTCGATCCAGGTATAGCCGAAACCGTCCGGGCCCCCTGCGCCTTGAATCACCGGCGGGCCGGGGGGCAAATCCGCGTCGTATTTACCGGCCTGGGGATTGAAATTCTCCGGCCGCGAATCGGGTTGGCTTGCCGCCGCGCTGACACGCCGCCCGAGGTTGACCGCGAGTTTCCTGCCGTTGCTCAAAACCAGCGTAGCCTCCTGCTCGGCGATGTTCCATTCGAGATCATCATGGCCGGCCGGGGCAGTGTTCGCGATCGTCATTGTGGCAGTGGCCACCCCCTCCTCCTCTGGCAGAGTAAAGCTGAAAGAGGAGGGCGAAACGTCAACATCTGCCGGCGGCTTCGGTACCACCGTGAGATGCACCGGCACGGTGATTTCCGGTTCGTCGGGATCATTGCTGGTGATGAGAAGAGTGCAATCATACTCGCCCGGCAGCAGTCCGATGGTGTTGACCGCGAGACTCACCTCCTGCTGGCTTCCCGCCGCAATCGATCCGCTCGCCGGATTCTCGTTCAACCAACTGCAACCACTGGCGTTGATGGCGTTGTTGACGATGGTCTTGAGAATTTCGAAATCCGACGGGTTTGAAAAGTAGGCATCATATGGTGAGCTGATCGAGTAGACCAGCGTGCCGCTGCCGATACTTTTGCGCACCAAAGCCGGATGGCCGTCGCCGTTCATGGCCACGACTGTGGCCGCCGGATCATTAATACGCAGCATGTAGAAGGCGGCTGCGGCATTCGCATAATTGTACGAGGCGGGCAGGCCGGCTGCCAGCGGATCGCCCGGGTTGGTGACGGTCAGATGAGGCGGTGCCGACATCGTCCAGCCTTGCGCGCCAGTGTGCTGCAGCAGGTAGGCACCCACGCCGGTGTAATACGGCCCGTAGTTGGTGCCGCCATACATCACCAGGTTCTTGCCGCTGGCGGCGGCATTGGCGAGCGCTTGCACACTGGCGGTCTCGATCAAGCCGCCATCCATCCCCACAACGATGGTTTCATAGGAACTGAAATCAATGGCGGTAAAATCGGAAGTGGCGAGAAAATCATACACCACGCCGAGCTGGTTCAAGGCAGCAAGGATGGAGTTATTGATCGAAAGGCCGGATTGCAGCACCAGGGTGTTGGTTGTAAACGGTGCTGCGACGAACCTCTCTTCCGGTGCTTTGAGGCCGCGCTGCGAGGTCGTTTCCTCGAAGC